>JBHHYS010000030.1:0-27770 GCA_046757645.1 Terriglobia bacterium | reverse complement strand
GGTGCCCTCTTGAAGCCTGTCCGCTACCTACTTATGTAGATGCACCGGACAAGCAGATTGGTTCGCCGGACCGTTCAAAAAGAGGGGGCCTGCCCTACGGCCCAAGCATCCAGGGCTAGCTGCCGGCTGACGTTGCGGCGCTGCCAGCCTTCTATCCGGTCCAGATGCCCTACCGCTTGATTCAACCACTGCCAGGAGACCTGGCAGCCCCAGCTCTGGAGTTCACTCCGTAAATCGGGATGGTGGAATCCGCGTTCGGGAGTGCCGACTTTCCAATACACTATATCTGTCAGAAGACTGTACAAGATGTCAAGAGAAAACTCGAACCCCGGCTGGCCTTCTCCGAGGGGGCTGGGGGTTCGAGGCTTCTTGCTGGCCAGGGCGGCGGTGGCCGCAAACAGCCGCCCGGGATTGAGTTCCCGGCGCACACCCGCGCGGAGCACTTCCAGGGCGTCGCGGCGCACCTGGAGGTAGAGCTCCAAGTCCAGGTTCAAGGCGAGGCCCAGGCTGCCGGCGGCGAAAGCGGCCGCGATTTCCCGCTCCTTTTTCTTCCAGGCGGGTTTGTGGGTCTGCAGGTACCGCTCGATTTCGGCGCCGGTGAGGGGAGCGAAATACAGGGGAATGCAGCGGGAGCGAATGGTGGGGCGGAGTTCGAAGGGCGCCGCGGTCACCAGGATCAGCGTGGTGTGTTCCGGGGGCTCCTCCAAAACCTTGAGCAAGATGTCGGCGTAATCGAAGCGCAGGCGCTCGGCCTGGTCAATCAGGAACAGATTGCGGTGTCCGTGGGCGGGCATCCTGTAGGCCTGGCGGACCACGTAGCGCATCTGGCCGACGCGAATGTAGGGCCCGTCGGGGACGAGCACGGACACACTGGAGTGCGGGCGGAGGATGAGAGGTACGCTGTCCGGACTGGCGCTGCCCCGCGCGGCCAGTGCGGCGCGCTGCAGCTCTCTCAGGTCGTCGAGCGCCGCCAGGGCGCGGCAGCTCTCGCATCTCCCGCAGATGTTTCCCTGACCTTGCTGGCAGTTGGCGGCGCGGGCGAGCAAGGTCGCCAGGATAAACTTTCCGACTCCTTTCGGGCCGGCGAACAGCAGAGACGGCGGAATGCGCCCGCTGGACAGCATGCGCTGCACCGTGGCAACCACTCGCGGGTTACCCACGAAGTCGGCAAATGTCATGGCTGGGCCTTCCGGCGCACCCCGGCAAGCAGAGGGCGAGCCTGGGCCACGATCCTCTGGTGAACGGCCTCGATGCTGTCTTCACCGGAGATGATTCTCACCCGCCGGGGTTCCTGGCGGGCCAAGACCTTGTAGGCGTGGCGGACGCGCTGGTAGAAGTCCACGGTTTCTTGCTCGAAGCGGCCTTCGTCCCGCCGGGTGGCGGTGTTGCGTTGGCGGGCGCGGCGGACGCTGGTCCGGGGTTCGATGTCAATCACGAAGGTTCGAGTGGGCTTCAGGCCCTGGCAGGCGAAGCGTTCGAGCTGGCGGATAAAACGGAGATCGACGCCGCGGCCATACCCCTGATAGGCGAGGGAAGCGTCCGTAAAGCGGTCAGAGAGCACGATGGTGCCCCGGGCAAGGGCCGGGCGAATGACCTGGGCCACGTGCTGGGCGCGGGAGGCGAACATCAACAGTAACTCGGTGCGCGCCTCCATCCGGGCGCTGTCCCGGGCGAGGAGAATCTTGCGGATGCGCTCGCCCAGTTGCGTGCCGCCCGGTTCGCGCGTCACCAGAAAGGGGAGGTGGAGGCGCTTGAGGTAGTCAGCGAAGAGATGGAGCTGGGTGGTCTTGCCGCAACCGTCAATGCCTTCGAAGCTGAAGAAGCGGCCCCGTGCGGGTGGGTCTCGCATATTAACAGCAGCTAGTAGGGCGTTTGGATCGGCCCGTAAGGCTGCGGGCGCTCCTTGGCGGCAAAGCCGCGCGCCTGCCCAGCCTGTTGTCGAAGCGGCGAACCCGCGCTTTGCCGGTGATGGGCGTGGGTTCGTGGCAAATCAGCGTACGCACGTAATACTATAACACGATTCTGCTCGGACGATGGGAGACCGGCCCGAGCCTCAATTGAGGTTGGCTGGAGGCGGAGCGAGGCGCCAGGTTACAGCGAGGATGCTACAATTTGGTAGCCATGAGTCAAGCCGGCGCACTCTCCGTGGCCGAGAACCTGGAACGGGTGCAGGAACGCATCCAGGCGGCCTGCCAACGGGCTGGCCGCCGGGATGAGGTCACCCTGGTGGCGGTCACCAAGCTCGTTGCCCCGGACCGCATTGCGGAGGCCTACCGGGTGGGGGTGCGCCACTTTGGCGAAAACCGCGTCCAGGAGTTCGAGGAGAAGCGGCAGGGATTAGCGCTGCCGGCCGCTACCTGGCACCTGGTCGGCCACCTGCAAGCCAACAAAGCCAAGCGGGCGGTGGAGCTGTTCGAGCGGGTCGATTCGCTCGACAGTGTGCGGCTGGCGGAGCGAGTGGCCACCGCCGCCGCGCGCCTGGGCCGGAAACTGCCAGTGCTGATCCAAGTGCACCTCGGCGAGGAGCCGACCAAGCAGGGGGTGGAGCCGGCTCGGCTGGTGGAAGTGGTGGCGCGGATCGCCCCGCTGGAGGCGCTGGGCGTGAAAGGGCTGATGACCATCCCGCCTTACCTCGACCCCCCGGAGCGCGTGCGGCCCTTCTTCCGGCGCTTGCGGGAGCTGGCTGAAGAGCTGGAGCGGCGGCGGATTCCGGGGGTGGAGATGGGCGAGTTGTCCATGGGGATGAGCCACGACTTCGAAGTAGCCATCGAAGAGGGAGCCACCCAAGTTCGCCTGGGCACCGCGCTGTTCGGGGCTCGACCCAGCCGATGAGCCTGAAGATTGAAACCCGGGGTGGAATGGTGAGGTTTGGCGTCAAGGTGCAGGCGCGGGCACGGCGGGAAGAGATTGCCGGGACACACGCCGGGGCGTTGCGCCTGCGGGTCACGGCACCGGCGCTCGAGGGGCGCGCCAACCAGGCGGTGGTAGCGCTGCTGGCCGAGTGTTTGCGCCTGCCGAAAAGTTCCATTAAGATAGCCGCTGGTCACCGGGCTCCCCACAAGCGGATTGAAGTGGCGGGGCTCGACGCCGCCACGGTTCTCGAACGGCTCCGGCTCGGGTCTGCCCGTCCTGGCGCCGGTGCAGGCGAGTCGGAGTAAATTTTTCTCTTTCCCGCCAGGGACGCTGGCGGGTGAGTCTGTGGGCAGGAGCGGGAGTGGTTTACGCCGTCGTCCTCATCGGGATTCTGGCAACCTTGCTGGCGGTCAGCATCTACCGCAGCTTTTCTGTCAAGACCGAAGCCGACTTCATCGTCGCCGGCCGGAGTCTGACGTGGCCGGTGCTGATCTTCACGTTGCTGTCGAGCTGGATCGGCGCGGGCAGCCTGTTTGCCGGGGCGGAGAACGCCTTTCACAACGGATTTTCTTCGCTGTGGCAACCGGCGGGGGGTTGGGCGGGGTTGATCGTCATTGCCCTGATTGCCGGCCGGGCGCGTCGCTTTGCGCAGTACACCGTGCCGGATTTGCTGGAGGCCCGCTACGACCGCTTCGCGCGCCTTTTCGGCACACTGGCCATCGTGATCGCCTATACCACCATCACCAGCTACCAGTTTCGTGCCGGGGGCGACATCCTGCACCTGATTTTCCCGGACGCCATCGGCCGCCAGGAGGGGATGTACATCCTGGCGGCGTTCGTGATCATCTTTACCGCGCTCGCCGGGATGAGTTCGGTCGCCTACCTCGACCTCGTCATCGGCTTGCTGGTAACCATCACCGCCTGCATCGCCCTTCCGGTTCTGGTTGGCTACGCCGGGGGATGGGAGGGCATCCGGGCTGTCCTGCCTGACAGCCATTTCGCGCTGCTGGGCCCGTCGGACTCACCCCGGCCGGTGGCCCACTGGTACCAGGCGTTGAACTTCTTTCTGCCGGTGATGTTTCTGCTCTTGGGCAACCAGGCGATGTACCAGAAATTCTTCTCGGCGCGCAGTGAGCGGGACGCCAAGATTTCCGTTGCCGGCTGGATCGTGGGCACGCTGGTGCTGGAGACGGTCATTGTGGCGCTGGCGGTGGTGGGCAGCAGCCTTTACAAAGATGCGGTGCCGCGCGAAATCATCCCGGTGGCCGCCCGCGCCGCTCTGCCGTCTCTGCTGGGGGCGATTCTGCTGGGCGGCATATTCGCCAAGGTGATTTCCACCGGCAACAACTACTTGTTTTCTCCGGCCAGCAACCTGATCCATGACGTCTATCATCGCTTCTTGAATCCGCAGGCCAGTGAGCGACAGGTCCTGATCTTTTCCCGGCTGATTGTTATCGCCCTCGGGGTGATGGCGGTCGTATTGGCGGCGCACACCGAGTCGATCTTGCGCATGGCGCTCTATGCCTACACGGTCTATGGGGCGGGGGTGACGCCGGTGGTGCTGGCGGCCTTCTTCTGGAAGCGGGCCAACGCTCGGGGGGCGTTGGCGTCCATCCTGGTGGGCACCGCCACGACCATCGGGTGGAACCTGATTGCGGACCTGGGGTCGGAGAGCGCAGTCGTCGCCTTTGCCCAGGATGTGGATGCGGTCATCCCGGCGCTCGTTTTTTCGCTGCTCGCCTTGGTGTTGGTGAGTCTGGCCACTCCGGCGCCCCCGGAAGAGAAGTGGCGGGTAGTGATGGCCCAGAGGTGAGCCCGGGGTGGCGTTTGACCTCAAGGCGATTCAGGCCGAGCTCCCCCGGCGGGGGTTTGATGGGTGGCTGCTCTACGATTTCCACTGCCGCGACCCCATTGCCTACCGCGTCCTGGGGCTGGAGCCAGCGATGGTAACCCGGCGCTGGTACTACTTCATTCCGGCGACGGGGGCGCCGCAGAAGCTGGTGCACCGGATTGAGTCGGCGCGGCTTGATCCCTTGCCGGGCGAGAAGCACGAATACGTTGCCTGGGGGGAGCAGCAGGAGAAGCTGGCGGCGTTGTTGGGCCGAGCCAAGACAATCGCCATGCAGTACTCGCCGCTGAACCACATTCCCTACGTTTCGTTGGTGGACGCCGGCACAGTGGAGTTGGTGCGGAGTTTGGGGAAAGAGGTGGTCAGTTCCGCCGACTTGGTGCAGCAGTTTGAGGCCCGCTGGTCGCCGGCGCAGTGGGGGATGCACCAAGCCGCGGGGAAGATCATTGATAAAATCATGCAAGCTGCTTTCGAGCGCATCGCTGTCCACGTGAAGGACAGGAAGGAACTGGGCGAATATGACTTGCAGCAATGGATCCTGGAGCAGTTCGCGGCCCGGGGGTTGACCACCGCGGATCCACCCATCGTGGCGGTGAACGAAAACAGCGGCAATCCCCACTACGAACCGCGCCCACAGAGCTCGCGCCCGATTCGCGCCGGTGATTGGGTGTTGCTTGATATCTGGGGAAAGCAGAGCCAGACTAAGGGGGTCTACTACGACATTACCTGGGTAGGCTACGTGGGTGCCCAGGTACCGGCGCGCTACAACAAGGTGTTTGCGGTGGTACGCGCCGCCCGCGACGCCGCGGTGGAGTTCGTACGCGGGGCGGTGGCGCGGAGGGAGACAATCCGCGGCTATCAGGTGGACGACGTGGCCCGCGGCGTCGTCCGGCAGCACGGCTACGGCGACTACTTTGTGCATCGCACCGGCCACTCCATCGGCGAAGAGGTGCATTGGAGTGGAGCGAATATGGACAACTTAGAGACGCACGACGAGCGGGCGATCATCCCGGGCACTTGCTTTTCCATCGAGCCCGGCATCTATCAACCCGAATTCGGCGTGCGCCTGGAGGTGGATGTGTATGTGGACGAGGAGAGCGCCGAGGTAACCGGCGCGGTGCAGAACGAAATCGTGCGCATCCTAGGGTGAGAATGATGGGAGAAGCCGAAACCCACAAGACAGCTAGCGGACAAGTGCCGGTGGCCGCGAAGCGGGCCTCCGGCCGGCCCTGGCTGTTGGGCGCGTTGGGCTGGGCGGTGCCGGGGCTGGGTCACCTGTTGCTGAAAAAATTCGACCGGGCCTTGGTCTTTTCTATTTCCATCATAGTGATGGGGGGCCTGGGGTTGGCCATGGGCGGCAAACTGTACGCTCCGCCGTTTGCTCGCAGCCAGGGGCTGTTTGTTGCTCTCCTGCATTTTCTCGGGTTTTTGGGAGACCTGGGCGCCGGAGTGATGTTTTTTGTCGCCGAACTGGCAGGATGGGGGCGGATATACATGGATCGGGCGCTGGGAGATTACGGCACGGTGTTCTTTTTGTGTGCTGGAATCCTGAACCTGCTGACGGCGTTGGATGCCTACGACATCGCGGTGGGGAAGAAGGAGTAGCGATGGGTTTACTGGCTCAGGTCCTGGAGCTGACGCACTTCCAGGCGATGACCGTTTTTGCTTTCTTCACTTCGCTGGTGTTCACCTTTTTGAGTAAGAAGCACTGGCGGCAGCGGGCCAAGTATTTTCTCTGGACTTTCCTGCTGTTTATGGCGGTCGGGCTGGGCCTGGGCTGGCTGATGTATCCGTTCCCACGCTGATCCCGGGGCGGCCTCGCTTCCGATGGGAAAGCACTGGTAGCCGACTCGAAAGCCGCCTCATGGGGTAACACTCCGCCCTTCTTTGCGGTCCCCTCCGGTTCGAAGGCGTGTATTGAGGTCCCGGGGGAACCGGTTCGCGCGGTTCACCACTCGCGCCCCAATGGGGGCGTGCCGACGCACAGTCCTAGCGGTTGGGACGCGCCCTGGGTTCCGATTTCCGCCAGAGCACATTTTGGTTTATGATTTGGTGCATCTACGCTTCCCGATACGGCCATGGCAGACGAGCACGATCGCCTAAAGGAGCTGCGCATCGACCGCAGTTCCCCCAACGCCCGGAAACCGGGATGGACTCTATGGATCCTGGTGGCGCTGCTTTTGCCGATTCTTGCTCTCGGGGGTTGGTGGTGGCGGGGGAAACGGCCGGGGGCAAGCGTGCGCACGGCGACCGTGCGGGAAACCTCCGGCGGCCGGTCCGGCGCGGTGCTCAACGCTTCCGGTTACGTCACCGCCCGACGCCGGGCTACGGTTTCTTCCAAGGTCACCGGCAAGGTCGTGGAGGTGCTGGTGGAAGAGGGCATGCGGGTTCGGGAAGGACAGGTGCTGGCCCGACTCGACAATGCTACCCCCCGCGCCGACTTGGCCTTGGCCGAGGCCCAGCTGGCGGCGGCGCGGCGGGCTCTGGCCGAGACCGAGGTCCGGCTGCATGAGGCCAACCTGACTCTCGGGCGAGTCCGCACGCTGGCGGCGGAGGGTGTTTCCAGTCAAGCGGAACTCGACGCCGCCCAGGCTGAAGTTGACTCGCTCAAGGCTCGGCTCGCCCTCGGCCGCGAGGAAGTGGCCGTGGCGGAACGCCAGGTCGCCGTCCGCCACCGTGACCTCGATGACACGGTAATCCGCGCTCCCTTTGCGGGTGTGGCTATCTCCAAGGATGCCCAGCCCGGCGAGATGATTTCCCCCATCTCTGCCGGCGGCGGCTTCACCCGCACCGGTATATGTACCCTCGTGGATATGACCTCGCTGGAGATCGAGGTGGACGTCAACGAGAGCTATATAGCCCGGGTCAAAGCGGGCCAGCCAGTCGAGGCGGTTCTGGACGCCTATCCCGATTGGCAGATTGCCGCCAGGGTCATCACCACCGTTCCGGCGGCTGACCGCCAGAAGGCGACTGTGCGGGTGCGCATCGCCTTCGAGCAGCTTGACCCCCGCATCTTTCCGGATATGGGGGTCAAGGTGACCTTCCTGGGCCTGGAAGAGGCCGGTGAGAGTCGGCCCCGCCTGCTGGTTCCGCGGGCTGCTCTGCACCGCGAAGCCGGGCGTGACGTGGTCTATGTTCTGCACCAGGATAGGGTGGAGCGACGCGCCGTCCGACTCGGCGCGGCAGAAGGCGACCAGGTGGAGGTGGTTTCCGGCCTCAGCCGGGGCGAGCAAGTGGTTGTCGAAGGTCCCGACGACCTGGGGGACGGAGACAAAGTCATCGCCCGCTAAGCGAGAATTACCGCGACGCGCGGCTACCCGAAGAGGTGAGGTTGATGGTTACCGACAGCATTCTCGTCAAGGTGAAAGACCTGCATAAGGTGTTTCATCGCGGGGGAGAACGCATCGACGTCCTTCAGGGACTGAATCTGGAAGTGGCTTCCGGCGATTTCCTCGCCCTGATGGGCCCGTCCGGCTCGGGCAAGACTTCCCTGCTCAACCTCATCGCCGGACTCGACCGGCCCACCCAAGGTTCGGTGGAGGTGGCGGGGGAGCGCATCGACCACATGGCCGACGGCAAGCTGGCCCGCTGGCGGGCCCAGCATGTCGGCTTTGTCTTTCAGCTCTACAACCTCCTGCCCGTCCTCACGGCTGAGCGCAACGTCGAACTGCCATTGTTGCTGGCCCCGTTGTCGGGCACTGAGCGCAAGCGGCACGTCACCACGGCTCTCTCCGTGGTGGGTCTGGCCGATCGCGCAAGGCACTATCCCCGGCAGCTCTCGGGCGGCCAGGAGCAGCGGGTCGCCATCGCCCGGGCGATTGTGGCCGACCCCACCCTGCTTCTCTGCGACGAACCGACGGGGGATCTCGACCGCAAGTCGGAAGATGAGATCCTGGCTTTGCTCCAGGCCCTGAACCGCCAGCACGGTAAGACGATCGTCATCGTCACCCACGACCCCCATGCGGCCGCGCGCGCCCGACGCACTCTCTACCTCAACAAAGGCACCCTGAGCACGGAGCCGGTGGAATGAAGTTCTGGCCGCTGATTTGGAGCAACCTGCGACGCAAGAAGGTGCGGACCACCTTCACCCTGCTCTCCATCCTGGTGGCGTTTCTGCTCTACGGGTATTTGGCGGCCATCAATATGGCCTTCCGCATGGGCATTGATGTCACCGGTGCCGACCGCCTGGTGCTGATTCACAAGGTCTCGATCATCCAGTTGCTGCCCGAGAGCTATCAGGCTCGTATCCAGGCGATCCCCGGCGTGGTGGACATCGCCTCTGCTACTTGGTTCGGGGGCATCTACCAGGACCCCAAGAACTTTTTCGCCCAAATGCCGGTCGACCCTGAGCGCTACCTGCGGCTGTATCCGGAATTCATCCTTCCGGAAGAGCAGAAGAAAGCCTGGATGGCCAACCGCACCGGCGCCATCGCCGGCCGAACCACCGCCGAAAGGTATGGCTGGAAGATCAGCGACCGCATCCCCATCCAGGCCACCATCTGGCAGCGCCAAGACGGCTCTCGCACCTGGGAATTTGTCCTGGAGGGGATTTATGACGGCGCTGAAGAGGGCACGGATACCACGCAGTTCCTTTTTCACTACGACTACTTCAATGAAGCCCGGGCGTTTGCGAAGGGAATGGTCGGCTGGTACATCATTCGCATTGACGACCCGGCGCGGGCGGTGGAGATCGCCGACCGTATCGACAGCACGTTCGCCAACTCCTTCTACGAAACCAAGACCTCCACGGAGAAGGCTTTCATCCAGGCTTTTGCCAAGCAGGTGGGCGATATCGGTACGATCATCGCCGCCATTCTCAGCGCGGTCTTCTTCACCATTCTCCTGGTGGTGGGCAATACCATGATGCAATCCGTTCGCGAGCGGGTCACCGAGTTAGCCGTGCTCAAAACGCTGGGCTACTCCAATGGTTTGGTGCTGGTCCTAGTTCTGTCGGAATCCATGGTTCTGGCCGGGCTGGGCGGGGGCTTGGGCCTGGGGCTCGCTTGGTGGCTGATCGAACGCGGGGATCCCACCGGAGGAGCATTGCCCATCTTCTACTTTCCGGCGAGGGATCTGCTGCTGGGGATCGTCTTCGTGGCTATCCTGGCCCTGGCCACCGGAATCCTGCCCGCGGTCCAAGCCATGCGGTTGCGGGTCGTTGACGCCTTGCGAAGAATCTGACCATGGGCGTCCATGCTTTCGGTTGGGTTTCTCAGGTCACCGCGGTGACCCTGCTCAATTTGCGTACTCTCAAAGAACGCTGGAGCTCATCAGCGGTGGCGGTGTTTGGGGTGGCCGGTGTGGTCGCGGTCTTCACGGCGGTGCTCTCGATGGCGGAAGGCTTGCGCGCCACCATGGCCGCGACGGGTTCGCCCGGTACCGCCATTGTAATGCGCGCCGGGAGCGACACCGAGATGACCAGTATTCTCTACCGGGAGGAGGCGCGGATCATCGCTGATGCGCCCGGGATAGTCCGCGGGGCTGACGGCCCCGTGGCCTCGGCGGAGCTTTTCGTAATCGTCGACCTGCCCAAGCGCTCGTCGGGGACCGACGCCAACGTGCCGTTGCGCGGCGTGGAGCCGAGCGCTTTTGCGGTTCGGGAGCGAGTGCAAATCGTGGCCGGTCGCCGCTTCCAGCCGGGCCGGAACGAAATCATCGTGGGCAGTGGTGCCGCGCAAGAGTTCTCCGGAGTTGAACTTGGCTCCGGGTTGCGCTGGGGGAAGAGCGAGTGGACGGTTGTGGGGATCTTCTCCGCGGGCGGCACGGTGGCGGACTCAGAGCTCTGGTGCGATGTCAAAGTCCTGCAGCCGGCCTACCGACGGGGCAGCACAGTGCAGTCCGTGTATGTCAAGCTGGACTCGCCCGCGGCCTTTGACGAGTTCAAGGAGGCCCTGACCACGGATCCGCGGCTCAATGTCAGGGTGCTGCGGGAGAGTGACTATTACGCGGAGCAATCACGCCTGTTGTACGGTCTCATCACCGTTCTGGGCAGTCTGGTCGCGGGGTTGATGGGCATCGGAGCGGTTTTCGGGGCCCTCAACACTATGTACACGGCGGTCAGCGCACGTACCCGCGAGATCGCCACCCTGCGTGCCCTGGGCTTTGGCGGAGGTCCGGTGGTCATTTCTGTCCTGGCGGAATCTTTGCTGCTGGCTCTCGTCGGGGGGCTGATCGGTGGCGGGCTCGCCTATCTCGCCTTCGATGGCTTCCACACTGCTACGCTGAACTGGCAAACCTTCAGCCAGATCGCCTTTGCCTTCGCCGTCACTCCCGCGTTGCTCGTCCAGGGGATGCTCTACGCATTGGGCATGGGTCTGATCGGCGGGGTGTTCCCCGCCATTCGCGCGGCGCGCTTGCCCGTGGCCGCGGCGCTGCGGGAGCTCTGATCCTCGGCCCCGTCCGCGGGCAAATTCAGGCCTGCGGAAACCTGTTGCCGGCACCGATTCAGTCAGTTCTTTGCCAACGCGATTGCCCTTGGGCCGAGATTGGCAAAGCGGCGCCAGGCTGCCGCTTCCCCGGGGAGCCCCCCTCCGTCCGGCGAGCCCATTAGCCCTTCGGCCAGAGCAGCTTTTCAGTAACTCCTGGGGTTATGGTTGTTGTTGTGGCACCGCAGGAAGCAGCTGCCGCTGTAGACGCCGGCACGATCGAGTCGCGGGCCCTGGTTGGCGGTATTGGGGCCGACCATGGCCAGGTCCCAATTGATCAAGCTGGGGTTGTTGACCAGGTTGCCGCCCTGAATGCCGTGCGGGTCATGGCAGTTGTCGCAGGAGAGACTGCCCCCCCGGATGTGAATGCGGTGCCGGAAGGTGCCATCGTTCAGGATGGCGTTGGGGTTCTCCGCCCGGTCAATGTAGTGACACATGTTGCACAAGGGATAGGTAACCGCCCCACTGATAAAGACCACCTCGCCCAGCTGGTCTCCGGGGACAGCCGGGGGCGGGTTCATGGGATGGGGTTGCACCAAGAGATGCTGGTTGGTGGAGGCGTGCGGGCCGTTGGGTCCCGTGCCACCGAAGTTTCGGGCGGCCTCATTGTTGTGGCAGTCGGTACAGTAGATGTAAGTACCCACAGCCAGCGAGCGTCCCGGGGTGCCGTTGGGGAGTCGAATCGCCGGCCGCAGGCTAGGAACGGTGTTGTTGCTGCCCGGCCCGCCGCGCGGACTGGCGACGTCGTGCCGTGACACCGTGGAGTTGAATTCCAGCCGCGCGTTGTAGGGGTCGGGGACCAGGTTGTCGGTCTGTCGTCGCGGCGTCCGCCCGAAGGCGCTGTAACCGGGTGTGGCTTGGGGTTTATTCGTGCTATCCGCATGGCACTTGTAGCAGACCTCAAATTCGTTCGCCGCCGGTTGCAGGGGGGTGCCGCCATTGAAGCCACTGGCTCCCAGCAACGCGGCCTCCACCCCCGGGGGACTGACGGCCCCCCCGGTGCTGCTGGCGCCGTGTGGGTTGTGGCAGTCGGTGCATTCGGCGTGCCGGTTCGTGCTGAGCGGAAACGCATTCTCGGCCGCATCGTGCAGGCCGGAAAGCATGGTGGTGGGGTGGGCAAAGGTCTTGGCAAACTCCCCCAGCACGTTGGGTAGGGGCGGCGACGCGTTCACTCCGGCGTGGCAGAGGTTGCAGGTTGCCTCCTCGGCCGCCCGCAGCAGCCGGGCTGCCGAGGCAGCCCCGATGCCATGCAGGCTGTGGCAGTTGCCGCAGGCGTTGGCAGTGACGCTGCCGTAGGGGCCAAAGGAGACGCTGGTGGGCACCGTGTTCGCCGCGGTGGAGTGCGCCCCCGAGAACCATCCGTTCAACGCATTGGGCTGGGGCCGGTTGGGGTCGTGGCAGGCGAGGCAGACCACCCCGCCACTATTCGAGCGCACCAAGAAATCCTGCGCCACGGCATCGAGAGCCTGGCTATGCGGGTCGTGGCAACTCGTGCACTCGATTCGGCCGGAGGGCAGTTGGACCGCCGGGTCGCTGCTGCGGGGCGGGCTCTGAAAGAGGCTCAGCACCAACTGGCCGTCGTCCACTGGCTGGACGCCCAGGGGGTGGTCGTTGGTCAAGTCGGTTCCCAGCACGGCCTGCGGGCTCATGCTGCCGATAGTAGGGATCAAGCCCTCCGACACCGTCTGGCCCAGGGCCACGGTGCCGTCGTGGCAGCTCAGGCAGAGCTTCGACACCCCGGTGGATGGCGTCGCCGGCCCGGCATCATAGGTGGAACTGGTGTAGGTGTTGTAGGTCTGGGTGGAAAGTTCGTGGTTCCAGAGGGGGGTGACATCCACGATGCTGCTGTGCGGGGTGTGGCAGAAGAGGCAGGCGTCCTGCTCGGAGGAGGTGACAGGCCCGGGGCCGGTGGCGGAGAGGTTGTGGCTGGAAAGCAGCACATCTGATTTCGTCGCCTGGCCTGTGCCGGTTCCGCTCGGCAGGAGAAGCAGACCGGGAAGAAACAGCAACCACAGCCACCAGAGCCCTACGAGTTTCCGAACGGGGCGCCGGGCACGCATTCAGGGCCTCACTCGCCGGTAGCGGAACACCTGCACCCGGCGGTTGTAGGAGTCGGCGACAAAGATACGGTTGCGGGGATCGATGTAGATTCCCGCCGGCAGCGCGAACTCGCCGGGCCCCTTGCCGGTGGCGCCAAAGTAGTAGAGCAACCGGCCCTCGGGGTCGAATACCTGCACGGTTTCGAACAAAGCGTCGACAACGTAGAGGTGGCCCTCAGTGTCGGCCGCGATGCCCTTGATGCGGTTGAAGGTGCCGGTGCGATTGCCCAACTGGCCGAAGCGGCGCAGGAAGCGCCCCTGGGGCGTCAGCACCTGGATGCGGAAGTTCATCGCATCCACCACATAGAGGTTTCCTCCGGCCAGAGTGAGCGCGGTGGGGTAATTGAATTCTTCCGGGCCGGTGCCGCGGCGGCCGATGGTTTTGAGCAGCGCCCCGCCCAGGTCGAGCACCAGCAGCTGGTGGCGCAAAGTATCGGTGAGGTAGATCAAGCGCCGGGCGGGGTCGATGGCGAGGCCGGTGGGGCGGCGGAAGGCGGTGCCGCGGCGCGGGTCACCGAGCGCCCGGATGAACTTCCCCTTCTTGTTGAACACGTAGATACGCGCCCGCACCGAGTCGCTCACGTAAATGTTGTCAGCCGCGTCCACGGCCACCCCGACAGGCGAGCGGAAGGGCAGGCGGCGTCCCCCGCGGAGGTAGCGGTACTTGCGCCGCTCGAAGTCGAAGATGTGCACTACACGCGCGCCGGGGTCAGCGACGATCAGCCGCCCCTCGCTGTCCTGGGTGAGCCCGTAGGGGCGAAGCAGGCGGGGGGTTTCTGCCGGGCCGGCTACCCACTCCACCAGCTTGCCGAAAAACGAGCGGGGTTTACTGTATGGCCGCACTGAGTCGATGCTGCGCAGGTAGTCAATGGTCGCCACCACGTCGGTGGCCGGGGCCATCCGGCGGCGGGGGGGTTCTGCCGCCGGGCGGTCGAGTCCCGCGGCGCCCAGGAGCAGGGCAGCGCTCAGGAGGCCCAGGGCTGCGAATCGGCGTCGCATAGCTAGAACACCAGGAATGGCCGCTCGACCCGGAAGAAGAAGCGACTGCGCTTGAACTGGCTCAAGGCCAGGAAGCTTTGGTCGTAGCGAGCATAGCCTACCTCAAAAGTGAGCAGCCGGAAACGGTAGCGCACCCGCAGATCGAATAGATCATAGTCGTTGTTGATCTGCTGGTCGAGGTTCTGGCGACCGGCCGTCCAGCTCAGCTTGGCCTCGAGGCGGCGCCAGGGGTTGGTCTGCAGAGTCAGGGTCTGGGTGCGGAGTGTGGTCAGCACGAGGCGAACCGGAGCTCCGAGCAGCACCGCGCTGGCCCCCGCGCTGCTGGGCAAGTTGGTCAAGAAAGGTTGGAAGGTATTGGCGTCGACCACGTTGCGGAAATAGTGCACCTGGAAGCGCTGGTGCTCGACGCTGCCGCGGAAGGTGAGCCCGTTGGCGTCGTAGTCGATCCCCCCGTCCTGGAAGGAGCTGCGTTGGATGCCCAGCCCACCGCGGACCACCAGAGTGCTCACCCGGCGGCCGGCGGTGAAGTCGGCCGACTGGCTGGTGGTGCGAAGAATGATCACCTGGTCAACTCGCTGGGTGGAGGCGTTATAAGAGCCGGTCAGTTCCAATCGGTCCACCGTGCCCCGCTGGGCCACCAAGGAGAAGGCATGGCCGAGGATGCGGCTGTCGGCGATGTCGGCAAAGTCCAGCCGGCCGACGTCCAGGCTGTACTGGCTGGTCAGTGTGGCCCAGGAGAAACTCCGGTTGAAGCTCACCCCGCTGGAGCCAGTGAGGTAGTCGGCCTGGGAGGCGGCGATCTGGTCGTCGGGGGTGCGGACGTTGTTCTGGCTGAGGCTGCCGAAGAGGCTCCAATCGCGGTGCGCCTGGAAGCGAACGTCGCCGGAGAGGGACAGGCTGGAGACCCGCGTCTCGAAGGGGACCAAGGCCAGGGCCTGGGCTCCCGGAGTGCCGGCCCCGCCACCGCCGGTCAACTGGCTGAGGGCCTGCTGGATGTCTGTGCCGAGGAGGTTCGAGTTGTAGCCGCTGCGGAAGCTGCCCCGCCAGCGCTCGCCCCAGCCGAAGTTGAGCATCCCATTGAAGAAGCGAACGTCCTGGTCGAAGGGACGGTCGTTGAAGGTATTGCGGCTGTTGATGGCGCCTCCGGTGAGCACCACCTGGGCATGTTTCCCGAGGGGCCGGTCGGCGGTGAAGCGGTACTGGGAGGTGCGCCGGTCGAGTTCGGTGGTAATAAAGTCGGGCTTGAGGGGGTTGGCGAAATCGGAAGAAAACCTATCCCAGCGCAGCCGGCCATCGAGCCGCCAGCCCCAGAGGTGGTCATTGATGCCCAAGGTGTAGTGGCGGCTGAGCGAGTCGTACTGGGGAATGAGGGGGTCTTCCGGCCGGAGGGTATTCCGCGAACGGCCGAGGTCAAAGGAAAGCCGGGGCAGGCGGGGATCGCGCAACAGCCACTGCAGGCCGAAGTTGCGGTCGTGACTGACGGACCGCAGGCCGGATATCCGGGTCAGGCTGCCGTAGGTGATCTCTTCGCGCTGCAGGTTGGAATAGGTGAGCGTGAGGGGAAAGCTCCGCTGGCGCAGAAAGGTGGTGGTCAGAGTGAGACCGTTGCCGGTGATGAAACCCGCATCCGTGGCCTGCTCCCCGGCACTCAACTGCGGCCGCACCCGATAGCTGAGGAAGTCCGGGTGGCCGAGATAGCCGTCCAGGTTCAGTTTGAGGATGGCTGGGACCGTGCTGACGCGAGCCGCGAGACCGTTCTGGTTGTTCGCGGTGTAGACACCGGTGGTGAACACACCCGTGAGGCTGAGTGGCTTTTCCTGGCCCTGGGCGAAGCCAGGAAAGGCCGTGGCCGCCAGCAGCAAAGCTGCTGCCGCCAGCGGACGCCGGTAGGGCAGCGCCATTCGGCTCACCACATCTCCTGTGCGTCGGTTGGTAAGGAGGGGCGTGGCCCGCCCCTCCTCACGCATGCGCTAGCTGCCGCCTACGCCTAGAGGTGGCAAGTAGTGCACAGTGCCGAGTTCGCGTTCGAGATGCGCAGGAACGGCAAGTTGGTGTTGTCGTGGACGTTGTGGCAGCTTCCACACTGTACCGTGTTGGTCGTCCCGTACAACGCCAGCCCCGCCGCCGTCACCGTGGCCACCGGATTCAGGCCCGTATCCTGAGTCGGATCATGGGCCATGTTGACTGGGTGGTCGTTGGACAACCCGAAGGAGTTCGTCGGGTTGCCGACCGCATCCGTGACGGTGGGGCCGATCAGGGTCGGCGAGGTGACGCCGTCATGGCAGCTCAAGCACAGGAACGAGAAGAGACGCGGCTCAGTGGCGCTGATGGGAGTGCCACCGACTTCAGCAGCCGTGTTGTCCATACTGGGCGAGTCGTAGGTGCCGAAGGTTTGGGCGGTGAACCCTCGGTCCCACAACAGGATTTGCCCCGTCTGCTGGTCGGTTCCTCCCGTCGCCACAGAGCCGTTGTGCGGTGCGTGGCACGAGAAGCATCCCTGCAAGTTGATGTCGTGCACCGTGCCAATCACCGTGCTCTTCTGGTTCTGTGCAAACGCGAGAGTGGCCGCTACCGCGATGGCCAAAATCGCCATTGCGGCTCTGCGTTTGTTCATCGTTTACCTCCTTAGGGAAACAGACAATTGCTGAACCGTTCGTGATCGCTTTTTACGGGGTGGTCGGCTTCACCTCCTTTCCGGGAGTCGATCTCGATTGCGAAACGTACTGGAAGATTTGCACCCGTCCGCCTTCCTGCTCGGTGGTGTAGATTTGGTCTTCATCGTCAATGAAAATGCCGGCAATCAGGGTGAACTGTCCGGGATCCTGGCCCAGGCTCCCCACCGCCAACAGGGGCTGGCCCTCCGGAGTGAAGATCTGGAAGTTGTTGAACTCCGCGTCCGCCACGTAGATGTGGCCTTCTGAGTCCAGGGCGATTCCCTTGGGGCGGACGAAATTGCCCGGGCGGGTGCCGTGGCTGCCGAACGCGCGGAGGAAGCGGCCGCGGCGGTTGAAAATCTGCACCCGATGGTTCCAGGTGTCAGTGACGTAGAGGTTGCCTTTGGGATCGACGGCGACATTGGTGGGAGCGGCGAAGCGTCCCGGTTCACCCACTCCGGGGGTGCTGGGGCTGCCCACGTAACGTTCGAAGGCGAAGGTTTGGGTGTTGAACACCGCCACCCGATGGGCCTTGGCGTCAGCGACGTAGAGCCGGCGGCGCCGGCGATCGACGGCAATCCCGCCCGGACGTTCCAATTTCTTTCGCCCAAAGCGGGCCAGCACCTTGCCTTGCGGGTCAAAACAGATAATGGAGTGATTGAAGGCGTCGGAGACGAACAGCCGATCCTTGTCGTCCAGGGCCACTCCGATGGGCAGGGCCAGCGAGGCGCGGGCGGAACTACCGCGCATTTCCACCCGGTGTTTAGCGCGATCCAGAACGAAAACCCTCCGCTGGTAGCCATCGGCAACGTAAATACGGCCCCGGGAGTCGACCGTGATACCGTAGGGCCGGACGAGCCGCGGCTCCCGCTCATCCCGTGTCCTGACACCGGCGATGCGGTCGATCCAGCTTCGCTTCTTTTTCTTTTTCTGCTTTACGTCGTTGAGGTCGCGGATCTGCCCAATCCAGCGGACGCGCGGCGGCTCAGGCGGCAGCGGCCAGACAAGTTCCTGGTTGTCCTGGGCCGACCCGGGGGATTCGTTGCCCGCCCTCTCCGCCGGCAGGGGCACTGCCAGAAGCACTAGCAGGAAAGGACTAGCCACGCCCATCGGCCAGCGCGCCGTGCGTTGTTTCCGGCCGCTAGGGCTCCTGCTCTCCCCGTGGATGTGATTCCCCATGGGTTCACTCCCTTTGCATTCGGAAGGCACGTCAGTGGCCAGCGCCTCTGCGTGCAAGTTGTTTAAGTTGAGTCACTTAGGATCGGTCTCCTCGTCCTGAAGGGCGCCGGGGATGACAAATTGTCTTCACGGCGGAAGTCCTCTGCCCCTCAGCCGACAAGTTGTCACGCAGGCGCAAAGGGGGAAGCGAGGCCGTCCGTGCGCCCAGCCTGTAGAGCAAGATGTTCTTCTTCACGGGCTTCTCTTCTCCTACTTGTCGTGGCACAGCAGGCACAGAGGCGTGGCGGTGGCAGTCTCAGTGACCAGCAAGCGCGGGCTCCCGTTGGCGGCGTGCGGGTCGTGGCAGGTGACGCAGTTGAGACTCTCGCCGTCGCTCACAGGGTGGGAGGGGAAGGGGTGGCCGCGCCGCGCCCCGGCACGGATGGAAAGAATGCGCATGCCCGCCAGGGCAGCCCCCTCCACTTCTACCTTGTCGCGAAACAGTTTCACCTTGCCCGCGGTTCGGAACTTGGCGGCGTTCTGGCTGCCGTGGCACTCCAAGCAGAGGTTGTTCACCTCGGCCCGCAGCCGCTGTGGGCGCTCGCCGGTGTGTTCCTGGTGACAGATCAGGCAGCTCTGCTTGAACGCTGGCCGGTGGAGATTGCTCTTTTCCACCCGGGCCTTGGCCAGGTCAGCGTGGCAATCCAGGCAGAGAGCCACGGGGCCGCGGCGGACCTGGTGCGGATAGGTGGCCGCGTGCGGGCTGTGGCACGTCACACAACCCGGCCCTGCCACCACCGCCGTGTGGGTGAACTTTGCCTGCTCGAGGCGTTCCTGCATGTCCGAATGACAGACCAAGCAGAGTTCCTCCCTGGCCCCCTCGACCAGGGCGACCTGCCCCTCCTGTGGGGTTTCGTGGCAGGTGTCGCACTCCTTGTCGCCAAAGGGTGGATGAACAAAGTTGTTGAGCAGCTTGGGGTGGGCGGAGCCGTGGGGGTTGTGACACTCGCTGCAGCGACTCCCAGCGAACGGCTGGTTCAGGTGGGCTTCCTGCAAGGCAGCATCCTCCGCCTCGTGGCAGGTCAGGCAGAGCTCCGGCTCCGCCTGGGTCAGGTGGAAGGCGCCTTCCGGCGCACCGGCCGGCTCGCTCTTGTGAGTGGTGTGGCAGGTGGTGCAGCCCAGCTCCACGGCCGGATGTTCCACCGGCTGTTGGATCTGCGCCGCGATCTCAGCGTGGCAGCCGAGACAGAGATTTTCAGCCGGCTCCCGGCTCTCCGTCGCCTGACGGAGGAGATAGTCGGCCTGGGTGCTATGGGGATCGTGGCAGGTCGTGCAGCGGCCGGCACGCACCGGCCAATGCAGAGTGAGTTGAGTGGGTCCGGGCTCCTGGTCTGTGTGGCAGGTGAAACAGAGCTGGTTGTCTGGCGAGATCAGCAGGACCTCGGTTTCACCCTCCTCCTGCTCGACCTGATGGCAGCTGTCGCACCCCAGTTCGAGCGCGGGATGCAGCACGGGCGCAGCACTCTTGTCGGCGTGGCACTCGACACAAGCACTGAAGTCAACATCCGCACCGCCCTCCACCACCCGAATGGTGGGATGCTGGGTACGCAGTTGTGCGAGGCTCACCCAGCCGAGAGCGAGAAGTCCGAGCAGACTTCCCACGCGTAGGCGAGGGGCTCTCACTACGGTTCAGGCTCCGAGGGGGCACTTTTCATCCCCCTGCGTCTGTTCGTTCCTTCAGGCTAGCAATTCGGCTGCCAGAGGCGCAAGGGGGGAGTGACTCGGAGGGTGGGGAGTTGCTGGTTTGGGCAGAGGGCGTCCGGGAAGCTGCCGAAAAAAAAACCTTAGAGGGTGCGAAATCCAACCCGGAGGTAGAGGAAGAGGGTTAATTTCCGCAACATGTAGAGATTTCCCGCAGCGTGCCTCCTGGCTCTCCGTGCACGGCACCCAGCCCGCTGCATTTTGTTGGAGTTAGCATTCGTTGGCGCGGCACTGCCTGGCAAAGGAATTGCTCCCCGCTAGGCTGGCCGACAATCGCAGCGAGGGACAAGCCGTGGCCGTCCTCACGGGGCCGGCGAATCATGACCAAATCATTATGACGAGGTGATCCGATGCGAGGATTCGCTTGGGGAGCGATTCTGGTCTTGGCGGTGGGCGGCATGGCACTCCTGCCCAAGACGGCGGGCGCGCAATACCTGGCAGCAAAGCGCTGCCGGCCGTGCCACTTGGCGCAATTCAAGAGCTGGCAGCAGACGCGCATGGCCAAGGCGTTTGAACTGCTAAAGCCAGGCGTGTCCGCGGACGCCAAGCGCGCTCACAATCTCGACCCCGACAAGGACTACACCAGCGACCCCAACTGTGTATCGTGCCACGTAACCGGCTACGGGCAGCCGGGCGGATTCGTGAGCTTGGAGAAGACGCCTACGCTGGCGGGCGTGCAATGCGACGCTTGCCACGGCCCGGGAAAAGCCTACCTGAAACCCAACCTGATGAGCTTGAAGAACAAGGCATACAAGCGCAACGATCTGGTGGCGGCCGGAATGGTGATTCCCTCGGCGGAGACCTGCCAAAGCTGCCACAACGAGAAGAGCCCCTTCTACCAGGCTTTCGACTACGAGGCCCGCGTGGGGCAGGGCACCCACGTGCACAAGCCCTTGAAGTACAAGCACGATTGAGAGAAAGGCGCGATGACCGCTAGGCTCCCGCTTTGGCTGCGGGTTGCCGTCCCCGTAGGGATCTCGCTGTTGCTGGTGGCCGTGCTCGTCTGGCGGTACCGGGGGCGCGAAGAGCGCTGGAATACTTTCCTGTGCGGCGACCCTCACCTCGGTTCCCACGTCTTTCGCGACAAGGGCTGCAACCGCTGTCATGCGGTCAACGGCGTGGGGACCAATCGGGCTCCTGACTTGGGTTTTCAGCGGCCGGCACGCTCCACCCTCAATCAGCTCACCACCGCAATGTGGAACCACGCGCCGCGCATGTGGGCGATGATGGAATCCGAGCGGATACCCTATCCCCGGTTTACCACCAAGGAGATGGCCCACCTGTTTGCCTACCTCTACGCCGCCCGCTACATGGACGAGCCGGGAGACGCGGCCCGGGGGCGGCGGCTGTTCTCCCAAAAACGGTGTATTCGCTGCCACGCGGTGGGCGGGGAAGGGGGCACGGTAGGTCCAGAGCTGCGAGAGCTGGGGCCGGTGGATAGCCCCATCTTCTGGGCCGAAGCGATGTGGAACCACGCGCCGGCCATGGAAACTCATATGCGCCAGATGAAGATCGCCTGGCCGAGCTTCGAAGGCCAGGAGATGAACGACCTGCTGGCTTATATTCGACAGGAGCGGGCCGGGCCGCGGTGGGAGTTCGACTTGCTGCCGGCGGACCCGAAGCGCGGCTGGGAACTCTTCCAGAAAAAGGACTGCATTAGCTGCCACGCCGTTGGGGGCGAAGGCGGAACCACGGGCCCGGACCTGGGCGCCGGCCGGCCGCTGCCGTCTACCCTGACCCAGGTAGCCGCGCGGATGTGGAATCACTCGCCCCACATGTGGAAAGCGATGAAGGCGAAGGGTATCGAGCGGCCCCGCTTCGAAGGGCAGGAAATGGCCGACCTGATCGCCTTCCTGTACAGCGTTCGATACTTCGAACTGGCAGGCTCGCCGCTGGTCGGGCGGGAGTTGTTCACCCGGCGGAAATGCGCTCGCTGTCATGGCGCCGATGCGCAGGGGGGCGAAGTCGGTCCCAAACTGCGGGGTCGGGGAAAGCTCATGGCCCAGGTGACGCTGGCCAGAGCTCTCTGGGCGCACGGGCCCCGCATGTACCAGCGGTCGCAGGAGCTCGGCCTGGGTTGGCCAACCTTGAAGGAGGCCGACCTCGGGCATCTGTTGGCCTTCCTCAATACCCCTCCGGAAGAAACCCGCTGATGGGGCCGGCTGCGCCCTCGGCGAAGAGTCCGTGGCTGGTGGGCTTCGGCGTGTTCTTGGTAGCGGGGTATTTCCTGTTTGGCTGGGTTCTCTCCGCCCCGCCTCCCGCTCAGCCCATCCGCTACAACCACGCTGTGCACATTGCCAATGGGCTCGGCTGCGAGGACTGCCACGAGGGGGCCCGCGACCAGGCCGAAGCCACCTTGCCGACAATTGAGACCTGCATGATGTGCCACGAGGAAGCCCTCACCGATAGCCCCGAGGAAGAAAAAATCCGCACCCTGGCGGCCGCGGGCGAGGAGATGCCCTGGAGACAGATCACCCAGGTGCCCACGCACGTCTATTTTTCCCACCGGCGCCACGTGGCCCTGGGAGGCTTGGGGTGTGCCGACTGCCACGGGCCGATGGAGACGCTCACCGAGCCGCCGCGACGCCCGTATCGCCCCATCGACATGGACACCTGCATCGGGTGCCATAAGGAAAGGGAAGTGCGCTATGACTGCAACGACTGCCACCGCTAGGTTGCGACGCTGGGGGGGCCGGGGCCGGTTGCCGGGGATGGTCTGTCTGCTCGCCTTGCCGTTGATACTGGTCACCGGAGTGTGGCTGGCGGCCCGAGCCCCGGGTGGTGGCGGCTACTTCGTCCCCGGCGATGCCAAGGCAGGGTTGAAGACCTTCTTCGACAAGGGCTGTGGGCGCTGCCACGCCGTCCTGGGCGAAGGGGGGCGAAGCGCGCCCGACCTGGCGCGCGCCCCCGCCGGCCATTTGAGCGCCGCGGGGCTGGTGGCGGCGATGTGGAATCATGCCCCGGCGATGTGGGGGAAGATGCGCCAGGAGAAGGTGACTCTGCCAGCCTTCACCGAATCTGAAATGGCCAACCTGTTTGCGTTTCTCTACTCGGTGCGGTCCATGGACGAGCCGGGGGACGCCGAGCGCGGCCGGGAGCTGTTCTTCGAGAAGCGCTGCCTGCAGTGCCATCGGGTAGGAAAGCAAGGCGGGCGGACGGGGCCCAACTTGCGCACCTGGGCCAGTTACCGCAACCCGGTGAGCTGGGTCCAGGCCATGTGGAACCACGCGCCCGCCATGCAGGCGCTGATGGAAGAGCGCGGTCTTCCCTGGCCGGAGTTTCAAGGCAACGAGGTGGCCGACTTGATTGCCTACATCCGCACCCAGGCCACCAATCCCCGCCGGCACGTCTATCTGGAACCGGCCGACCCGGAGGTGGGCCGGAAATTGTTTCGGCAGAAGGGATGCGCCAACTGTCATGCGGTGCGGGGACCGGCCGGCAGCGGCGTGCCCGACCTGGGGAGGCGTCCGCTGGCGCGCACGCTGGGCCAGTTCGCCGGCTCGATGTGGAACCACAGCCCGGCGATGTGGGCCAGCATGCAGGCGCAGCATATTCCCCGCCCGCAATTCTCGAACAAGGAGATGGCCGACCTGGTTGCTTACCTCTTTGCGGAGCGCTACTTCGAGCCGAGCGGCAGCACCGTGCGGGGAGCGCGCGTGTTCGAAGTGAAAGGATGCGCCTCCTGCCACCTCCGCAGTGGCGAGGGTTTGGGACCGGATTTGTCCTCGTGGCGAGGCCGGGTCTCGCCCATCGCGTTGGCTACCGTGATGTGGAGCCACGGGCCGGTGATGCTGGAGCGGATGCAAGAGCAGCAGTTGCCTTGGCCCCTGTTCCGCCCTGGAGAGATGGTGGATCTGATGGAGTTTCTCAATCAGGGCGCGCGGGCGCGTCGGCCCCAAGCGAGGCGCCAGTGAGTGTCAGGGTCAACCGCCGGGAGTTTCTCCGCTTCGCGGGGGGAGGCGCACTGGGACTGGCCACCTCGGGGGTGACGCTTCAAGGCCTGAGCACGGCCAATGCGGCGTTGGCGGCCGAGGAGGTCCGGGTTCCGGGAGGGCCAGAGACGTGGTCGCTGAGCGTGTGTTCCCTCTGTCCGGGCGGCTGCGGCCTGCGAGTGCGCAAGGTCGGAGAGCGGGCGGTGAAAATCGAGGGGAACCCGTTGCATCCGGTGAACCACGGCCGTCTGTGTCCCCGCGGACTGGCGGGATTGCAGGTGCTCTACCACCCCGACCGGCTGTACGCCCCGCAAAAAAATCTGGGCCGCCGGGGAGCCCCGCAGTGGAAGGAGATTTCTTGGGAGGAAGCGCTCAACACCGTGGTGGAGCGCCTGGGCGAGCTGAGAAAGCGGGGGCAAGCCGGCTCGCTGGTGTTTGTCGGCGGCTGCTGCGGGCACCTCCACCGGCGCCTCTTCCAGCGGTTTATGCGGGCCTATGGCTCGCCGAACTACTTGCGCCCGCCGTCGGGCCTGGACGCTACGCAGGTAGCTGTCTACCTGCAGCAAGGGCTGTCCCAAGGGCTCGCCTACGATCTGGAAGGAGCCGGTTATCTGCTGAGTTTTGGGGTCAACCTGCTCGAAGGCTGGGGCTCCCCGGTCAGTGCTATGCGGGCCTTCGGCCACTGGCGTGACTCGGCCGGGGGTCGCCGCACCAAGTTTGTTCAGATTGAGCCGCGCTTCTCTGTCACCGCCGCGCGCGCCGATGAATGGGTGCCGCTCCGACCCGGAACCGAAGCGGCACTGGCCCTGGGGGTTGCTTACGTGTTGATCACCGAAGGGCTCTACGACGCCGGGTTCGTCAACCAGCACACTTTTGGGTTCGAAGACTGGCGGGACGCCCGCGGGCGCCGCCACCTGGGTTTTCGCTCTCTGATCCTGGGCGAGTACCGCCTGAACGAGGTCGCGGCTCTCACTCAAGTTCCGGTGGAGACGATCTTGCGGCTGGGGCGGGAGTTTGGCCGCAACCGCCCCGGGCTGGCCATCGGCGGCCACCAAAGCAGCATTTTCCCGGGCGACCCCTATACGGCCATGGCGGTACACAGCCTGAACGCCTTGGTGGGCAGCCTGGAAATCCCCGGGGGAGCCCTGGCGCGGCCCGAACTCCCCGGGGACGAGGAGCCGAGGTCCAGGGGACGAAACCACCTTCCAGCGAGCGTGGTGAACCGCGACGACACCCCTCTGCCCTGGGCCGACCTGACGCGATTGCCGGACGCCATCCTGGCCGGGAAACCCTACCCGGTCGAGGCCCTGCTGGTGCACGGGACTGACCTGGTCTTTTCCCTGCCCAACGGGGGGCAATTCGCCCAGGCACTGAAGCGCGTTCCCTTCGTGGTTTCCTTCTCGCCGTTCTTCGACGAGACCACCGCTTATGCGGACCTGATTCTGCCGGACCACACCGACCTGGAAAAGTGGCAGGAGGAGGCGGCGCCTCCCACCTTCCCGCATCCCCTGGTGTCCATCTCGCCCCCGGTGGTCGAGCCCGCCCACCAGACCCGAGCCACCACCGAGGTGGTGCTGCAGGTCGCTCACAGGTTGGGCGGCGAGGTGGCGGCCGCACTGCCGCAGGCCAGCTTTGAAGAATTCCTGCGCGCAGAGGTGGAGGAAATCTTTGCTGCCCGGGCGGGCTATACCTTCACCACCAGCCTGGAAGAAACCTGGAACCGGCTGCTGGAGCGTTCCGGCTGGTGGGCTCCCACCTACGCCACTGTGGAGCAGCTTTGGGAGCTAATGAAGCAGCGGGGCGGCTGGTGGGAGCCTACCTATTATTACGGCGAATGGGCGCGCATCTTGCGCACTCCCTCGCGCCGGTTCGAATTCTACTCCCAGAAGTTGGCCCGCTGGGCCGCTCAGCACAGCGGGTTGGCCGCCCGGGTTGGCTTTGACCCCGGCGACGACCGGCTTTGTCTGCCGCATCAGCCACGCCGGCCGGATCCTCCGCCCGAATTCCCGCTGCTGCTTATCCCTGTCGAAGTCCTGCCCCTGGCCGGAGGCAACGGCGCCGACCTTCCCTACTTGCAACAGATCGCCGGATCGCAGGTGTTCGAGCACTGGGAGAGCTGGCTGGAGATGAATCCGCATACCGCCAGGGAACTTGGCTTGGCCAACCGCGACTGGGTGTGGGTGGAGTCGCCCCGGGGCCGCGCCCGGGTGCGGTTGCGGCTCTACGCCGGTGTGCGCCCGGGTGTGGTTCACTTACCGCTGGGCTACGGCCGAACCGAGGGGAGCGGCTGGGCGCGGCGCGGGCTCAACCCCTTGAGTTTGATCGAGAGCGAGCCCGAGCCGCTGACCGGCCTGCGGCAAACGACCCGGACCTACGTCCGCGTCTATCGGATCTGAGGACACAGAGATGCCGCGCTGGGGGATGGTGATTGACTTGGCCAAATGCACTGCCTGCCAAGCCTGCGTGGTGGCGTGCCAGACGGAAAACAACGTCCCCTGCGTCGAGCCCGAGCAGGCGGCCCGGGGGCGCATCATCTCCTGGCTGAGTGTTTTGCCCGAACTCCAAGGAGAGTACCCGCGGCTATCGATGCGGCTGATGCCGCTGCCCTGCTTGCACTGCGACAGCCCCCCGTGCATCCGCGTCTGTCCGGTGGGGGCCACGGGGATCACTCCGGAAGGGGTGGTGCGGCAGACCTATCCGCGCTGCATCGGCTGCCGCTACTGCACGAATGCCTGTCCCTACACCCGGCGCATGTTCAACTGGTACCGGCCGGAGTACGTGGGTGAGCTTGAGCGGGCGCTAAACCCCGACGTTTCGGTGCGGCCCAAAGGGGTGGTGGAGAAGTGTACGCTTTGCCACCACCGCCTCATGCAGGCACGGGAAAACGCCCGCGCCGAGGAGCGGCCGCTGGCGGAAGGCGACTTCGTCCCCGCCTGCGTCCAAATCTGTCCGGCGAACGCCATGTACTTCGGGGACCTGAGCGACCCCAGCAGCAAGGTGGCTGAACTGGCCCGGAGCCCGCGGGCGTTCCGCTATCTGGAGGAGCTGGGCACGGAGCCCAAAGTGATCTATCTCACCGAAGGGGAATGGGGCGGTGGAGAAGAAGAGCAACGGTAGTCCGGAAGCCTTGGGACCCGACGCGGTCCTGCTGCAGCCCATTGTGGCCACCCGCAGCTCGTTCTACTACCTCGCGCTGGTGCTGCTCGGGTTCGGCGTTTTCGGCTTCTTTGCCTGGGTGTACCAGTTGCGCTGGGGACTGGGAGTCACGGGGCTGAATGTGCCGGTTTACTGGGGCTTCTACATCACCAACTTTGTTTTCTTCATCGGGATCAGCCACGCGGGCACGCTCATCTCCGCCATCTTGCGCATCTGCCACGCCGAGTGGCGGCGCTCCATCACCCGCTCGGCCGAAGTCATCACCGTGCTTGTGCTTTTCTTCGGGGTGGGGAGCGTGATCGTGGACCTGGGGCGGCCGGACCGCATGCTTAATGTGCTCCTGCACCCGAACTTTCGCTCACCGCTGCTGTGGGACGTGTGCAGCATCAGTATCTATCTGGCCGCCAGTAGCATTTACCTCTACCTCCCCCTGATCCCGGACATCGCTATCCTCCGCGACCACAGCGGAAAATACACCTGGCTCTATCGCCTCCTGGCCCTGGGCTGGCAAGGGACGGAACGACAACGGCGCTGGCTCGATCGGGGCATCGGGGTGATGGCCGTGCTGGTCATCCCCATCGCCATCTCCGTGCACACCGTGGTCTCCTGGGTATTCGGGATGACCGTGCAGCCCATGTGGCACTCTACCATCTTCGGCCCTTACTTCGTGGTGGGGGCGATCTTCTCCGGGATCGCTTCCCTCATCATTGCCATGGTACTCATCCGACGCATCTACAACCTGCAGAACTACCTGAAGCCCATCCACTTCAATCACCTGGGGACGCTGTTACTGGTGTTTGCCTTCCTGTGGTTCTATTTCACCTTTGCGGAACTCCTCACCACCTACTACGGGCAGGACCCGGCCCACTTGGCCGTCTTTTACT
>JBHHYS010000029.1:0-29956 GCA_046757645.1 Terriglobia bacterium | reverse complement strand
CCGGCCGACGACATCTGCTACGCCACCCAGAACCGCCAGGAGGCGGTGGAGACGGTGGGGAAGCGCGCCGACCTGGTTTTGGTGGTGGGCTCGAAGAACAGCGCCAACTCGAACCGCCTGGTGGAAGTGGCCGAGCGCGCCGGGGCCCGCGCCCGCCTGATTGAAGACGAGAAGGCCGTTGAAGCGGGCTGGCTCGCGGGCGCCAGCAGCGTGGCCCTGACCGCGGGGGCGTCGGCGCCCGAGGTGCTGGTCGAGCGCGTCAGCCGCCGCTTGCAGGAGCTCGGTTTTTCGAACGTGGAGGAAGTCGAAGTCATCCCCGAGGACGTCCGCTTCACCCTGCCCACCGAGCTGGCCGCCGTCGCTCCCCAGTAGCTTCTTGCCCTAAACAGGCTGACCGGAGAGCCAAGCAGATCCCTCGCCTACGGCTTCGGATGACACTTCCCACTGGTCACAGCTGCTGTCATTCCGAGTCCCGATTCCATCGGGACGAGGAATCTGCTTTCCCTCCCTCTTGGCGGGTGAAGGTGGTAGCTATTTCTTGCGCGTGTGGGCAATCTCCCACATCTTGAACTCGGGGTCGGTCCCACTCTGCGTGTACATCTCCAGCACGTAATGGTCGGCGTCCTGGAGGCGATAGACCGACCGCATGGTGGTGGGCTTCTTCGTCATGGGGTCCACGAACCGGGCCACTAGCGTGCGGACCTTGCCGCTTCCGTCGCAGGTCCCGTCGCTCACCAGGATCATGGTGCCGAAGTTGTCGGCCCAGGTTTCGATGTAGCGGTCGAGGAAGCGGTCGTAGGCCGCCACGCCTGTGCCCTCGAAGGCCATGCCGGCGAAGTTCCCTCGGTAGCTCGTCTGCAGATAGCGCCCGCCAAGAATCATCTTGTGCTCCGCAGCACCGGTGGACTCCATCACCGGCGCGCCGGGGGCGGGCCAGAACTTGGCCTGGGTGGTCCAAGCGCCGACGAGCCTCTCCAAGTGCTTGTGATGCTCGCCGGGCGCGGCGTACTTCTCCATGTACTCCTGCATTTGTTGCTCCATTGGACTCTTGGCCTCTTGTTTGTTGACGGGCTCCTGCGCGGCGGCGAGCGGCGCCAGCGCCACCAGCAAACTCAACCACAAAATGGATATCCTGGGCACGGTCATTGTGGGCTGCTCCTCATTATTTGAATTGTGGGTTGCCCTAAAGAAGCGCGGCAGCGCTACACCAGTCGCTCCCTTGGGGTCAAGTGAAACCCGGCCCTCTGCGACAGGGGCCTTGTGTCAAACGAGCGCGGCTTCGAGGGAGCGGGTAGCGCAGGATGGCGCCCGCAGGGCACCTTCCTGCGGTTTTTTCTTCCACGCCGCAGGTAGCTCGCGCTGCGAGGCAGGGCTCGCAACCTGCGCTACCTACAGGCCGCAGGTAGCTCCCCTACGGGTCGCAACCTGCGCTACCTCAGACTAGGGCAGCTTCGAGGGAGAGGATAGAGGGTAAATGAGCTTGCAGCAACTGCCAGGAGTCGCCCTGGTTGCGGGAGTAGAAGATTTCGCCGCCGGTGGTGCCGAGGTACACGCCGGCTTGGTCGCAGGCATCGGTGGCCGTGGCGTGGCGGAGCACCGCGGTGTAGACGCGCTCTTGGGGGAGACCGCGGGTAAGCCGCTGCCAGGAGCGCCCGCCGGTGCGCGAGCGGTAGACGCGCAAGCGGGCGTCGCAGACGTAGCGGTACTCGGGACTGATTTCGGGAACCACATAGAGGGTTTCGGGCTCGTGGGGATGGACGGCCATAGGGAAGCCGAAGCGGGAGGGCAGCCCGTCGGAGACGTCCTCCCAGTTCTCCGCGGCATCCCGGCTGCGATAGACGCCGCAGTGGTTCTGCTGGAAGAGCCAGTCGGGGTTGGCGGGGCTCAGGACCATTCGATGAACGCACTGGCCGACCGCGGGAAACTTGTTGGGGAGGAAGTCAGCCAGCACGCCCCGATTCAAGGGCTGCCAGCTCTGGCCGTCGTCGTCGGAGCGGAAGCAGCCGGCCGCAGAGATGCCGACGTAGATCCGCTGAGGGCGGGCAGGATCCGGAATTATGGCGTGCACCATCATGCCGCCACCGCCGGGCTGCCAGCGCTCGCGCGAGGGGTGCTGGTTGAGGCCTTTGACTTCGTACCAGTTTTTGCCGGCGTCGTCGGAGCGGAAGAGCGCCCCGGGGTCAACCCCGCACCAGAGCGTTTCCGGGCGGGCGTTGCGGTCGGGCGCCACGTGCCAAATGCGCTTCAAGGTAAGGCCGCGGTCGGGCGCAAAGCCGAGCCCGGCGCTCGCCTTCCTCCAACTCCTGCCGTTGTTGGTGCTGACCTGGAGGTCGTTGCCCCACCAGGAAGTATTGATGGCGGCCCACAGGTGCCCCGTGCGCGGGTCGCGCCTCAGGTGGTTGACCTCCCAGCCGGCAAAGAACGGCCCTTCGACTTTCCAGGTTTTCCGCCGCCCATCGCTGCGGAAGAGGAACCCGCCCTTGCGCGTCCCTACATAGAGATGGACTGCGCGCTCCCGCGACGTTCGTTTTGCTGGCATCGTTGTTCTGCTCCTTCAGTGCAGGAGTAAATTCGGGAGGGCACCAGGCCCTCCCCTACCCAAAGGCGAGTCGTTCGCCTCCGTCGGCGGGCCACCCCCCGGCCCGGATGCGTTGCACGTCCACGCGGTTGTGTCGGCCCTTTTTATGACAATGCGGGCGATGGTCGCAACGTCCAATTTGGGTGGCTACGCGCTGAGCTTTTCCAGGGTGACTTCGGTGTTGTAGTCGGGCTCGCCCGAGCCGGGATCGTAGCGGCGGGGGATGAGCACATTGACTTCCGGCCAAGTGGCCACCAGGCAGCCGCGGGCAACCTGAGCGAGGCGGGCCCGCCCGGTAAATTCGCCCACCGCGGAGCGCAGGCGGATGGGCTCGCCGGGGGCGAGGCCGAGGGCAGCAGCGTCGTCCGGGGCGATGAGGATGTCGTCGCGGCGGGCGCCGGTAAGGGAATCCACGGTGTCGAAGACCATAGAGTTGAACTGGCTGGCGCGGCGGGTGGCGAGGTAGAAGCGGGCGTCGTTGGCGGCGGGCGCGAAGGGGAGGTCAAGGGGGGTGAAGCGGGCGCGACCCCCGGGCATTTTTTCGCAGAGGCCGCCTTCGAGCAGGCGCTCGCCGCCGTACTGCACCCAGTCGCCTTCTTTGGCGAGTTTCCCGATGCCCTTGTAGAGGGGGATGATGCGGTCCATCTCCTGACGGATTTCGGCGGCGGTGCGGTAATAGAAGGCGCCGCGATGTTCGGCGGGGAGAACGAACTGGGCGAGGTCGGAGAGGATTTCCCACTCCGAGCGGGCCTCGCCGGGGCGGGGTCCCGAAACTTCGGGGCTGAAGCGGATGCGGCGCTCCGTGCTGGTGCCGGTGCCGCCCCCGCGCTGTTCGTAGCGGGTGCGGGCGGGCAGCAGCAGGACGGTGTCGGAGTCGAGCAGCATAGAGGAGTTTAGGGTGATGTCCTGGTGGACGCGGAACTTGAGTCGGGCGAAGGCGGCGCGGATGAAGTCGGGCTCGGGCATGGTTTCGAGGAAGTTGCCCCCCAGGCAGTAGAGGAGGTCGAGCTGGCCGCGCGCCGCCGCTTCCAGCATCTGGGGGGCATCGAGACCTTTGGTGGTGGGCGGCTGAAACCCCCAGAGTTGCGTGAAGCGCCGGGCGTTTTCTTCGTTGGCAGGAAAGCCGGCGGCGTACTGGCTGGGGACAGAGCCGCACTCGGCCGCGCCTTGCACGCCGCTGTGGCCGCGGATGGGCACCAGGCCGCAGTGCTTCCGGCCGAGCATGCCGCGCGCCAGCGCCAGGTTGACCACCGCCTTCACGTTTTCCACCCCGAAGCGGTGCTGGGTGAGGCCCATTGACCAGATGAAGACGGTGGTACGGGCGCGGGCGTAGGTTTCGGCGAACGCGGCCATCTGCTGGCGGGTGAGCCCGCTCGAAGCCTCGAGCGCCTCCCAGGACTGGGCGGCGAGTTTCTGTTTGAGCTCCTCGAAGCCCGTGGTGTGGGCGGCGATAAAGCGGGGGTCGAGCCAGTCGCGCTCGATGAGGATTTTCAGCACGCCGCCCAAGAAGGCGATGTCGCCCCCGACGCGCACGGGATAGAAGTCGTCCATCAGCCGCGTGCCGAAGAGGGCGCTCTTGGGGATGGACGGCACCCAGTAGTTGTCCAGGCCGGGTTCGCGGAAGGGATTGACGCCGATGATGCGCGTGCCCCGCTGTTTGGCGTAATAGAAATACTTCGTCGTGACCGGCTGGTTGTTGGCCACGTCGGTGCCGAGCAAAACGATGAGGTCCGAGCCGAGCCAGTCAGTGTAGGAACACGTAGCGGCGGCCACGCCCAGGGTCTGCTTCATGGCCGTGGTGGAGGCGGCGTGGCAGAGGCGGGCGGCGTTGTCAATGTTATTCGTGCCCAGGCAGCGGGCGAGCTTCTGCGCCACGTAGTAGACCTCGTTGGTGAGGCCGCGGGAGGTGGTGTAGAAGGCGAGCCGTTGGGGCGCGGTTTCACGAATGGCGTCGGCGGCGAGTTCCAGGGCGCGGTCCCAGGAGAGCCGGCGGAAGCCGGGCTCGCGCCGGTAGCGAATCATAGGATAGGCGAGGCGGCCGAGGCGGCGCAGCTCGCGGTTGGAGAGCCCGCGCAGGGAGGAGAGGTTTTCCAGGCGGCGCGGGTCGAGCGCGGCCATGGTGTTCAGATGCAGCAGCTTCAGCCGCACCATGCAGAGGTGGACGCCGTCGATGGTGTTGTCGCGCAGGCCGTAGGGGCCGAGCGAGCAGCCGTCACAGACGCCGTGGCGGAGGATGCGCCAAGCGTAGAGCGGCCGGCGGCGGTTCTCCCAGACGACGCGCAGGATGTCGCGGTAGTGGTGGGGCTTGGTCAACCCCAGGCCAAACGGCCGCCAGGATGTAATCCGGGTAGGCATAGAAACGTTCGACGTGCGCCCCCGCGCGGACGGAGTCGTTTCTAGCTTATGGGGCGGGGCGAGTCAAGCCGCGGACGGGCAGACCCGACTGCGGGCAGGCCCTTCGACTCCGCTCCGGGCAGGCTCGGAGCGTATGCAGGGCAGGTTGCGGAGCCAGATAAGCGAGACGCGTTTAGTGGCCCGGTGCGGCCCAACCTCTTTCTTTGCTCTGGCATCTACTTAGTCGTGGGTGTAGGATTTCTCGCCAGGAGCCGCAAGAAGATGTTTTGGCCTGCATTCCGCCGGTGTCTGCTGGTGATGACGGCGGGGCTTGTGCTGTTTGCGACCGGACTGGCGGCGCAAGAGCCGGAGAAAGACAACCAACAAAAAGAAGCAGCGGAAGCGGTCGCTGAACCGGTGGCCGACCCGAATGCGGGCCGGCATTCCGGGACCGTGGTCATTCCCGCCGGGACCCACATTCCTCTGGTGCTGCAAAACTCGGTGAGCACCAAGACGGCGCAGGTGGGCGACTTCCTCTACTTCGAAAGCGTCTATCCGGTGGTGGTGAACAAGCGCATCCTGGTGCCGGTGGGGAGCTTCGTGCGCGGCAGCATTACCCGGGTCAAGCGCCCCGGGCGCATTCGGGGGCGAGGCGAGTTGCACGTGCGCTTCGATGAGCTGACCCTGCCCAACGGCTACACGGTTGACCTCTCCGCCGGCCTGGGAGCGGCCGGCGCGCGGGTGGACGAAGAGGTGGACCGCGAGGAAGGCGGCGTGAAGAGCGACTCCAGCAAGGGGGAGGACGTCGCCACCGTCGCCGGGGCGGGCGCCACGGGTGCGGTGATCGGCGCCATCGCCGGGCGCGGCAAAGGCGTTGCGATTGGCGGCGCCGCGGGCGCCGCCGCTGGCCTGGCGGCGGTTCTGCTGACGCGTGGTCGCGAGCTGGAGCTCGCCCGCGGCACGACGGTGGAGATTGTGCTCAACCGCCCGCTGGAACTCGACTCCGCCCTGGCACAGTTTGACTGGACCGGGCAGAGTTCGGCCCTCCCCGGCCCCGCGCCCCGGCGGCGCAACCGCCGGCGCATTGGTTCACGCATTCCGTTCTAGGGTTCCCGCCTCTGAGACCTGTCCGTGCGAGTTGCTTCTCCCGAAGTGTGGGGATGAGGGAGGTTTTTCTTTTGCTTGGCGGGTGCGGCCGAATCAGGGATAATCGCGCGAATTTTTCTGCTTTCGTCATCGGAGGTACGGGAGAGGGATGAGCCCCGCGAAGCCAAGGCGGCCCCAAGCGACGAAGATTCTGCTGGGGCTGGCAGTGGGCGCCGGTGCGGGCGTCGCCGCCAACTACTTCTTCCGAGGGGCAGCGGAGCTCGCGTGGGTGGTGGAGAATGTCACGCGGCCCGCCGGGCAGATCTGGCTGCGGGCGCTGATTATGATCGTGGTGCCGCTGGTGTTCGCCTCCCTGACGCTGGGGGTGGCCAGCCTGGGCGACGTGCGCAAGCTGGGGCGCATCGGGCTAAAGACGCTCGGTTATTTTCTGTTGGTGACGGCGCTGGCCTCCGTGGTGGGGCTGGCGCTGGTGAACAGCATCCGGCCGGGAATAGGGCTTCCCGAGGAGACGCGCGAGCAGTTGGTGGCGCAGTTCAGCGCCCAGGCCCGGCAGAGTGTGGAGCAAACCCGGCGGGTGGAGTTCGGGGTGGAGCTCCTGGTCAACATCGTGCCCCGGAATCCTCTGGGGGCGGCGGCACACGGGGACATGCTGGGGCTGATTTTCTTCACGCTGATTTTCGGGGCCGCCCTGAGCATACTTCCGGGGGAGCGCGCCGGGCCGCTGCTCGCGGTGGTGCAGGCGATCGGCGATGCGGTGGTGGTGATCATCGGCTGGGTGATGCGCCTGGCGCCCTACGGGGTGTTCGCGCTCATCTTCAGCGTCACCGCTCTGTTTGGGGGCGACCTGCTGAAGAAGCTGGGCTGGTACGTGGTTACGGTGTTGCTCGGGCTTACGATTCACCTGGTGGTGGTGTACTCGCTCCTGGTGCGTTTCCTGGGGGGGATGAATCCGCTCGATTTTTTAGGGCGCATCAAGACGATTATGGTGACCGCCTTTTCTACCAGCTCCTCGAGCGCCACCCTGCCCACTACCATGCAGGTCAGCGAGCGCGAGGTGGGGGTGCCACGGGAGGTCAGCGGGTTCGTGCTCCCTTTGGGGGCGACCTTGAATATGAACGGCACGGCGCTCTTTGAGGGGGTGACGGTGCTGTTCATCGCTCAGGTGTTCGGCGTCGAGATGAGCCTGGGCTTGCAGGCAGTGGTGGTGTTGATGTCGGTCATCACCGCCATCGGCGCTGCCGGGGTGCCGAGCGGCGCCATCCCCTTGCTGATTCTGGTCCTGCACGCCGTGGGAGTGCCGGGCGAGGGCATCGCCATCGTGCTCGGCGTGGACCGCATCCTGGATATGTGCCGGACGACGATTAACGTCACCGGCGACGTCACCGCCGCCGTCTACGTGAGCCGCTCGGAAGGCTACCCGCTGGAAGCCAAAAGCCAGAAACTGGAAATTAGAAACTAGAAGCTGTTGCATAACCTCCGCTCGGCAGGTCAGGGCTTCAGCCCTGACGTAAAGGGCTAGAAAAAGCAGCGGCTTTAGCCCCTGAGGCCTTACGGGAAAAAAGAGGTTATGCAATGGCCCCTAGAAAGCAGTAGCGGCGAGGAATGCGTTTGGTCCCGATGCTTCGGGACCGCATTCCTCGTCGGTTTTTCTCCCAGCAGGGGTAGGGTAGGGGCTTGTCCCCTTGCCGATCTGTTTCCGACAGCTGCTCAAATTGTCAAAGATCGCAGGCCGTGCCTTCCCGCGGCACTCTCTTCTTAGTTGTTTTTGACGACTTGGCTCATGCCCCTTCGCAACCCCCACCCGGGGGGGGTAGTCATGTACTTGATTCCGTTTGACTTAGTCGGTGAGATTCAAGCGTAATCTCACTCTCTCGTTTGATTCAAAAGTACTTAGCTAGTGACATTGCTCACTGCCATGCATTGTGCGGCCCGGAAGTGGTGCTCTGCACCCGCCGGTTCCGCGCCTGCCCGCCGGAGCCTCGGCGCGACCATACCTTCCTCCTTACTCCACGCTCCACCTTGCACACTCACTCCTCTCCTGTCTACGGTTTCTGCGGATTTTGCGGTTTTTGCGGAAGAAAAACTCCTCGACCCACTTTTTCGTCCCCAAAATACACACCGCAAAACCGTGAAAACCGCAAAAACCGCAAATGCCGCACGGTGGAATTTGCCCTGTCGAAGCGGAGGGAAGACCCTGAGCTTGTCGAAGGGAGCCGTGGCGAAGGGCAAAAACCGCACTCCTCAAACAGGTTTGGAAGAGGTGCTCCGCACCCGCTCTGTTCGGCAAGGCGCAAGGCCTTGCCCTACCCGCCAAGGATTCAGAACCAACGAATCGGCCCACACGCTTCCCCCGGCAAACGAGGTGGACACCGGCGGGCGGAGCGTGCTATGCGAGGCCGGGAGGCAAGTGCGGTGAGGATATTTGACGCCGTGGTGGTGGGGTCCGGCTTCGGGGGCGCGGTGGCGGCGTGTCGGCTGGCCGAGCGCGGCCGGTCGGTGTGCGTGCTGGAGCGCGGCCGGCTCTGGGCACGCGAAGATTTCCCCCGCGCCGAGCAGACCAACGCGCGCTGGTGGTTTCGCCCGGGCGCCGCCGGCCGGGCCGCCGAGTCGGGGCTGTTTGACCTGCGACGCTTCGAGGGGATGAACGTGATTGTGGCAGCGGGCGTGGGGGGCGGCTCGCTCGTCTATACCAACGTGCAAAAAATTCCCCCCGCGGCAGCCTTTGCAGGCTGGCCCCGACAAAGTCGGGGCTGGCCGGAACCGATCTCCCTCCATTCCCTGCGCCCTTACTACGAGCGCGTGCGGGAGATGCTCGAGCCCCAGCCGATTCCCCACCCGTTGCAGCGAATCGCCGCCTTCCAGGCGAGCCACGCCGCCGCGGGGAGGGCGGGCGGGGTGGAGCTACCGCCGCTGGCGATTCGCTGGGGGGAAGGGGATGAAGAAAGGGTCAACCGCTTCGGCGCTTCCCAGAAGAGTTGCAACCTCTGCGGCCAGTGCGTCTTCGGTTGTGACCGCCACGCCAAGAACACGCTCGACCTCAACTACTTGAAGCGTGCGGAAGCCCTGGGCGCGGAAATCTGGCCGCTCTCTCAGGTGATTCGGCTGGCGCCGCGGGAAGCCGGCCGGCCGGCCGCAGTGGGCTATGAAGTTTCTTTCCGTCGCCTGCCGGACAGGGGCAAGCCGTCGGCGCCCCGGGAAGAAAAGGTTTTTGGGCGGAGCCTCTACCTGGCCGCCGGCAGCCTGGGGACGACCGAACTCCTTTTGCGGAGCCGGGACATAGACCGCACCCTGCCCAATCTCAGCCCGCGGCTGGGGCAGGGCTGGTCGGCCAACGGGGATTTCTTTGCCGGGCTGGTGGGTTCGCAAATCCCCATCGTGCCCACGGTGGGGCCGTCGGTCGCTGCCGGCTACGCCGCTTCCCCCGGGGAGGAGTTTTATGTGCTGGAAGGGGCGATCCCGGCTCCGGTGGTGGCCTCGCGGAAGAGCCTGCTGCGGCTGGCGAATCGGCTGGTGTCTTTGCAGCAGTTTTTTTCGGGCAAGCGACCGGGGGTTGATCCGCCTCTCGCGCCCCCGCGCGCCTGCGCGGACGAGGAGACCGAAGAGCTGCTGCGCAATCTGGGGGTTTTCTTCTTGATGGGGCGCGACGCCAGCCAGGGCCGCTTGCAGCTCGACAACCGCGGCAGCCTGGAACTCAACTGGGACCCGAGCAAAAGCCAGCAGCTTCTGAGCCGAATGCGCCGCTATCTGCAGGGGCTGGGGCGCGCCTACGGCGGCTGACTGCTGACGCCGGGAAGCCGCTGGCTCCCGAATGTCTCGGGCACCGTGCATCCCCTGGGGGGCTGCGGGATGGGGCGGGATTCTTCGCAAGGCGTCGTCGATCCCTTCGGGCGCGTGTTCGGTTACACCAATTTGTTCGTCTGCGATGGCAGCCTCTTCCCCGGCGCCCTGGGCGTGCCTCCCTCGATGACCATCGCTGCGCTCGCCGAGCACGTGGTAGAGAGTTCCATTTCCGCCTAGCAGCGCTCTGGCGGTCAGCGACCGATGACCCCTCGACTCCGCCCTTCGACTCCGCTCCGGGCAGGCTCGGGGCAAGCCAGTGACCGGTGAACTGCGGTCAGCCCCCCGCGGCAGGGGCCACCGGGCTCGACGGGGTGAGTTCGACTGCGGTTTGTGCACCGTCCGAAAGCGGTGCTCTGCACCCGCGACTAGTTGTGTGCGAAGCGCAAGGGGCTGAAGGGTTCGAGCGGGAGTCGGGGCTGGCGGCCGAGGAGGGTTTCGGTGAGCAGCTCGGCGGTGATGGGGGCGAGCAGGATGCCGTTGCGGAAGTGCCCGGTGGCGACGAAGTAGTTCTCGATGTCGGTGGGGCCCAGGAGGGGGAGATGGTCGGGGGTATCGGGTCGGAGGCCCGCCCAGGCGGCTTCGAAGGGCCGCTCGGCGAGCGCGGGAACGATTTCAGTGGCGCCGGCTAGAATGCGGCGCAAGCCCCCCGGGGTCACGCTCTTGTCATAGCCGACGTCTTCCATGGTGGTGCCCAGGAGCAAGCGGGCGCGGGGCACGATGTAGGCGCGGGCGGAACGCACCACGTGGCGTAAGAAGCCGGGCGCCGCCCGCAACGCCACCATCTGGCCGCGAATCGGCTTGGTAGGGGTGAGGCGGGCGCCCCCGGGCTCGAGAGCGCTTGCCCAGCAGCCGGCTGCATTCACCACCGCGCCGGCCTCTAGCCGCGTTCCCTCGGCGGTTTGCACGCCGGTGGCGCGGCCCGAAGCCACCAACAACTCTCGCCCTCTGCTGCCCGTCTGGAAGCGCACCCCCGCACCGCGCGCTGCCCGCAGGAGCGCTTCGAAGAGGCGGCGGTTGTCCACCTGGCGGTCGCTGGGCAGGAGCCGAGCGCCGAGCACGCGCTCAGAGAGGGCGGGTTCGAGCCGGCGAGCCTGCTCCGAAGTCAGAGGCTCACCCGGCAGCGCCCCGAGGTAAGAGGCTTCCTTCGGGTCGAAGGCCACCAGCAGGGTTCCTTCGGTGCGATAACCGACTTCGACTTTGGCTCGCTCTTCGAGGTTTTGCACCCAGGTGGGATAGAGCGCTGCACTGGCCTTGGCCAATTCGGCCTCGCCGGGAGCGTGCACCACTTCGGCGGTGGGAGCCAGCATTCCTGCCGCCGCCCAGGAAGCCTCTTGGCCGGGCTCGCCCCGCTCCACCACGGTTACGCGGAGCTTTTCTTCGGCCAACCGCAGCGCCAGCGAGCAGCCGATCAGGCCCCCACCAACGATAACGACGTCGTCTCCCCGCATCGGCGCCAGCAAGCATAACAGAAGTAGGGCGGAAGTCGGAGGGGGCGTGTTCCTACCCGTTTTGGGAACAATTCCCATTTTAGTTCGCAGACAGACGCTTTTTGGCCTATGATCTTGGCTTTGGTAGGGTTTTGGTGTCATCCTTGGTGTAGAATCGCGGAAAAGTGGCGATTTCCATTTTGGAACGAGGCTTGCTAGTCCGTTGCTGCCCCAATTCCGGGCCTGGCCCAGCCAGGGAAGCGGGGAACCAATAAGAGGGGTAGAGGAGGGAGCGATGGTGGCGTCAACCGACACCAGGCCGGAAAAAGCAGCTCAGACCAATGGCTTCGTTGTTCTGGTGGCCGACGACGACCCCACGGTGGGCGCCGTCTGCCAGGACGTGGCCGAATCGCTCGGCCTGCAGGTCTTGCAGGCGGCCACGACCGAGGAGGCCATGGAAAAAGTGGAGCAGCAGCGGGTGGATTTGGTGCTCGCCGACCTGCGCATGCCCCAGGCGAGCGGTATGACGCTCTTGGAGCGTTTGAAGCAGGCCCATCCGCACGTGGAAGTTATTTTGATGACCGGTTACGGTTCGGTGGAAACCGCGGTGGAAGCCATCAAGCGCGGCGCCTACGACTACCTGGCCAAGCCCTTTCACGTCGACGACCTGCGCGCCAAACTCCAGCACGCGCTGAAGGAGTTGGAGCTCACCGAGGAAAACCGCATACTCCGCGAACAGGTGCAGGGCAAGCCCGGCTTTGGCGGCCTGGTGGGCACCTCCCCGAAGATGCAGCGCATCTATAAGCTGATTTTGAAGGTCAGCCAGAGCCGCCACCCGGTCTTGATTCTGGGGGAAAGCGGCACGGGCAAGGAGTTGGTGGCGCGCTCCGTCCATTTCCTGGGGCCGCGGCGCGACAAACCCTTCGTGCCGGTGGACTGCGCCGGCCTGGTGCCCACCCTGATTGAAAGTGAGCTGTTCGGCTACGTCAAAGGGGCCTTTACCGGGGCGCTGCGCTCCAAGCAGGGCCTACTGGAGATGGCCCACGGGGGGACGCTCTTCCTGGACGAGATTGCCGAGCTGCCCCCGGACCTGCAAGCCAAGCTGCTCCGCGCCCTGCAAGAGAAGGAAGTCAAGCCGGTGGGCGGCACCCAGCGGGTGCCCATCGATGTGCGCGTTGTGGTGGCCACCAACCGCGACCTCGACCAGGCCATGCGCGAGGGGCGCTTCCGCCAGGACCTCTACTATCGCCTCAACGTCGTTACCCTGCGCATTCCCCCGCTCCGGGAGCGCCGGAGCGACATTCCCCTGCTGGTCAACTACTTCCTCGAACGCTTCTCCGATTCCGCTCGGATCATCAAGGGAATCTCCGAAGAGGCGATGGCGCGCTTGATGAGCAACGACTGGCCCGGCAACGTCCGCGAGCTCGAAAACGTCATCGAGCGCGCCGTGGCTCTGGGCGCCGGCCCCATCATCCACAGTGTCGATCTACCCTCGAACCTCCAGACTCCCGCCGCCGCGCCCAGCCCCCTGGCCAACCTGGGCGAAGGCATCCTGCCCCTGCGCGAACTGGAAAAGCATGCCATCCTCCAGGCGGTGCGGGAGTTGGGGGGCGATAAGCTGTTGGCGGCGCGCTTGTTGGGCATCGGCAAGACTACCCTCTACCGCAAACTCAAAGAGTACGAACTCGAATCCTAGCCCGGGGTTCGGCGCTCCGCTTCTGGCATTGGGAGGGGGCGCGGTTCCAGTTTGAAACGGCTTCCGCCCGCCAACTTTCTCCCCCTCCCTTCTATCCCCTTGCCCCCGCTACAGATTTCCGGCAGCCGTGTGTGGCCATCAGACTGCTTACGGGTTCGCGGGGCGCGCCAACATGTGGCGTTCGCGCGCAGTCAGAGACGTTTCGCTGAGCGAAAGCGGGGGCGCGCCGATTCTTGAGGCGGCCTTTCTTCCAGCGGATGCGCTGCGCGGTTGGGTCGGGGAGCTGACCCGATTGACGCCCGCCTCTCGCCCGAACTCTTAACATGACCGGTTGGTTACTCCGCAGCGAACACATTCGTTCGGTTGACCTGGTGGCTGAATTTCTGCGCACGGCCGCGCGGGTGCCCGCCACCGAGGAAGGCTTGCGCCATGCGTGCGACACTTTGCGACAGCTCTTCGGGGCCGACGCTGTACTCCTCTGGAAGCTTGATCCCACCGGGCAGCGGCTGGAGGTAGTGGCCGCCTCGCCGCCGGAGTGGGAGGTGATGGGCGAGTTGGCTCTGGACGCTCTTCCCGATTGGCGAGAAGCCTTGGCAGACGCGGCTCCCTTGTGGGGTGAAGAGGTGGCCACCCGCTGGCACCCGCTGCCGGCCCCGCTGCTCGAGGCGCACAGCGCCCTGCTGGTGCCGGTGGTGACTCCCCGCGGCCCCCAGGGCTGTTTGCTGAGCGTTTTCACTCGAGCGGTCAACCCGCCTCCCCCCGAGGAGCGGGAAGCGGGGCAGACACTGGCCCATGTGCTGGGACTGATGCTGGAAGCCCAATCTCTTCGCCAGCAGTGCGAGGCCGGCGAAATCCTTCGCCCCCGGGAGGCTCTGCAGCGGCTCGAACGGGAACTCCAGCGGCGGGGACTCTCCGAGTCAAGCCTCGAGGCGTTGGCCGCCGCTGCCCGGGAGTTGAGTCACGCCGAGGCCGCCGGGCTCTATGAGCGGCAGCCAAGCGGGTTCCGGCGGCTGGCCGCGGCCGGGGCGGCGCATTTGCTGCCGAGCGAACTTCCCCTGGGTGAGTCGAAGGAGTTTCCCTGGCAACGGGCGCGGGCGAAGTCGCGGCCGCTCGAAGTCAATCCCGCGGAGTTGACCCACGTCCTCCAGCCCTGGCTGCCGCAAGTGGCGCGCAGCGACCTCCGCTTGCGTGTGCTTGCCTTCGAAACCGGGGACGCCCCCCTGGGGGCCCTGCTGATGTGCGGGTTCGAACCCGGTGCGCCCCGCGGAGGGAAGAGCGAGGAATTCGATTGGACGGAATTTTCTTTGCTGGCGACCGCGCAGCTCGAGAATCGCCGCCGACGCTGCCGGGAGGAACACTACCAACGCCGCTACCAGTTTCTTTTCGACCAGCTGCAAGAGGGGGCGTTCTATCTGGACGCCGCCGGCCGCCTGGGCAGCGTCAATTCCCGGCTCTCCGACTGGCTCGGCTACGCCCCCGACGAACTCGAGGGGCAGGCGCTGGCGAGCTTTCTCCGCCCGGAGGACGCCGAGGCTCTCTCCGCTTGGCTCCGAGCGGGCTCCCCGCCTGCGTTCCGCGCCGAAGTGCGCTGGCGGGTCAAGAGGGGCGGCTGGTGGCCCTGCGAGTTGACCCTGCGAAGGGTGCCCGAATCCGGGGCCGCGGAGCCGCTCCGGCTGGGTTTTGTCCGGGATACCACCCGGGAGCGCGAAACCGGCTACCGCTATTGCCTCAATGAAGCGCGCTTGCAGGGCCTGCTCGATTCCATCCGCGACGGGGTGTGGCTGATTGCCGCCGATGGAACCGTGCAGGCAGCCAACCAGCGCCTGGGCCAGCTTTTTGGCGTCAAACCCCGGGAACTGGGCCCGGGGGTCGACCAACGCCAAGCCCTGAGCCGCCTCCGCAGCCAGTTTCGCTCCCCGGACGCTGTGGTGGCGCGCTGGGAGCAGCTCCACCGCAACCCCCAGGAGGTTTGCTGGGACGAACTCGTACTCGTGGCCCCGCGCTGGCGGGTTCTGGAACGCTTTGCGCGCCCGCTCTTCGACCGCCAGCAGCGGCTGGTGGGGCGGCTCGAGATCTACCGAGACATCACCCCCCAACGCCTGCTGGAAGAGAAGGTGATGCGGCGTGAGCGGCTGGCGGCCGTGGGGCAGCTTATCTCCGGAATCGCCCACGAGTTGAACAACCCCCTCACCGCAGTCACCGGCAACGCCCAACTCCTGCTCTCCGGGCCACTGCCGGGAGCGCTCCGGGAGAAGGCCGAGCGCCTCGCCCAGGAGGCCGACCGGGCCGGGCGCATCGTGAAGAACTTGCTCCACTTCGCCCGCGGCGATAAGGGCGAGAAGGAGAGCGTGGACCTGGGGGAGCTCCTGGAGCGCACCTTGTCCTTGCGCGCCTATGAGCTTCGGGTGGAGAACATCCAGGTCGTACGCGACTACCCCCGGGAGTTGCCCCGGATCTTGAGCGACCCCGGCCAACTCCAACAGGTTTTCCTGAATATCCTCCTCAACGCCGAACAGGCCATCCGCAGCCAACGCGACCACGGACGCGTGACGGTGCGCATCCACTCCCAGCCGGATCCGGCCCGGGTGCGGGTGGAGTTTTCCGATACCGGCCCCGGGATCCCCCTCGCTGTCCTGCCCCACATCTTTGATCCCTTTTTCACCACCAAGCCCCCGCAGGGCGGGACCGGCTTGGGACTGTCCATCTCCCAAGCCATCGTCAAGGAGCACGGAGGAGAAATTTTGGTGCACAGCAGCCCCGGACAAGGCGCCACCTTTATTGTGGACTTGCCCGCCCAGCCGCAGCCCCGCCCCCGACCGCCGGCACGCCGCGCCTCGGCCAAAAAGGAATCCGCGCGGATTCTGGTGGTGGATGACGAACCCGCGGTGGCCCAGTTGATCGCCGACGCCCTCGAGCAGCAAGGCTACGTGGTGCACGTCTACACCGACAGCCGCCGGGCCTTGGCCGAGGCCTTGCAGCAGCCCTTTGGCTTGGCCATCTGCGACGTCCGCATGCCGGAGGTGGACGGGCAGGCCTTTCACCGCACCTTGCGCGAACAGCACTCCGCACTCGCCCACCGACTGCTCTTCACCACCGGAGACACCCTGGCGCGGGAGACGGCGGATTTTCTGGAGAAGGGCTGTCTGCCCTATCTGGCTAAGCCGTTTCGCATCGAGCAGCTGCAGAAGGTGGTGCGGGAATTGCTCCAAGCCTGGGACACGTCGGTGCCGGCGGTCGACCCCGCGTCGGCGGATTAGGGGCGCGGCGGCCCCCGGGCGCCGCCCGCAGAACAGGAGACGGCAGGAGAGATGTCGGAAGGCGAGATTCGGGTTCTGCTGCTAGGTGTGGGGGATGAAGAGTGGCAGGCTCTCTCCCCGCCGTTTGCCTCCGGGGAAACCCGCTTGCACCTGCGGGTGGTGGCGAGCCTGGCGGAGGCCTTGCCCTACCTGGAAGCCCAACAGGTGGACGCCATGGTCTGTGACTTGACCTCCTTTCTCCGCCTGCGCGAAGCCCTGGCTGCCCGCTCCCGGACAACCAGGTTCCTGCCCACCGTGGTCTTGGTTCCTCCGGGCGGGGAAGAGTGCGCGGTGGCGCTGGTGGAGCAGGAGTCCGCCGATTTTGTCCTCCAAGCGGACAATTATCCGCTCTGGCTGCCGGCGCTGCTCCGCCGCAGCTTGCGCCGCCAGCGGGCCTCTTGGGCGGAGTTGGCCCGGGTGATTCGCCATGAGATCAATAACCCCCTCACCGGAGTTTTGGGAAACGCGGAATTGATCCTGGCCGAGGCTGAGGCCTTGCCGGAAAAGCTCCGCCACCGCGTGACCACCATCATCGAGCTGGCCGTGCGTCTGCGGGATGTGGTCAGAAGACTGGAAGGACACCTCCGCCCGGAAGGCTCCCTCGCCCCGGGGACGCTTCCCTCCGACTCGTCCCCCTCCACCCCCCTGTCCCGGGAGGTGATGCGGTGAAGGTGAAGCTGCGGGCGGGCCTGCGCCGATGGTGGCAGCGGCGCTCCATCCATCAGGAGGTGCTGGCGACCACCTCGGTCGCCTTGCTCCTCTTCTTCGGCAGCTTGGTGCTGTTTGCCCAGACCACCAACCGCCTGCTGGCCATCCTGCATCGGAGCGACAACTACGAACAGACGCTGGCGGTGGCCAAAAACTTGCCGCGCCTGCTGGTCACCGTCGAGATGGGCGTTTGGGCCTATGCGGGCAGTGGTCGCGCCGACTTCCTGCGCGCCTACCGCATCGGCCAGCAGGCCTATCAGGCCGATATCGAGCGCGTCTACGTCTTGCTGTCCGCCGCTCCGGAGGAGCGCAAGTATTTCGAGCAGGCAATCCACTACGTCGACCACTGGCACACGGAGTTTGCCGCCCGCGCCATTGCCCGCCAGCGCGCCGGCCGGAACGGCCAGGACATTTTGGCCGCTGCCAAGGCCCGCGATAGCCTCCAGCTCTTTCAGGACAAACTGGAGATCTTCGCCGACCGCCAGCGCCAGCAAGTGCGGCAGCTGCGCACGGAAGCCGACGCCATGGTGCGCCGCATGATTTATCTCGGCCTGTTTCTCTCCGTCATCGGCATCCTGGGCACGCTGTGGTTGAGCAGTTGGCTGGCCCGCAGCCTGACCCAGCCCCTCGCCCAACTCCGCCAAGCGGTCGAAGATGTGGAGGCGGGGAGCCCGTCCGCCCCGCTTCGCTTTGCCCGGCCGCTGGAGATGGCGCGCCTGGCCGAAGGCTTCAACCGTATGGTGAGCACCCTGCACCAGAGTCACACCGAGCTGGTGGCGTTTCAGACCTTCACTGAACAGTTGCGCTGGAGCCAACGGGTGGAGGAAATGCGGCGCGTTTTCCTGCAGACGGTGAGCAGCCGCTTCCATCCCCAGCAGGCCCTGCTCCTGGCCAGCAACTCCAGCGCCAATCTTCTGGAAGTCACCGAGCGCTTGGTGGCCGCGCCGCCCCGGACGCCCGCTGTGATTGCGTACCCGGAAAACTGCCCGGCGGTGCGCAGCAGCAAGCCCTATGGGGTCACTGACCCCAGCCGCGAGGCGGTATGCGAATGCGAACTCGACGTCCCCCGCGCCGGCAGCTACGCCTGCTTGCCGCTGCAGAGCGGCGGCACCCTGCTGGGCTTGGCCTGCTTGACCGGCCCGCCGCAGCATTGGACCGAGGACCGGCGCCAGCACGCCCTGCGCTACGCCGAACAGCTGGCCAGCGAGCTCTACGCCCACAAGGAATTATCCCAGGCCCAGAAACAGGCCATGGTGGACGACCTCACCCATCTCTACAACCGCCGCTTCGCCGAAGAGTACTTGCAAAAGCTTCTGGCGCTCAGCCGCCGCACCCACCGCCCCTTCTCCGTGCTGTTGATGGATCTCGACCACTTCAAAACCTTCAACGACTGTTTCGGTCACCTGGCCGGCGACCGCCTGCTGCGCGCCTTTTCCATGACCCTGCTGAATACCGTGCGCCGCAGTGCCATCGCCGCCCGCTGGGGGGGGGAAGAGTTTCTGGTGGTCTTGCCCGAAGTGGACCAAGAGAGAGCCCGCCTGGTGGCCGAGCGGGTGCGCGTCAACTCGGCTCAAATCCGGCTGGAGGACTACTCCGTGGCGGAGTTGGCCTTCACGGTGAGCATCGGCGTCGCCGTCTTTCCCCTGCACGGCAACAAGAATGGCGAGCTGCTGAGCGCCGCCGACAAAGCGCTCTATCGCGCAAAGAAGGCTGGACGCAACCGGGTCGAATTCGCCCCGGGCGTCCCCAGCATGGCCTAACCCGGCTCAGCCCGCCCCGGACTCTCGCCGCCGCTTGGCCATTTCCCCGCGCAGCCGACGAACAAAATCCGGGTGCACCGCGTAGCCCAGCGCCTGCGCGATCTGCACGTGGTAGGCGGCGGATTCGAAATCGGAGTGCATCGCATAGCTGACCGCCAGGTTGTTGTGCGCTAGGGCGAAATCGGGGCGCAAATCCACAGCGGCGCGGTACTCCTCAATCGCCTTCTCCAGCCAACCCTTCTCCCGGTAGACGTTGCCCAGGTTGCAGTGGGTTTCCGGCACGGTGGCTCGCAGGGCAATCGCCTTCTCATAGGTGGCTTGCGCCTCCTCGAACTTTTTTTTCTTTTCGTGGACCACGCCCAGGTTGGAGTACACATCTTCGCTGTTCGGCGCCAAGCGTCGCGCCTGCTCCAGCGCCCCGTGGGCCTCCTCGAGCTGCTCCAGTTCCAGACAGGCCACCCCCAGATTGACGTGCGCCTCCGCCCAGTCGGGCTGCTCGGCCACCACCCGGGCGAACTCGCCCCGGGCTTCGGCGAAGCTCCCCCGCCGCAACAGCGCGATCCCCCGCTGAAAGCGCTCCTCGGACACCCTCTTCTCCTTTCCTGTCTACTTTCCTACCCGGGTTTACCGCTATCTAATACCACAAGACGCTTTCTGCTACGCAAGAGGCAACGGCGAAAGCATAGAGGTTTGAGAGAACGCGGGTCTTCTCGGTCTACTCGCCCATTATCTGGATGAACACGTGCTTGGGCCGCTGGACGTCGAATTCGCCGTAGAAGACCCGCTGCCAGGGCCCCAGGTCCAGCCGCCCAGCGGTAATCGGCAGGATAGCTTTGTGGTGCGAAGGCCCTCCCACTCCTACGCGGCACCAGCCCCAACCACCTCAACTGACGCTGAGTACACACGTTGCTTCGTGCCGTGCCAGGGTCATGCCCACACCACAACTCTCATCGCAAACAAGGGGGGCTAAACACCCACTGGGGTTGAGGGACGGTGAGATTACCGTTTCCCGTACGAGATGACGAGCAAGTCGTCCCCGTCCTTCAGTTCGCCTAGTTTCTCAACGTCATCCCTTGGGTTGAGATATAGTTTGGAATCTCGATAAACCCCTATCGGGATGGCTGGCTCGGAGGTTTTCGAGCGCGTATCCGCGTAGATCTTGAGAATCTCTCCAAAAGTCTTCCGCTTACAGTCCTTGGGCAGCGGCCATTTGTAGACTTCACTGGTTTCTCTCTTGAAGGTTACTAGCAGCTTGTAAACGTGGGCGAGACCAGGTGTGTAGGCACATTGCGTGAGGATATCGGCTCCGAAATCCTCCGCACAGACGATTTCAATGTACCCGCCCTGTCCTGCGTTAGATGCTGCATCACAATTCCTCCTCGCTCTGATTTCGGCAGTGATCGGCACGGCGGGTTCTTTCCCTTCCGCACACACTTGCCTAATTGCCAGGATCGTCACAATCGTCTTGGTATCCGCTACGTCGTCATCCACATTCTCGGATCGATCATCAGAACCTCGCGGCGACAAAATCGTAATCGAATGAGCATGCTCAACGCGGGCCCGCTTTAGGGTTGGCTTCCTCGCTGGGTTGCCCACTTCTTGAGCTACGTCTTCAAACTCGTCGCTATCAGGGAATTCCACTCCCTTTTCGGAAATAACCACGATGGGCTTCTTGTCTTTGAAGTTTGCTCCATGGAGCTCTTGAATCATTTCTTTCGCGCGTTCATCCCAATTCACAATCACGATGTGTTCCCTCATATCTTTGGGCATGGACCTCCTCCGCTTTATCACCTTTGCTGTGAAACCACCAATCACGATGCCGGCGAACGCGGTAACTAGAGCTGCACCGAAGACTACGGAGAAAACTGTTACGACTTCGCCGCCCGGCGTAATCGGCATGCGCGTCTGAAAACCACCAGCCACATAAACCACCATCGACCAGGCGGACTTAAGAAACGAGTTGAAACTTTCATTCACGTGGCGTTCAAAGATGTAAAGGCCTGCGGAGCCGAGTAACCAAACAAAAATGAACATAAAAAAGACAATAAAAAGGTTTCTCTGGTGCTCGAGCGAGCGGTGTATGCCACCGCGCTTCCGGACGATGAGGATGACCACCGCCAAGAAGGCAAGTAAGATGGTTGCTATGGAGACCCACGGGCTCCCCACCTCGCGAAGATAGGCGTTAGCGCTCGGATGAACCGCCACGCGAAGACCTTGAACTCCCCTTCTCTCCAGCAGGATATCCAGGCGGATGTCAATCGCATCTTCAATCGCTGCCCGCTCGTCTCGCAGAATCTCAATCAGGCGCTTCACTACTATTGCGTCTGCGTCGGCTCGTGCCATGAGCAAAGCCCGCACCCCCACCGTGGGGACGTCCGCCACTTGATTTGGGTAGGTATGCCCGGGCACAGAGGTTTCTACGTAGATGCCGCTCCGGACGAGCCGCTCAATCACGATGTTCTCCAACGGGATAAGTCGTGCCTCAATGTCGCGCAGTTCCTCTTTGGCTGACGGCGTGGGCACCGCGCTGCTCCGAAACACAGCGTCGATAGTCTCGTCCTTGAGATGCTGGTTGATTTCCTTCAAAGCCAAAGGCTTGACCTTCAACTCTTCCAACGACAAACCGGACGCTTCGATGACTGCACGGGCAGTGTGATACGTGCCACTGCCTTCGCGCCCGAGTGACACATTCTTCCCTTTCAATCCCGCCGTCGTGAAAACGTACAGGTGTGAGCGGATTAGGAGTTGAACCGCTTCTGTATATAGAGGTGTAACCACCACCAAATTGTCCAACCGCTCCTGGAAGGGCTTGTGGCCACGCACAGCTTGGTGGGCGATGTCACCTTGCACCAAGGCGAGATCTGCCTTCCCCGCGGCGAGTAGTCTAATGTTGTGGACCGAACCGTTTGACCCAACAACCTCTACCTCGATGCTGTCCGCAGCTGCTTCGGCCAGGGCCTGACCCAGCCTGCGATAAGTACCGCCCTCCTGGCCTGTAGCAAAGACCACCTTTGTTTGGCTGTCGGCAAAAACAGTCGGCAAAAGCAACGGCGCGAGTAAAAGAGCTACGGGGCCAAGCTGGGCAAGCAGGCGCTTCGGGCGCATTTTCAACCCTCGCCGTTGGGCTTTCTGTTCGGCGGATTGGCGGCCCCGGAATCCCCGATTTGAAAGCGATTTTCCTCCTGTGGTGATGGGCCTGTCTACTGTACCAGGTACAGCGAAAAGAATGCGAAACTACCGTTTCCGAGACCGGGGGGCGACCGATAAGCCCTAGTCTTTGCGGCAGTGGGGGCAGCGCCGCGCGGTTTCGCCCGGGTGGGTGGGGAACATATTGTTGCAGGCTTCGCAGACGCGATGAATGACCGGCTTGCCTCCCGGGGCGGGCTGGTCGGAGGCCGGTTCAGCGGCTGGGGTCTTGGTCTCTTCCATCACGTCCCCTCCCACTTCCTTTTATTCTTTCCATCCTGCGCACGACTGGCGGTCCAACTTCGACGCCCAAACAATATCAGCGCTTATTGTAGTCGAATCAACTTGGAACGGCACTAGTGCAAGTGCCGCACCCAGGGCACCGCCAAGAAGAGCACCGCGGTGACTACCAGCGGCCCGGCCGCCGAGAGGGCCAAGGCGGCGGGCGTCCCCCAGGTGTCCGCTAACGTGCCCACCAGCAGGCTGCCCAAGGGACTGAAGCCGAAATAGGCCATCGTGTGCCAGCTCAGCACCCGCCCGCGCACACTGTCGGGCACCAGGGTTTGAATCAGGCTGTTCACCGTGGCCACCACCGCTACCATCGCGCCCCCCAGCACAAACAGCGCCAGCAGCGACAGGTAGAAATTTCGCGACAACGCCAGCCAGAGCACCCCGCCGAAAAACAGCAGCAGGCCCCCCAGCACCAGCGGCCCGCGGCGGCGTTCGGGGTGCCACATGGCGAGCAGGATTGCCCCCAGCAGCGCCCCGCCCCCGCTGGCCGACATCATGTAGCCCAGCCCACGCGCGCCCACGTGCAAGACGTCGCGAGCGAACACCGGCAGGAAAATCAGATAGGGAAGCCCGAACAGGCTCACCATCGCCACCAGGCTCACCAGGAGAAGAATCCGCCGATGGCCCCAGAGGTAGCCGAAGCCTTCCCCCAAGCCCTCCCGGATGGAGGCGGTGCTCGGTGCCGGTGAGCCGGGGTAGCGCACCAGGCACAGCGCGATCAAGGGCGCCAGAAAACTTGCCGAATTCACGTAGAAACAGATGGCCAGGCCCACCGTGCTCACCAGGATGCCGGCGATGGTCGGCCCGATGAACCGCGAGGTATTGAACTGCATGGAGTTCAACGCGATGGCATTCAGGACGTCTTCGTGGCTGGAGAGGTCGCGCACCATGGCTTGGTAGGCGGGGGCGTTGAGGGCGGTGGCGCTCCCGAGGAGAAAAGCGATAGCCAGAATCGCGCCGTAGGTGATGATTTCGAGCGTCACCAGAAGGGCGAGCGTCAGCGCCAGCAGCAACATTGCGGAATGCGTGCGCAACAGCCACCGGCGGCGGTTCACCCGGTCGGCGATCAACCCGCCGGGCAAGGAAAAGATGAGCGCCGGGATGAACTGGGCGAATCCCACCAGCCCCAACAGAAAAGGCGAGTTGGTCATTTCCAGCACCAACCAACCCAGGGCCACGTGGTGCATCCAGGTGCCGATGTTGGAAAGAAAATTTCCCGTCCAGAACAGCCGGTAGTTGCGGTGACGCAGGGCCCGCAGCATGCCCGTGTGCGGTGCCAACAAGCGCCCCGGCAAAGTCGGGGCCAGCGCCGGGGCGGCGGGTGGCGGAACCACGCCTTCGGGGTAGACAGGTTCGCTTGATTTGGCTGGGTCCATCAAGTCGCAGGGCCCGGCAGAGCGGGGCCAAGTAGTCTAACAGCAAGTTAGAGGCACGCAAAGCGCGCCGAGTGGCGGGTTGAGGCAGGCTTCTATTTCTTTTTCTTAAGTTTGATTTTTAACCTGGGATGCACATCAGGGAAAACAACAATAGTTTTTTCCGATGGCTCATATCCTTCCTTTACCCCTCGTACGACATGTCGACCGAGCGCTAACCTAAGCTTGCCCGGGGAAACCCTTTCTCCGTTAACTAGGAGCTGAGCGTCTCTCGGTTTAACTTCAATTTTTACCTCAAAACGCGAACCGGAATCGGCTGGGGTCCACTCCGCGAGGTCCAGAGTTTCTTGTTGGTACTCATCCAGATAATCCATTCCTCCTTGCAATCTAGGCAAGAAATCCTCTACGGGATAAGCGATATGACCCTCGCAGACGTTGCCTGAGAAACGCAGGCAGTTAAGGCTACGCTGGATTTCTTGAATTCTCAGCATCCAGTCCGGATGTGTCGAGCACAGAACCTCAGTCATAGCTCCCTGCCAACCTTTCACTTGCTTACCACCTACAAGCAAAGCCATTCTTTGACTTGCAACTTGGGCGATGCTGGGGTCGAACCCTGACCTGCGCAACAGGAGCAATGCCACCACGTCTGCTTCTGACTCCACTCTCCTTCGTTTCTGAGCTGTTTCAAAGCCTTCAAGAACATTCCGCAAAGATTTCCAGAGGTAGCGCTTGACCCCCCCGCCACTTCGACCGTGAGCTATGTCTTTTCTATGATTCAATATGGCTTCTCTGTATTCTTCGAACATCTGGTGAACAAGTTCGAAAATTTTCTCGTCGCGATGCCGCATCAGATTGTGTGCAGCTTCATGAGCCAGAACGAAGTAGAGACTGTTCCAATCATTTTTCCATCCATCGAGAAAGTAACGTACTATTCCTTCATTGAAAATGATCATGGACCCACTCGCGAACGCGTTTACGTCCACTCCAGGCTTTATTGCGAAGTTATCAGCACTGAGGCGCACCCCGTATAACTGGAACCCTGAGTCATAGAACTTGTGCAACATGGAACGGAGACGAAAGTCCACATTCGGCAAGCTGCTCCGGGCCTCGGCAAGCCGACGCACCTCTGCGCTCTCAATTTCTCGGGCGACCCTAAAATACTCTTCTGGAGACAGGTTGCTGAATTCACGAAGGGACTTTTCGTCTATTTGCTTTGGGATAAAACTCTGAACCAGCACTTCTGCCCAGTGACCACAGGCTTGCGCGCTGGCGGGAGCCGGGGCCAAAGCGATGCTGGCCAATATGAGAATCAAGACCAAGAAAGACCCCTTCGCACTCAATCTCCTCTTGTCCCTCGAGCCAGTCCTTTCGCCGTTCGGAGTTGACATACGGGCCATGACGGTTGGCCCCCTTTCCGTAGTAGACAAGTTGATTATAAAGTCGCGTCTTATGGCCAGATCCATTCTAACTCTCCCAGAATTCGAAGGATTGGATCTACAGGCGGGAATCATACGCCAAGCCAGCATCAAATTCTAAATTAGATGAGCGCAAAAGAAGACTGCTAGGCATCCCCAGCCAGTTCTCTAACTGCCGCCACGACTTCGCCCAGGCGCAGCGGGCGTCGCAACACATGCAGCGAGGGCCAGTCGAATTGTTCGTGGGCGGCTGCCACGACCATCACCGGTCCCGCTCTGCGGGACTCGGCCAGGGCGGCCAACTCCGCGCGCATCTCCACCGCCGGTGCCTCGGTGGTATCGAAAACCAGGGCCGCTGGCGGCGGAGTGCCGCTCGCCAGGTGCACAACGGCTTCCTCTAGGGTGGCGAACCCCAGCGCCGGGTAGCCCTCCTCGCGCAACTGGGCGCGGAGCAGGGCGCGAAATTTCCACTCGCGCCCCACCACCAGTATGGTTTTCATCCCTTTTGCAGGATTCTAGCACCGGGGCGGGCGCGATTGATATTGAGCCGGGGCGGTGCTAAGCTGGAGCTTTGCCAGCCGAGGACGCAGCGCAGCCATGCGGGTGAAAGTTCTTTTCTTCGGACAGTTGAAAGAGGTGGTGGGTGCAGCCGAAGAGCAGGTCGAGCTGCCCGCCGGCGCCCGTGTGGCGGATTTAGTGTCCCGTTATCAGAAACGCTTCCCCCGCTGGGAGGAGTTCCGCCCCAGCATCGCCGTCGCGGTCAATCAGGAGTACACCGACGGCGCCGCGGCACTGGCGGCGGATGATGAAGTGGCCTTCCTGCCACCGGTCAGCGGCGGCGGCGCCGACCCCTCGACTCCGCTCCGGGTCGCCCGGAGGGACTCGAAGGGCGAGGATCAGGTGGCGCTGACGCGGGCGCCCATCGCCAGCCAGGAGATTATCGCCCGGCTGAAAACCCCCCAGGATGGCGCCGTGGTGGTGTTCGACGGCATTGTGCGCAACCACTCCGCCGGCCGCCAAACCCTCTACCTGGACTATGAAGCCTACGAACCCATGGCCCTGGGGAAGATGGGGGAGATCGTCGCCGAGCTGCGGGCTCGATTTCCGGTGGATGGCGTAGCGCTGGTGCACCGGTTGGGGCGGCTCCAGATCGGAGAAACCAGCGTGCTGATTGCGGTCAGCGCCCCGCATCGAGCCGCGGCCTTCGACGCCTGCCGCTACGCCCTCGAGCGGCTCAAGCGCATGGTTCCTATCTGGAAAAAGGAATATTTCACCGATGGCGCCGTTTGGGTCGAAGGACAGCGGCCCGCCGACGCGGCCGAAGCTGCCGCGGCGCGCCAGGAATCGTGAGTTCCACTTCCCAGGGGCACGCTCCCGGCCGATTCTTGCTTTCCTGGTTGACACTCGTCGGGGTGGCGCTTCTCGCCTCGACCCTCGGGGCGCAACAGCCCCCGCCCGATGACTATCGCCACCGGGTTGAAGTCGGACTGGTGCTGGTGCCGGCCAGCGTCAGCACCCCCGAGGGCAAGCCAGTCACCGGGCTCGACCCGGAGGCCTTCGAAGTCTATGAGAATGGCAAGTTGCGCCCGCTCAAAGTCTTTGAGAAGAGGACCGCCTTGCCCCTGCAGCTGGCTCTGATGGTGGACGCCAGCCTGAGCGCCGCCTCGGAGCTGCGCACGGAAAAAAAGGCCATGGTGGGGTTCCTGCAGCGGGTTCTGCGTCCGACGGATGCCGCTGCTCTCTTCGAGTTTTCCGGCGGGGTGCAGGTCCTGGTCGAGTTCTCCGCCGACATCGAGCGGTTGCAGGGCAGCTTGGCGAAGATTCGCCCCCGGGCCGGCACCGCCCTCTACGACGCCATCGTCGAGGCCTCCGCCAAACTGAAAGAGCGCTCCGGCCGTCGGGTGCTCGTGCTGGTGACCGACGGGAACGACACCACCAGCAAACAGGACTTCCACGCCGCCTTGCAGGCAGTGCAGCAGGCCGAAGCCAGCATCTTTGCCCTCATCATGCGTCCGATTCCGGGGGAAAGCGGGCGCAGCGTGCGCGGCGAGCATGCGCTCATCACCCTGGCCGATTTGACCGGCGGGCGGGTCTTCATCCCCGCCCGGGGCGCCGACCTGGACCGCTTCTTTGCCGAATTGAGCGAGCTGCTGCGCACCCAGTATTTGCTCGGCTATCAGCCCGCCCCGGTCGGAGCGCGCCCGGAGTTTCGCACCATCGAAGTGCGCGTCAAGGGGGGCGACTACGTGGTGCGGCACCGCAAAGCCTACTACACGGAGCCGCCCTCATGAACCGTTACCTGCAGGTGGCGATGGAGACCGCGCAGCAGGCCGGGGGGCTGCTGCTGGATGACTTTCAGAGGCCGCGGCGCATCGAGTACAAGGGAGAGAGTGACATTGTCACCGCCGCGGATCGCCGCTCGGAGGCCTTCGTGGTCGAGCGCTTGCACACCTTCTTCCCCCAGCACGCCATCGTCGCCGAAGAGGGCGGGGGCCGGGAGACGGCTTCGGAATACTGCTGGTACGTGGACCCGCTCGACGGCACGACCAACTTCGCCCACGGCTACCCGGTCTTTGCCGTCTCCCTGGCCTTGGTCGCCCGTGGGGTTCCTGCGGGCGCGGCGGCTCCCGACGGAAGTCGGGACGAACCGCTGGCGGGCGAGGAGGTTCTGGTCGGCGTGGTGCATGACCCGGTGCGGGAGGAAACCTTTTACGCCGCGCGCGGCGAAGGCGCTTGGCTCAATCAGAAACAGATTCGGGTGAGTCAAAGCCAGCGGCTGGCGGAAAGCTTGCTGGCCACGGGCTTTCCCGTCCGCAAGCGCCACGAGAGCCCCAACGGTCTCTCCTATCACCGCGTCACCCAACTCACTCCCGGGGTGCGCCGGGGCGGCTCCGCCGCCATCGACCTTTGCTACGTCGCCAGCGGCCGCCTGGATGGTTTCTGGGAGTTCAACTTGAAGCCGTGGGACGTGGCCGCCGGCATGCTGGTGGTGCGCGAGGCCGGCGGGGTGGTTACCGATTTCAACGCCGTGCCCTATCGCCTGGGCGGAAAGGAAATCGCCGCCAGCAACGGTCACATCCACCCCGAGCTCCGCCAAGTGTTCGCCGAAGTGGCCGCGCGGGCTTCCCGGCCGCTGCCGTTTTGAAGTTCCGTCTGTTGGCTGGGTAGGGCAGCGGCTTGCCCCCTGCCGTTGACGCCTTGCCCTCCCCCATCCGCATTTTGGGCAGCGGGTCGCGTGGGTTGGCGGGGTTAGCCAACCCGCGGCTTGTCAGCGGGACCGGGTAGCGTGGGTTGGCGGGGTTGGCCAACCCGCGGCTTGTCAGCGGGAGCGGGTCGCGTGGGTTGGCGCAGTTAGCCAACCCGCGGCTTGTCAGCGGGAGCGGGTCGCGTGGGTTGGCGCAGTTGGCCAACCCGCGGCTTGTCAGGAACAACCCGCAGGAACCCCTGCGGGATCCTGCGCTTCCGGCTCGCCTTTACACGGGAGAGTCAGGATGGTAGAGTGAGGCGGCTCTGCGCCAACGTGCCTGATGCCAACCGGCTTGATGCGGCTCCGAAAACGGCGAATTCGCCGCCGCCACCAGATTCACATCACTCACCAACCCATCTACTTGGCTCGCCTCCCGGCTGACTTCGCCGACCTGTGCTTGGTGCAATTGAGCGACATCCACCACGGGCTCTATACCCGCCTGGAGGTGGTGGAGCGAGCGGTGGCGTTGACGAACCGACTCGAGCCCGACCTGGTGGCCCTGACCGGCGATTTTGTCAGCAACTCGCCCAAGTACATCGGCCCGGTGGCCCGCGCCCTGGGCCGCCTCAGAGCGCGCCTGGGCACCTTCGCGGTGCTGGGCAACCACGACTATCGCGTGGGCGCCGACGCAATGGCCGCGGCCCTCGAAGACCATGGCATCGAAGTCCTCCGCAACCGCCTCGTGCGGCTGCAGCGCAATGGCGCCAGCCTCGCCCTGGCTGGCGTGGACGACGTCGGCTACGGCGAGGACAACTTGCGGCTCGCCCTGCGCGGGGCCTACGCCGATTGCCTCACGATTCTCCTCTGCCACAACCCGGCGCTGTTTCCCCGGGCCGTGGCCTGCGGAGTCGACCTGGTTCTCTCCGGACACACTCACGGTGGACAAGTTGATCTCCCCCGCTTGCGTTCCGCGGCGCGCGCCCGTGGCTTGCGTATTCCCTTCCGGTTCCGCTATGGCTGGGACCGCTGCGGCGAAACCCAGATCTACATCAGCCGGGGCATCGGCACCGTGGTGGTTCCTCTCCGGCTTCGGTGCCCCCCGGAGATTCCCGTCCTCCGCTTGCAGGCGGGCGTTCAACCCCCCGATGTTGCGCGGGACAAACAGGGCAAGCCAGGCTCAGCGCAGCCCAACGGCCGGGCCACCTGAGGCGGCGCCCGGGTCGTGATGCAGGCCGCCGAACTGATCCGGAAGAAGCGCGACGCCGGAACCCTCACCCGCGAAGAAATCTTTGCTCTCATCCAGCACTACACCCGCGGCGCCATCCCCGACTACCAGATCGCGGCCTGGCTGATGGCGGTCTACTTCCGCGGCCTGACCCCCGCGGAGACAGCCGACCTGACCGAAGCCATGCTGCGCTCCGGCCAGATCCTCGACCTCAGCGACCTGGCCGGCACCAAAGTCGATAAACATTCCACCGGCGGGGTGGGCGACAAAACCTCGCTGGTGCTGGCCCCGGTGGTGGCCGCCGCCGGCGTTCCCGTCCCGATGATCTCCGGCCGCGGATTGGGTCACAGCGGAGGCACGCTCGACAAGCTGGAAGCGATTCCCGGATTCAACATCCACCTGACCCTGCCGGAGTTTCGCCGGGCGCTCACCGAGGTGGGCTGCGCCCTCATCGGGCAGACGGATGAGATCGCCCCCGCCGACAAGAAGCTCTACGCCCTGCGCGACCTCACCGGCACCATCGAAAGCATCCC
>JBHHYS010000028.1:0-30061 GCA_046757645.1 Terriglobia bacterium | reverse complement strand
TGCGGCGCTACGTGCCCAACAACTACGGCCGCACCTCCAGCCCCCTGCACGGCGGCCTGCCCACCGACCGGCTGGTGGCGGAGTGGTGGCTGCGGACGCCGCGGGTGCAAGCCGCCGTCCGGGGCGGGAGCCTCCCCCACCACCCAGCCGGCCCGTGCATCCGGGTCCCGGCCGCCATCGAACAATTCAAAAAGACCGACCGGGCGGCAGCGCAAAAGGTGCAGACCGAGGTTAGGGAGCAGTTCGAGAAATGGCTTGGCCAAGGCTACGCGGTCACCGGTTTTCTCCTGGATGAGGAGGGGGGCACCTACCTGCTGGAGCCGTTCCAAGGTTCGAGATGAAGGTTGAATCGCTCAGCCTGCGCGAAGTGCGGATGAAGCTGCGCGCCCCGTTTGAGACCAGCTTCGGGGTCACGCACGAGCGCCGCATCCTGTTGGTGGAAACGGTGGCGGACGGGCTCGCCGGCTGGGGGGAAATCACCGCCGGGGAGGGGCCGTTCTTTTCGCCGGAAACCACGGAAACCGCCTGGCACGTGGTGGGCGACTTCATCGCCCCGCTCGTGGTGGGCAAGAGCTTCGGGGCGGCCTCGGAGCTGGCGGCGGTGTTCACGCCGATTCGCGGCCACGAAATGGCCAAGGCCGGGGTGGAAGACGCGCTCTGGGACATCGAGTCCCAGCAGAAGGGCGTGCCGCTGGCGAAGCTCCTCGGGGGCACGTTCAAAGAAATCCCCTGCGGGGTTTCTCTGGGCATCCAGAAGACGGTTGAGGCGCTGCTGGGAAAGATCGAAGCGGAACTGGCCGCGGGCTACCAGCGCATCAAGATCAAGATCAAGCCGGGCTGGGATCTGGCGGTGGTGGGCGCGGTGCGGGAGCGGTTCCCGCGGGCGAAGTTAATGGTGGATGCCAACTCCGCCTATCGGCTGGAGGACGCCCCGCATTTGAAGAGGCTCGACGACTTCTACCTTATGATGATCGAGCAGCCCCTCGCCTGGGACGACATCTATGAGCACGCCAAATTACAGGCGCAGCTCCAGACGCCCATCTGCCTGGACGAGCCCATCCACAACGCCCGCCACGCCCGGGCCGCCATCGGGCTGCGCGCCTGCCAGGTAATCAACATCAAGCTGGGCCGAGTGGGAGGCCACACCGAGGCGGGCAAGGTGCACGATTTCTGCCACGCGCGTTCTATACCCGTCTGGTGCGGAGGGATGCTGGAGTCGGGCGTGGGCCGGGCGCACAACGTCGCCCTGGCCACCCTGCCAGGCTTTGTGCTGCCGGGGGACGTCTCGGCCAGCCGGCGCTACTGGGAGGAAGACATCATCGAGCCGGAGGTTGAGGTGACCCCGCAGGGCACCATCCGGGTCCCCACCACGCCCGGCTTGGGCTACGCCGTGCGTCGCCAGCGGGTGGAGACGCTCACCGTCCGCCAGCAAACCTGGCGTGCCGCCTGAAGACGCCAGCCCTCCAGCAGCGCGGGAGAATTCGCTAACCCTATGCTTTACGTCTTGATTGCCCTCATGGTGCTCGGTTGGTCGGCCAACTTTGTGGTGGCGAAGTTTGCCCTGCGGGAGCTGCCCCCCTTTGCGCTGCTCTTCCTGCGCGTACTGTTCTCCAATGCGCTACTGCTGGGGATTTACTTCGTCTCGAAGCTTCGGGACGGCCCGCACCGCCGCCGGCAGCCGCAGCGGGGGGACCGGCGCTGGTTTGCCCTGCTGGGGCTGTTCGGCATTGCCATGAACCAGACCGGCTTTACCGTGGGCATCCATTACACCACTGTGGGCCACTCGGCACTGATCATCGCCACCACCCCTATCTACGTGCTGCTGTTGGCCACCTGGATGAAGCTGGAGTCGTTGACCTGGCTGAAGGTGACGGGGTTGACGCTGGCGTTTGCCGGCGTGGTGGTGCTCACCTCCGAGCACGGCTTCGGCTCCGAGAGTCCCACCCTGACCGGCGACCTGATCACCCTGGGCGGGGCCACCGGCTTCGCGCTTTACACTGTCTACGGCAAACGGATAAGCAGGCGCTACGATACCCTGACCCTCAATACCTTCATGTACCTGGCCGGTGCTCTGATGGTGTTTCCCCTGGCGGGCTGGCAGCTCTTCGCGGTGGACTGGCAGCAGGTCACCTGGCGGGGGTGGCTGGGGGCGCTCTACATGGCGGCCGTGGCCTCGGTGGGTGCCTATTTGATCTTCTACTACGCCCTCACCAAGATTTCCGCCACCCGGGTGATCAGCTTTTCCTATTTGCAGCCTGTCCTGGCCACCATTCTCGGGGTGATGGTGCTGGATGAGAGGGTCACTCTGTACTTGCTGTTCGGCGGGGCGCTGGTGCTGGTGGGCGTCTACCTGGCCGAGCGCGCCCGCGGCTAGGAGCGACGGGCAGGGCCTCTACCCTCAGGGGCTAACGCCCTCGGTTTCTAGAGGCGTTTTTCGGCACGGCTGAAGCCGTGCCCTGACGAATTGACCTGATTTTTGTCGGGGCAGGGGTTGAGCCCTGACGGTAGTAGCGCTCCCGTTCCGCGGCTTTAACCGCTGAGGGCTGCTTCCTGCGGGGCGAAAAATGTTCAATCGCCTGGCGCGCTTTTGGCGGGGGTTCAATCCCCGCCCCGCGGAGAGCACTGGATTGACGTTCGTGCGAGCGTGGTATATTCTGCTGAGCTTGCCTGCAGCCCCCAAGGACTGAGCGATGAAGAAACGCATTGCAGTGGTGCCGGGCGACGGCATCGGCATCGAGGTCACGCGCGAAGCCGTCAAGGTGCTGGCGGCGGTGACGCAGACCGCCGGCCACGACTTCGACTGCGTGGAGTTCGACTGGGGTGCGGAGCGCTACCTGCGCGAAGGGGTGTCGCTGCCCGCCGGGGCGCTGGAGATGCTGCGGCGGGAGTTCGACGCGATTCTTCTCGGGGCGCTGGGCGACCCCCGTCTCCCGGATATGAAGCACGCCGCCGATATCCTCTTCGGGATGCGCTTCGGGCTCGACCTCTACGCCAACATCCGCCCGGTCAAGCTGCTCCACCCGGCCTTGACCCCGCTGCGGCAGCCGGGTGCCATTGATTTCCTCATCCTGCGCGAAAATACCGAAGGGCTCTACGCCAGCATGGGGGGCAATTTCAAGAAAGGCACCCGGGATGAAGTGGCGCTGCAGGAAGATGTCAACACCTACAAGGGAGTCGAGCGCATCATCCGCTACGCCTTCGAGTATGCCCGGGGGCACGGGCGCAAACGCCTGGTGATGAGCGACAAATCGAATGCGCTCACCTACGGGCACGACCTCTGGCAACGGGTCTTCGCCCAACTGGCCCCGCGATACCCGGAAATCAGCTCGCGCCACCTCTATGTTGACAACCTCACTTTCCAGATGACTAAGAACCCCGCCCAATTTGACGTCATCGTTACCTGCAATATGTTCGGCGATATCGTCAGCGACCTGGGAGCCGCGCTGGTCGGGGGCCTGGGGCTGGCCGCCTCGGGCAACGTCAATCCCGAGGGCATCTCCATGTTTGAGCCGGTGCACGGCTCCGCCCCCAAGTACGCCGGGCAAAACGTGGCCGACCCCTTGGGCGCCATCCTCAGCGCAGCCATGCTGCTCGACCACCTGGGCTTGCGCCAGGAGTCGGCGTGGGTGGAGGAGGCCGTCCGCGCCTCCATCACCGAAGGGAAGGCTACGCGTGACCTAGGCGGCAGCTGGAAGACCTCGGAAGTCGGCGAGTGGCTGGCCAACTACATCGGCGCCCGCTTTCCGGCCCGCGCCACCAGCTAGGCGGCGTTGCAGGTTTCAGGGGTTGTACCATAGGCAGCGGTTCATTTGTGGGCTCAGTCCAACATAGGCTCGACCACCAGCATAAGTAGTGCCAACGTCCCTATAAGCAAGCAGCATCGCCGCTGCACGGTTGGTTCCGTCTATTAGCGTGTACGGGCCTGAGGTACGGACAGAAATCATAATCAGCTCTGGCTCAAAGTCTTCACGTTTTACATAGTCCTCAAAGTCACGGAATCTTTCGGCCATGTCTGAGCGTAGATTGCGCAACACCCCGCCCGGGCACAGCTCGTCCCATCCGCAACGAGCGGGTGCTCGGAGGTCTAAAAGGTCTCCGTCCTCGAGCCGTCCCTTATACCAAGTCACATCTGAAGGTAGGCGATCAAGCAAAGGGGCACGCCGCCACCAGAGGGCTTGCTTACGCTGATGATTCTCCGTTGGATTCGAAAGGTCAGGATTACGCGCCAGCTGCTGGACTAAAGCTTGTTGTTCGGCTGGGAGCTTCGTATAGGGCGGCTTGTGCAGTTCATTTCTCAAGAACACCGCCCAAACGATATCTTCTGCAATTTGACTCTCGATGATCAGCCGAGGCCGCCCTTCTCAAAAGCGATAGTGGTAAAAACCGCGGCGGGGCCTTTTGCCGCCCAGGAGTTTAATCAACCACATTCCCAGCACGAAGCCGCCAATATGCGCCCACCAGGCGACCCCGCCGCCGGCGCCGCCCCCGCTGAGGATGGAGGCCGCCCCGCTGAAAAGCTGGATCACGAACCAGTAGAGCAAAATGAGAAACGCCGGCAGTTCGACGATGAAGAAGAAGAAAAACGGCACCAGGGTCAATACCCGTGCCCCGGGAAAGAGCAAGAGGTAGGCTCCCAGGACGCCGGCCACGGCGCCGCTGGCACCAACAGAAGGCAGGGTCGAGTTCAGGTTGAACAGGGTGTGGGCCAGGCCGGCCCCTAGCCCGGCCAGCAGGTAGAAAACCAGATAGCGGAAGTGGCCGAGGCGGTCCTCGATGTTGTCCCCGAAGATCCACAAGAACCACATATTGCCGATCAAATGCAGCCAGCCGGCGTGCAGAAACATACTGCTGAAAAGCGGCAGGAAGGTATCCGCGAAGCCGATGCCCGGATGAGTGGGGAAGAGCGTGACCCGCGCCGGCACCATCCCCAGAGTGAAGACGAGCTGCTCGCGGGCGGCGGGGCCGAGCGAGAGCTCGTAGAAAAAAACCAGGCAGTTGACCACGATCAGCGCTATGGTCACCAGAGGGCGCGTGGCCGTCGGGTTGGTGTCCCGGAGGGGAATCATCCCTCGACTCCGCGCTGCACAGTTCCGGCTCCACCTGCCCACAACGGGCGGGGGAGTTCGGTCCAACGGCGCGCATGCCGGGCGCCGCTGGCCATGAGCCCCTCCGCTTCGGCGCGGGTGGCAATCCCACCCCGGGCCCCAAGGGCCTGGCAATTCAATGCCGCCATGGCATTGCTGAAGTCGAGAATGCGCGCCGTGGCCCAGCCTTGGAGCAGCCCGTAGATGAAGGCGCCATGGAAAACGTCCCCGGCACCGGTGGTGTCCCGGCAGCGGACTGCGTAGGCTTGCTGGTAGAGAAACCGGTCGTTCTCCAGAGCGATGACCCCATCCCGCCCCAGCGTGGCCGCCACCAGCTTCATCCTCGGGTGGCGTCGCCGGATTTTCTCCAGCCCGGGAAACAGCTCGGCTTCGCCGGTGTAGGCTGCCGGGAAGCTGCCGGAGCTGATCAGGTAGTCGGTGGCAGCGAGCAGCGCCTCCAGGCCAGGGTAGATGTTGTCCACGTCGGCGGTCACCAGTGTTCCGGCCTCGCGGGCCCAGCGGGCTGCCTGGGCGGCGGCTGCGGTATCGTGGCCGTCGACGTGCAACAGCCGCGCCCCGGCGATCATCTCCCGCCGCAGCTCCTCGGGCCGCAGCGTCAACCGGGGGTCGCGGTGCCAAAGGATGGTGCGCTCGCCGGAGCGCTGTTCGATGATGAGGTAAGCGGCCTGGTTCGGACAATCAGGCACCACGCGCACGTCTTCGATGTCAATACCCTCGGGGCGCAGACTCTCGAGCTGGAACCGCCCCATGGCGTCCGAGCCCACCCGGCCGATGTACTTGGCGCGCAGACCCAACCGTTGGCAGACCACCATGGCTGTGGCCACCTGGCCCCCCGCTTGCCAGCCCGCAGTGCTCAACTCCACCTTGCTGTTGAAACGGGGAAAAACACTTACTTCGATCGCCACGTCGGTGGCATTGAGTCCCAGTCCCACAACCTCGAATCCCATCGCACCTTCCTGCCAGAGCTGGTTTGTGGCCCCAACTCTATCGTAAGGGTTGCGAGGGGGGAAGAGCGGCGAGCTTGTTATGATTTAGTCTAATTCTAATTAAATCAAACCGGGGGGCCGATTTTGTTTGCGGGACTCCCTTGTGGTACTCTGCCTTTTCAATCCGCCGGGTGTGCGCGCCAGTGCGGGATGTCGGCACGCCGACCATAATGAGATTGCCATGCCGCTGGTCGAATCGGAGGCCATCATTCTCCACACCCGCGCCTTCGGCGAAGCCCACAGACTGGTGAGCTTTCTCAGCCGCGGTCGTGGCCGGATGCGCGGACTCGCCGCCCATGCGCGACGCTCCCGACGACGTTTCGGGGCTGGCCTGGAGCCGCTCAGCCATGTTCGCTTGTGGTTCTTCGAGCGTGGGCACCACGAGTTGGTACGATTATCGGAGATGGAGTTAATCGAGTCATTCTGGGATGCGCGAGGCGAACTGGAAAGAACCGCAGCACTGAATCAGATGGTCGAGCTTTGCGAGACCCTGCTGCCTGAACGCGAGCCAGCCGAAAAAGCCTTTCGGCTGCTGCTCGCCAGCCTGGGCGCCTTGAAGGGCTCCGATTCGCCCTGGCTGGCATTGAGCTACTTTCAGCTCTGGAGCCTCTGCCTGGCGGGTTGGCTCCCGGCAATTGATCGTTGCAGTCGCTGCCAGAGGCCGCTGGCCGGCGGGCCTGCCTACAGCAGCCCGGCGCGGGGCGAGTTGGCTTGCTCCAAGTGCCGCAGGCCAGGTATGCGGTCGCTGAGCGGCCGAACTCGGACGGCAGCGCTGAAGATGCTCGCCAACCCTTTGAGTAAACTCTCAGCCGAACCCTGGGGGGCCGCAGAGGCGGCAGAACTGGGCGGCTATGTGTTGGACCTGATCGAATACCACACCGAGCACAAGCTGGTGACCCGGGAGATCCTTTCATATGAGAAGACCTAGCCGCAGCCGGCCCCCAAGGCGCACAAAGGGCCTCTCCTTCCAGGAGCTGATCTTCGCCCTGGGCCGCTTCTGGGCGCGCCGGGGATGCATCATCCAGCAACCCTACGATGTCGAAGTGGGTGCCGCAACCATGCACCCGGAGACTTTTTTTCGGGTTCTGGGGCCGGAGCCCTACAAGGTTGCCTATGTGCAGCCCAGCCGCCGCCCGGCCGACGGCCGCTACGGAGAGAACCCTAACAGGCTCTACAAGCACACTCAGTTCCAGGTGATTCTCAAGCCCGCCCCCGCCCGGGCGCAACAGCTCTACCTCGCCAGCCTCCAGGCCCTGGGGATTCGCCTCCAGCGACACGACGTCCGCTTTGAGGAAGACAACTGGGAAGCCCCTACCTTGGGTGCGTGGGGCATGGGTTGGCAGGTGCTGCTCGACGGGCTGGAGATCACCCAGTTCACCTATTTCCAGCAATGCGGGGGCTTTGACCTCGATCCGGTATCCGTCGAGCTGAGCTATGGCCTGGAGCGCATCGCCGCCTTTCTGCAAAACTCGCCCAACGTCTTCGACCTTGGCTGGAACCAGCAGTGGCGCTACGGCGATTTGCGCCTAGAAGAGGAACGACAGTTCTCCGCCTACAGCTTCGATTTCGCTGATGTTGAGACCTGCCGCAAGCTTTTCGAGCTGCAGGAGACGCACGCCCGCCGGCTGCTTGCCAGCTATCCGCGGAATGCCTCCGCCGAAGCCCGCCAGCGCTTCCCGGTTCTGGCCGTTTACGACCTCTGCCTCAAATGCTCCCACCTCTTCAACCTTCTTGATGCCCGGGGCGCCATCTCCACCACCGAGCGGGCCGCCTTGATCGGGCGCATTCGAACCCTGGCCTGCCAAACGGCGACCCTCCACCTTGAGCAGGCGGATGCCCGGGAAGCCAGGCGATGAGCGGCGAATTTCTGCTTGAAATTGGCTGCGAGGAAATTCCCGCCTGGATGCTACCGGGGGCGTCGAGCAGCCTTCAGGAGTTACTTGAGGGTGAGTTCCGGCGGCATGCTCTCCTGGAGAGGGGGCGCGTGGAGACCTTCGCCACCCCGCGGCGCCTGGTGGCCCATTGTGCCCGGCTCGCCGCAAGAGAGCCGGAGCGCTTCACTCAGGTGGTCGGTCCTCCGAGCAGTGTGGCCTACGACGCTGCAGGCAGGCCCACGCGGGCCGCCGAAAGTTTCGCCCACAAGCAAGGCATCCACGTGAATCAGCTGAAGATCGTGGATACCCACAAGGGCACCTACGTCGCCGCCATCAAGCACCAGAGCGGCCGTCCCACACGGGCGCTCTTGGCTGAGATCCTCCCCACACTTATTCCCCGAATTAGCTTTCCCCGGACGATGTATTGGACCTCGCCCCGCGGCCTGCGCTTCATCCGGCCCATCCGTTGGCTGCTCACCTTGTACGCCGGCCAGGGGGTGGAGTTTGAACTTGGAGGGGTGCGGAGCGGGCGTCTCACCTATGGGCATCGGTTGTTGCGCAATCGAAGGATTCCCGTGCGGAGTTTCGCCGAATACAGGCGCCGTTTGCGGAAGGCCTATGTCTTGGTCGACGCCGCTGAGCGCCGCGAAAGGATTCTCCGCCAGAGTAAGCGGCTGTTGAGGGCGCTCGGGCTTCGAATGCGAGAAGACCACGAGCTGCTGGGTCTTTTGGTCAATCTGGTGGAACATCCCGCCGTTGTCCGCGGGCAGTTCAGCTCGAGCTTCCTATCCCTACCGACCGAAGTAGTGGTCACGGTCATGCGGCATCATCAGAAGTACCTTTCGGTGGAAGACCGGCGGGGGAACCTCGTCCCTTATTTCCTGGCTGTGACCGATCTCGACACCGACCACGGTGGGGACGTTCGCCGCGGCCATCAGGCGGTGCTGGCGGCACGCTTCCGCGATGCTCAGTTTTTTTGGGAGGCCGACCAGAGACGCAGCCTCGCAGAGCGCCTGCCTCTTCTCGAACAGGTGACCTTCCAATCAGCCCTTGGTGACTATGCGAAAAAGGTAGGCCGACTGGCCCGGGTCGGGCGCTGGCTAGGGGAAAACGCTTGGGCGGATGGTCGGCGTGCCGACATTGAAGGCGTGGTAAGGGCGGCGATGTTGTCTAAAGCCGACCTGACTACGGAAATGGTGGGCGAATTTCCAGAGCTTCAAGGGGTGGTGGGGGGTCTCTACGCCCGCGCGCAGGGGGAGCCCCCCACGGTGGCCCGCGCGATCGGGGATCACTACAGACCTGCTGGCCCGGATGATGCCACCCCCGGTACGCTGGAGGGGGCGGTCCTGGGATTGGCGGATAAGCTCGATACCATCGTTGGGTGCTTCAGCGTGGGCTTGGCTCCCAGCGGTTCGCGCGACCCGTTTGCCTTGCGCCGGGCGGCGAGTGGAGTCGTCCGGATTATCCTCGAGCACAAACTGCGAGTGTCACTTGGCGCGGCCATCCAGGAAGCCCTGAGGGTCCTCAGGGAGAGCGGAATCGCAATCGCGACCACCACCGCGCTGGAGCAGTCCATCGGCAGTTTTCTCGAGGAGCGCGCGCGACACCTCTTCCGCGAAGTTCGCCGTTTCGCCTACGACGAGGTGAACGCCGCGTTTGCCGCTGGGTGGGACGACCTGGTGGACGCGGCGGCTCGGCTGGAGGCCCTGCGGCGCCTGAGAGCGAGTCCGGACTTCGAGCCCATCGCAGCCGCCTTCAAGCGCATCCGGAACATTCTGGCCCAAGCCGGAGATGGTGAACGCCGGGCAGCCCGGCCGATCTCAACTGACCTAATTCGCTCCGGGGCGGAGCGCGACCTGTACCACCGCTTCCTGGAGTTGCGTCCCGTGGTGGGTGAGTTGCGGGCGGCGCATCGGTACGAGGAGGCCCTGCGGCGCATCGCCTCCCTGCGCCCCCAGGTCGACCGCTACTTCGACACCGTGCTGGTGATGGAGAAAGATGAGGCGGTGCGGGAGAACCGCCTGGCCTTCTTGGCCCACCTCCTACGCGAGTTCTCCACGATAGCCGACTTCTCTGAGGTAGTAGTCAGCTCAAAGGAGAAGAAGGAATGAGGATGACTGGCAAGGCGAAGAGGAAAGTGCGTAAGCCCGGCCGAAAAAGAAAGACAGCCAGGCACGTCTACTTCTTCGGAGACGGCAGGGCGGATCGCCACGCGGGCATGAAGGAGCTGTTGGGGGGCAAAGGAGCCGGCCTGGCGGAGATGACCAACACTGGGCTGCCTGTGCCTCCTGGCTTCACCATTGCTACGTCGGCATGCCGACATTTCTTCGAGAGCGGCAATCGGGCTTCAGCGGAACTCGAGCAGGAAATCGACCGCGCCTTGAGGCGCTTGGAGAGGGTTAGCGGGCGGCGGCTCGGGGACCGGGACAAGCCGCTGCTGGTTTCGGTGCGTTCGGGAGCGAAGTTCTCTATGCCGGGGATGATGGACACCATCCTGAACCTGGGCCTGAACCAGGTAACCGTGGAAGCGCTGGCCGAGCAGACCGGCAATCGGCGGTTTGCTCTGGATTGCTATCGGCGCTTCATCCAAATGTTCGGGAACATCGTCTTGGACATCAAGAAACAGGAGTTCGAGCAGATCTTTGACGGGGTAAAGGAGGAGGCCGGTGCGAGGGCCGACACCGAGCTCAGCGCCGAGGCGCTGGCCACCATCGTGGAGCGTTACCTGAGGCTGGTGGAGGAGCGCACCGGAAAGCCTTTCCCACAGGAACCCCGGCAGCAGCTACGGCTGGCGCGGGATGCGGTCTTCCGCTCCTGGAATAACCCCCGGGCTCGCACCTACCGTCGCCTGCATGGCATCGCGGAATCGCTGGGCACGGCGGTCAATGTGCAAGTGATGGTTTTCGGAAACCTGGGCGAAAACTCAGCCACCGGGGTGGGTTTTACCCGCAACCCCTCCACCGGCGCCAAGGAATTCTACGGGGAGTTTCTCCTCAACGCCCAGGGCGAGGACGTAGTGGCGGGGATCCGCACCCCCTTGCCCGTCGCCGAGCTCGGGCGGCTGATGCCGGACGCCTACAAGCAACTGAAAAAAATCGCCCAAGGACTCGAGCGCCATTACCGGGATATGCAGGACTTCGAGTACACCATCCAGGATGGCCGCCTCTACATGCTGCAAACCCGTACTGGAAAGCGCACTGGAATGGCAGCAGTAAGGATCGCTGTTGACATGGTCAAGGAGAAGCTTATCAAGCCGGAAGAGGCCGTACTCCGGGTCGAGCCGGAACAGTTGGAGCAGTTGCTTCATCCGGTCTTTCATCCTGAGGCGCGGAAAGACTTCAAGGTCGCTGCAAAGGGCTTGCCGGCTGGACCGGGAGCTGGTGTAGGGATGATTACCTTCACGTCAGAGGAGGCAGGTAAACTTGCAGAGACAGATAACCACCCCGTGGTACTTGTTCGCCCAGAGACCGACCCTAATGATATTGAAGGGATGAAAGCTGCCCGTGGAATCTTGACCGCAACGGGCGGCAAGACCTCTCACGCTGCTGTCGTATCGCGCGGGTGGGGGAAACCCTGCGTGGTCGGCTGCCGGGAGCTTGAAATCGACCTCGAGAAGAGAAGGCTGACGGTGCACGGCACTGTCTACGAGGCGGGAGATTTTGTATCGATCGATGGCTTTAGCGGAGAGGTTTTCTTTGCGGATGTTCCGACGATTGAATCCGAGGTAATGCAGGTTCTACAAGGAAGGCTGGATGCTTCAAAAAGCTCAATCTATAGGTACTTCAGTAAATATTTAGCCTGGGCCGACCGAGAGCGGCGTCTCGGGGTGCGGGCCAATGCTGATATCCCCCGCGATGCGGCTGTGGCCCGGCGCTTTGGGGCGGAAGGAATCGGGTTGTGCCGCACCGAGCATATGTTTTTCGCCGAGGACCGGCTGGCGCACGTCCAGGAGATGATTATGGCCGAAGAGGAGAAGGAGCGCCGCGCGGCCTTGGCCAAGCTGCTTCCGGCGCAGCGAGAAGACTTCAAGGGACTCTTTAAGGTCATGGCGGGCCTGCCGGTAACCATCAGGCTCCTCGACCCGCCCCTGCATGAATTTTTGCCCCGCCGGGAGAGTCTCCTGGTTGAAGTGGAGCGGCTAAGGGCCGAGGGCAGGGAAAACGAGCTGAGCGAGAAGAAGCGAGTCCTTGAGCGGGTGGAGCAATTGCACGAGTTCAATCCCATGTTGGGGCATCGCGGCTGCCGCCTGGGGATCACCTATCCGGAGATTTCTGAGATGCAAGTGCGGGCGATCTTCGAGGCGGCCTGCGAGGTGGCGGGCGAGGGAGTTGAAGTTTTGCCTGAGGTAATGATTCCGCTCGTGGGCCACGTACGCGAGCTGGCCTTGCAGCGGGAGGTGGTGGACAAGGTAGCGGCGCAGGTATTTGCCGAGCGGGGATGCAAGGTGGGGTACATGGTGGGAACCATGATTGAGCTGCCCCGGGCGGCGCTTACCGCGGACGAGATTGCCCGGGAAGCCGAGTTCTTTTCCTTCGGCACGAATGACCTCACCCAGACGGCGCTGGGGTTGTCGCGCGATGACAGCGGGCCCATCATTCAGACCTATGAGCGACTGGGAATCTTCGCAGAGGATCCGTTTCGGGTGATTGACGCCCAGGGGGTGGGGGAATTGATACGCATGGGCACGGAACGCGGGCGGCGAACGCGCAGGGGTCTGAAGGTGGGCATCTGCGGAGAGCACGGCGGCGACCCGCTTTCAGTGGAGTTCTGTCACCGGATTGGCCTCGACTATGTCAGTTGCTCCCCCTACAGGGTGCCGGTGGCACGGTTGGCGGCGGCTCAGGCAGCGGTGAAGGAGCGAAAGGGGATAAGCGAGGGGGCGGCAGACACCATCTAGCGAACTTGAGGATTTACTTTAAGTTTTAGTGCCCAGATCAAAGAGACCCGGGTCAGGTATCTATTTGGAGGATAAGGTAAACGGCTGCGAAGGAGAAGAGTAGGTTGGGCCCCCAGGCGGCAAGCAGGGGCGGGAGCAAGCCGAGATTTCCCAGCGGTTCAAAGAAGCCGAAAGCCAGCACCCAGTAAGAGAAGCCGAGACCCATCCCCAGAGCCAAGCCGGCGAGAGCGCCGCGGCTGCCCATGCTGAGCCCAAAGGGAAAGGCGAGAGGGAGGATGATGGCAGCAATGAGGGGAAAGGCAAACTTCTTGTGCCACTGGACGCGGAGTGGGGTGACGTCGAAGCCGCTCTGGCGCAACTCCCGCATGTGGTCCCTTAGTTGTCGCCAGTCCATCTGGGCAGACTCGCCAAGGACCTCCTTTTGAAAGTACGCGGGGGGTTCGGTGAGTTCGGGGAAGGTGGCGAGGACGAAGGGTTGGTACCTGACGGTGCGGCCCCGGTTGAAGATTCGCTCCCAGCCCTGCTCGAGCACCCAGGCTTGGAGTTCGGGCTCCCAGTGAGCCTGGCGAGCGAAGAGGCGGCGGCGCAGGGAGAAGCTGTTGGGGTCGAGTTCAAGCACGTTGAGGCGGGCGAGCACCTTCCGGGTGGCATCGAAGAAAGCGAAGTGATAGATGCGGTAATGCTGCCCGAAAAGCCAGCGGCGGTGCGCCTGAAAGAAGGTCTGGGGGGGGCGGGCTTTGATCTGGTTGCGGAGAAGCTCTTGGCGGTGGTTGGCGTAGGCCAGGTAGTGGGAATCAAGCCAAAAGAGAAGGGCGGAGACCGCGAGGCCGAGAACGCAAATGGGCACCACGATGCGGTAGAGGCTGATACCGGCCCCCTTGATGGCAACAATCTCATTCCGCTTGCTGAGCAGCGCCATTTCCACCATCAGGCCCAGCAGGAGGGCCAGCGGGGTCATCCAGTAGAGAGTCTGGGGTAGCAGGTACCAGAGGAAGCGAGCCACCAGCGGCCAGCCGATGTTGTGGGCGGCAATGTCGTCCACCATCTCCAGCACCACGAAAAGGGCAAAGAGGAGGACCAGGGCGGAGAGGAACAAGGCGGAGTGGAAGAGCACCCCGCGCACCACGTAGAGGTCTAGTGTGCGGGGAAAGCGTCGCCCGCTGAGTGCGCCGGTCCCGTCTGGGGCGACGGGGGCGAGGGTCTGCGGTTTTGTGGGTTGTGACCGGGCTAGGCGCAGGGAGTCCAAGTGGCGTCGCCAGTCGCCGGCGAAGCGGAGAGAGGGGAGTCGCAGGAAGTAGAACGCGATCGCGGGGACGAACAAGGTGAGGTTAGCTAACCACACGCCGAGAGCAGGCGGAAGCTGGCCTTGGCGGGCGAGGCGGTCGCCGAAGATGAAAATCAGGTAGTAGCTGATGGCCAGAGCGACCGCGGTGACGAAGCCGACGGCACGGCCCGAACGCTGCGCGAGCAGGCCGAGGGGCAGGGCGATGAGTCCGAAGACCAAGCAAGCGGCGGGCAGAGCCAGGCGGCGGTAGAAGTCGGCGCGAGCGCTGCGCCAGCGGCCTCCCTGCTGACCGAGCGCCCATAGCTCCGCCAGGCTAAGGTCGGCGTTGCGCGGTGGTGCTAGGTTGGCGCCGGTGGCGGGCAGAGAGATGGCCAGGAGGTTTTGGGCGAAAGTAGAGACCGAATAGCGGTCCGGCTGCTTCCGGGTGTAGGAGTGTGAGCTGCCGTCGAACAAGTGCAGGCGCAACTTGCGCTCGTCGGGCTCAGGGACCACCAGGGCGCGCTGAGCGAAGGTCAGCTTGGCATTGGCCGGCTGAGAGACATCGGCGAGAAAAACCCCCCGCCAGCGGGCCCCGCCTTGCTCGGTGTCTTGCACGTAAAGGATGAGGTTGGGGAAGCGCTCGTCGAAGACGCGGGGCTGCACCCCAGAGGAAAGCTGGCTGGGGTTCAACTGGGCTCGCAACTGGCGCACCGTGCGCGCCCCCAAGGGCCCCCACCACACCGTGGTGGCCAGAGTGAGACCAGCACCGAGAAAGGCAAAGGCCAGCACCGGACACAGCAGGCGAGCGCGGCCGACACCGGCGGCGTGCAAGGCAATGACCTCGTTGTCGGCCGCCAACCGGCTCATCGCCATCAGCAGCCCGGCGAGCACGCTCAGCGGAAGCGCCCACATCAGCTTTCGTGGTAGCACGCTGAAGACGAGCTGGGCCATTTGCGGCAGGGCGATGCTTTCCCGGGCCAGCAGCTCACTGAGTCGCAGCACTTCCGGGGTCATCAGCACGAAAAGGAAGAGGGCCAGACCGAGCCCGGCGTAGCCGAGGATTTCGCGGAAGATGTAGCGGTCGAGCAGCTTCATTGAGGATGCGCCGCGCCTTTCTCACGGCGAACAGGGGGTAACGTCCTCTCGTGGCTGGATTCTAGCACCGTCTGCTGGGCGCCGGGCAAGGTCTGGCTGGTGGCGGCGGGCGGGGCGGGCACGACTTTGACCGCGATGGCGCGGGGAGTCAGCCCCAGGGGAATCAATGTGGCCAGCGCCCGGTCGCCGGTGCCAATCATCGCCAGGTCGTTCGAGCCGGCGTGGGCGACGAGCAGGGTTTCCTCGTCCGGGGTTAACGCCATGGCATCTGGCTGGTAGCCCACCGGGATGGTCCCCAGCACCCGCCGGGTGGCGGTCTGGACCAGGAAGACCTGGTTGGATCCGAAGTGGGTGACATAGAGCCAGGAGCCGTCGGCGGTGATAAGCAGCCGCACCGGCTGGCGCCCGCTGGGCAAGGTTTCGGCGACGTCATTCGTCCAGGTGTTGATCACCGTAACCGTGTGGGAATCGAAGTTGGCCACGAACAGCTCGCCGCCGTCCGGCTTCAGCGCCAGAGCCACGGGCGTTTGCCCCACGGGAATATTGCCCAGCAGGCGACGCCGACGCAAATCCACCACTGAAACCTGGCCGCGGGCTGATGCGGTTACGAACGCCTTGGAGCTATCGGGGAGAATGGCGATGGCTTCGGGGGCCTCCGCCACGGGAATGGTGGCGACCAGCTGGAGCGAATCGGTGGCCAGCAGCGAGACGCTGGAGTCGGCCCGGTTCGTCACCACCACCCAGCGCCCGTCCGGGCTCACCCGGGCCAGCACCGGCGCGCGCCCGACGCGCACCGTGGCTTGCAGGCGCCGGCGACGGCAGTCGATGACGCTCACCGTGTTCGACCCGGAGTTGGCCACATAGGCACGCGCCCCGTCCGGCGCGAAGTTGACAAAGAAAGGCCGCACCCCAACCCGAATGCGCGCCACTACTTTTCGGCTGCGAGCGTCGAGCACCACCACCTGGTTCGACTCGCTCGCCACTACATAAACCTCGGGGCGCTGGGGGTGGGCGCGCACGTCGGTGGGGCTGCGTCCCACGGGCACAGTGGCCACCACCTGGCGCGCGGCCACGTCCACCACGCTAACGCTGTGGCTGCCGCCGTTGCTGACAAAGGCGTAGACTCGCTGCTCCGCCGCCGCTTGGCCGGGACTTGCGCCGCGGCAGGCGCTGGCCGCAAGACCCAGGAGAAGAGTCACCAGGAAGAGCAAACGAACGCCCGCGGCGGGCGCCTGCCTCTTTGTGTGTTTGTGGAAGGGGAACGTCAAGCTAATTGATCTGAACCACGTGGCCCTGCGGGTGCGGGACCGCCACGCGGCGCCGCACCACGGCCGCGATCTGCCGCACCTCGTCCACCAATACTTCGAACTGTGCCGGCAGGATGGATTGGTAGCCATCGGAGAGCGCCTGGTCGGGCTGGTGGTGCACCTCCACGAGCAGACCGTCCGCCCCCACGGCCACCGCCGCCCGCGACAGGGGCAGCACCTTCTCCCGCCGGCCGGTGCCGTGGCTGGGGTCAACGATGATGGGCAGGTGGCTGAGGCGCTTGACCGCGGGGATCACGCTCAGGTCGAGGGTATTGCGGGTGTGGTCGGCGAAGGTTCGCACCCCGCGCTCACAGAGAATCACCCGGTAGTTGCCCTCGGCCAGGATGTATTCCGCCGCCATCAGGAATTCGTCCAGCGTGGCCGAGACTCCCCGCTTGAGCAAGACCGGCTTCCGGGAGCGCCCGGCGCACTTCAGCAGGGAAAAGTTCTGCATGTTGCGGGCACCGACTTGAATGACGTCGCCGTAACGCTCCACCTGCTCCAGACTCTCGTAGTCAATGGCTTCGCTAACAATCTTCAATCCGAACTCGGCCCGCACCGCAGCGAGGATTTTCAAGCCCTCTTCGGCCAGCCCCTGGAAGCTGTAGGGGGAGGTGCGGGGCTTGTAGGCACCGCCGCGGAAAAGCCGGGCGCCAGCCGCCTTGACCCGGGCAGCAATCGCAAATGCCTGCTCGCGACTCTCGATGGCGCAAGGCCCGGCGATGATGGCCAGCTCTTCGCCCCCCACCCGCACGCCCTCGCCCAGGTCAACCACGGTGTCTTCCTGCTTGGCGTCTCGGCTGGCCAGTTTGTAGGGTTTCGAGACCGGGATACACTCGCCTACGCCCGCCAACGCTTCCAGCGGCGTGGCATCGACAGGCCCGGTATTGCCGGTGATGCCGATGGCTGTCCGGGTCGCCCCGGGGATGGGATGGGCTTTGTAGCCCATCTCCCCGATTTTGCGGCAAACGGCGCGGATCTCCTCCGCAGTCGCGTTCGCCTGCATCATCACCAGCATCGACGCTTCTCCTTGCGCCCAGGACGCTCCAAGGCGAGAAGGCCAGTCTAGCCGCACCCAGCGGCAGAAATCAACTCGTCTCGGGTTTCGCTTGTCTGCGGGACCGGGTAGCGTGGGTTGGCGTAGTTAGCCAACCCGCGGCTTGTCAGTGGGACCAGGTAGCGTGGGCTGGCGCAGTTAGCCAACCCGCGGCTTGTCTGCGAGACCGGGTAGCGTGGGTTGGCGGGGTTGGCCAACCCGCGGCTTGTCAGGAACAAACCGCAGGAATCTTTACGGGATCCTGCGCTACCGGCTCCGGTTATCTTTAAGGCCTGTATTCCTTGTCGGGCATCTTAGGCGGTGCCAGCACCCAAGCCAGCGCGCACCGATGTCCCATACGGCCTGGCTAGGGGTTATTCCGGCCGCAACAGCGGCTTGCGCCGCGGCGAACCTTCTGGTAGGATTTCACATTGATGACTGGACGTTGAGGAGGCTGTGAAGCGAAAGGAACGAAGGCTTGCGCGGGCCGCCCCGGTTCGCATCGGAATACATACCTCGATTGCCGGGCGGCTGGAGCAGGCCGCCGAGCGTGCTCAGGCGCTCGGCTGCGACGCCTTCCAGATTTTCTCCGCCAGCCCCCGCAACTGGTCCACCGCCGCCCTCCCCTCCACCGAGGCCTTCCGCCAGCGGCGCTACGCCTTGGGGCTCCACCCCTTGGTCATCCACGACAACTATTTGATCAACCTGGCCTCCCCGCAGCCCATCCTGCGCTCGCGCTCCGTCCAGGCCTTCCGCGCCGAGATTGAGCGCGCCCTGGCTTTGAAGGCTGACTATCTGGTGATGCACCCCGGCAGCGGGCTGGGCTTGCCCCGGCAGCAGGCGCGCGCCTACGTGGTGGAGGCCCTCCGCCAAGCCAGCCGCGGCGTCCGGTTTGACGGCCTGCAAATTCTCCTGGAAAACACCGCCGGGCAGGGAAGTGCCCTGGGGGCGAAACTGGAGGGGTTGGCGGAGTTGCTCGGGGCACTGCCGGAGCTCAACCTGGGGGTGTGCTTGGACACCGCGCACCTCTTCGCCGCTGGCTACGACATCCGCAGCCCGAGCGGGCTGGAGAAGACCCTGGCAGAGGTCCACACCACCGTCGGCCTGGAGCGGGTGAAGGTGATCCACGCCAACGACTCCAAGGTGCCCTGCGGGGCGCGCGTGGACCGCCACCAGCACATCGGCCGGGGCAGGATTGGCCTGGAGGCGTTCCGCCGCCTCTTGCACCACCCCACCCTGGCCGGCAAGACTTTCATTTTGGAGACGCCCATCGAGCGCAAAGGCGATGACCGGCGCAACCTGCGAACCGTCCGCCGCCTAGCGGAGACGCCGGGCCGAGGATAGATAGAAGAGGACAAACAACCGCTGTGCCCGAGTACGACCATAGAGTCCTCGACACCAAGTGGCAGCGGTTCTGGGAAGAGCGCAAACTCTTCCATGCCCGTCGCGCCCTTTCCCGTCCCAAGTATTACGTCCTGGAAATGCTCCCCTACCCCTCCGGCGATCTGCATATGGGCCACATGCGGAATTACACCATCGGGGACGCGGTGGCCCGCTACAAGCGGATGCGGGGCTTCAACGTCTTTCACCCCGTTGGCTGGGATGCCTTCGGGCTGCCCGCCGAAAACGCCGCCCGCCTGCGCCAAACCCACCCCCGCACCTGGACCCGGAAGAACATTGCCCGGATGAAGGAGCAGTTGCGGCGCTTCGGCTTCAGCTACGACTGGGGGAGCGAGCTCAGCACCTGCGAACCCGAGTACTATCGCTGGAACCAGTGGTTCTTCCTGCAAATGTTCAAGCGCGGCCTGGCCTACCGCAAAGAGAGCCGGGTGAACTGGTGCTCGGAGTGCCAGACGGTGCTGGCCAACGAGCAGGTGGTGGAGGGCTGTTGCTGGCGGCATGAGGAAACCCCTGTCGAACAACGCGAACTCCCGCAGTGGTTCCTGAAGATTACCGACTACGTCGAAGAGCTGCTGCGGGATCTCGGGAAGCTGGCCGGGGGCTGGCCGGAGCGCATCCGGGTGATGCAGCGCAACTGGATCGGCCGCTCCGACGGCGCCCGGGTGCGCTGGTCGGTGGCGGGCAGCGACAAAACCATTGAAACTTTCACCACCCGACTGGACACCATCTACGGGGCGGTGGCCCTGCTGCTGGCGCCTCAACACCCGTTGGTGGACGAACTGCTCACCGGCTTGCCCGGCGGCGCCAGCATCGCTCGCAAAGTCGACTCCTTGCGGCAGCAAACCCGACGGGCGCAGGTGGTAGGCGAAGTCGAAAAGGAAGGCATCTTCACCGGGCGCTTCGCGCTCCACCCCTTTTCCGGCGACCTGGTGCCCATCTGGGTGAGCAGCTTTGTCTTGATGGAGTACGGCACCGGAGCCGTGCAGGCGGTGCCCGCCCACGACCAGCGCGACTTCGAGTTTGCCCGAAAGTACCGCCTGCCCATCCGCATTGTCATCCAGCCCCGAGAGGAAAAGCCTTTGCTGGCCCCCACCATGAGGGGGGCTTTCACCCAGCATGGCCGCATGGTGGACTCCGGCCCCTACACCGGAATGCCGTCCGAGCAGGCGGGCGAGAAGATGACCGACGACTTGGCCCAGCAAGGCAAAGCGGAGCGGCTTACTTTCTACCGCATCAAGGACTGGGGGATCTCCCGGCAGCGCTACTGGGGGACGCCCATTCCCATTGTCTATTGCGAGGCCTGCGGCATTGTCCCCGTGCCCGAGGAGCAGTTGCCGGTGGTTCTGCCGCTCGAGGTCGAAATCACCGGGACGGGGTTGTCGCCCCTGCTCCAGGTGCCGGAGTTTTTGAACACCCGCTGCCCGCAGTGCGGGGGCGCCGCCCGGCGCGAAACCGATACCATGGACACCTTCGTCGATTCCTCCTGGTACTACTACCGCTACCTCTCCCCCCACGCAACCCAGGCCCCGTTCGACAACGAGGCGGTTCAGTATTACTTTCCCATCGACCAGTACATCGGCGGGGCCGAGCACGCCGTGCTTCATCTCATCTACTGCCGCTTTTGGACCAAGGTGATGCGCGACCTGGGACTGGTCAATCACGATGAGCCGGTGGCGCGCCTCTTCAACCAGGGAATGGTGATCAAGGATGGGGCCAAAATGTCAAAGTCGCGCGGCAATGTGGTGTCCACCGACGAGATGCTCGAAAACTACGGCGCCGACACCGCGCGGCTGTTTACCCTTTTCGCTGCGCCGCCCGAAAAGGATATGGAATGGACTCAGGCCGGGGTGGAAGGCTGCGAGCGCTTCCTGCAGCGGCTCTACCGGATCGTGGCCAAGCACGCCTCCCGGCTGCGCCCCCTCCCGGCCGCTTCGCTGGCTTCGGCGAATCCCGGGGCCACCACGGGGGCTCCGAACCCGCAGGAGCGGCAGTTGCTCCGCAAGGCCCACCAGACGGCCCGGCGAGTGACCCACGACTTTGAAACCCGCTGGCACTTCAACACCTCCATCGCCGCCATTATGGAATTGGTGAACGAGCTCTACGCCCAGGAGCCGTTGGAAGAGGCCGTCTCGCCCGAGGTGTTGAAAGAAGTCTTCGCGATGGCGATTCTGCTCGTCTCCCCCTATGCGCCCCACCTGGCCGAGGAGCTCTGGGAGCAATTGGGCCAGCCGCAGAGCGTGGCTGAGACTCCCTGGCCGGAATACGACCCCGAACTCGCCAAGGAAGAGGAGTACGAGATTGTCATCCAGGTGAACGGGCGGGTGCGCGGCCGCATTCGGGTCAGTACCGAGCTGAGCGAAGAGGAACTGCTCGAGCAGGCTCTGGCCAACCCCGGGGTGGCCCGCCTGGTTGATGGCCACCGCATTACCAAGACCGTGGTGGTGCCGAAGAAACTGATCAACATCGTCCTGGCCCCCTGAGGCGCGGAGCGAACCGAGCGGGTGGGAATGAAGATCGCCTTCTTTGAGGTCAAGGAATGGGAGCGGGAGCACCTTGCCCCCCATTTTCCCGACTGCCAGCTCCACTTCAGCCCCGAGCGTCTCGACCCCGGCTGCCTGCCACCCGAGCGGGATTTCGACTGCCTGTCGGTCTTCATCTACTCTCACCTCAGTGCCGCGGTGGTGGGGCAGTTGCCCCGGGTCAAACTAATCGCCACCCGCTCCACCGGCTATGACCACATCGATGCCGGCGCCTGCCGGGCGCGCGGCATCACCATCGCCAATGTGCCTACCTACGGGGAATACACGGTGGCCGAGCACACCTTCGCCCTCATCCTCTCGCTCTCCCGCAACGTGCACAAATCCTACCGGCACGCGGTGGAAGGCCGAATGGACCTGGCCATGCTCACCGGGTTCGACTTGAAGGATAAGACCCTGGGGGTGGTGGGCGGCGGACGCATCGGGCTGCACGTAATCAAGATTGCCCGCGGCTTTGGGATGCACGTGCTCGTCTACGATGTGTGCCAGAATGCCTTTCTGGCCGAGCTGCTGAATTTTGCCTACGTCCCATTGGAGCGGCTGCTGGCCGAGAGTGACATCATCACCTTGCACGCCCCCTACCTCCCGGAGACCCACCACCTGATTAACCGCGAGCGTCTGCGCCGGGTCAAGCACGGTGCCCTATTGGTGAACACCGCCCGGGGTGGACTGGTGGATACCGATGCGCTCATCGCGGCGCTCGACACCGGCCAACTGGGCGGCGCCGGCCTGGACGTCCTGGAAGGGGAAGAGCTGATTAAAGAAGAACACGAGCTGCTGCAGGCGCCCCGGGCGACCGAAGCCTTGCAGGCCTTGGTGCGCCGCAGCGTGCTGCTGAAGAAAGACAACGTTGTCTTCACCCCCCACAACGCCTTCAACAGCCGCGAAGCCCTGGTGCGCATCCTCGACACCACCATCGAGAACATTCACGCCTGGCAGCGCGGGGAAAGCCTGAACTGCATCGTATGAGCGTACTCCCCCAACCCACACCGGATGCCGCACCGGCTGCCGGCCGCGGCATCGTGGTGCTTGACTTCGGCTCGCAGTACACCCAGTTGATTGCCCGGCGCATCCGCGAGCAAAACGTTTTCTCTACCATCCTGCCTTGCCATACCCCCGCGGAGGAGGTGGCGGCTCTGAGGCCCGATGGCCTGGTGCTCTCTGGTGGCCCTGCCTCGGTCTACGACGCCGATGCCCCCGTCTGTGACCCGAAAGTGCTGGAGCTGGGCAAGCCGGTGCTGGGCATTTGCTACGGGTTGCAGTGGATCGCCCACCAGCTGGGCGGCAAGGTCGAGCCGGCCGCCCGCCGCGAATACGGCCCCGCGAACCTGAAGGTTGAGAAGGACTCCCGCTTATTCTCCGGCCTGCCGCCGCAGCTCAAAATCTGGAACAGCCACGGCGACCACGTCGTCGAACTCCCTCCCGGCTTCCGGGCGGTGGGGACCACCGCCAACGCGATCGCGGCACTCGAAAACCCGGAGCGGCAGATTTACGCTGTGCAGTTCCATCCTGAGGTGCGCCACACCGATCGGGGCAGCGAGTTGCTGCGCAACTTCGTCCTCTGCATCTGCCGGGCGCAGGCGGACTGGACTCCGCGCGCCTTCATCGAGAAAACCATTGACGAAGTGCGCACCCGGGTGGGCCCGGCGGGCCGCGCCGTGTGCGCCCTGAGCGGCGGGGTGGACTCCACGGTGGCGGCCAGCCTGGTGCAGCGAGCCATCGGGGAGCGCCTGACATCGGTCTTCGTCAACAACGGCCTGCTGCGACGGAACGAGTTCCCGCTCACACTCGAGTTGTTGCGCCAGCGCGTGGGGCTCCGGGTGGTCGGCGTGGATGCCAGCCAGCGCTTCCTGGAGCAGTTGCGGGGCGTCACCGACCCCGAAGAGAAGCGCCGGCGGATCGGTGCCCTCTTCATCCGCGTTTTCGAAGAGGAGGCGCAAAAGCTGGGCTCCGTGGACTACCTCGTACAAGGTACTTTGTACCCGGACGTAATCGAATCGGTTTCCGTGCGCGGCCCCTCGGCCACCATCAAGACCCACCACAATGTGGGGGGGTTGCCGGGTGACATGGAGTTCCAGTTGATCGAGCCGCTCCGCGAGCTCTTCAAGGACGAAGTCCGCCGCCTGGGGCGCGCCCTGCACCTCCCCGAAGAGGTGCTGCAACGCCAGCCCTTCCCCGGTCCGGGCCTGGCGGTGCGAGTCTTGGGGGAGGTCACGCCGGAGCGCCTCGAAACCTTGCGCATCGCCGACGAGATTGTCTGTCAGGAGGTGCGTCGAGCCGGATTCTACGAACATCTCTGGCAGGCGTTTGCCGTGCTGCTGCCCGTGCGCTCGGTGGGGGTGATGGGCGATCAGCGCAGCTACGGCCAGGTGGTGGCCGTCCGTGCCGTGGAGTCGGAAGACGGGATGACGGGCGACTGGGCCCGGCTGCCCGCCGAGCTGCTGGAGCGGCTGGCGGCACGTATTGTCAACGAAGTGCCCGGGGTGAACCGGGTGGTGTACGACATCAGCTCCAAACCCCCCAGCACCATCGAGTGGGAATAACCGAACTCTTCGCCCTCCCCCTCCCTCTGGCGCGGGTGAGCCCACATCAATCGGCTAGAAACGAATTGCCACAGGGAACCTCTGTTTGCAGGAACGCCTGAGGCCGACGGCCCGGGCGACTAGAAGGGAACGTCCTTGTCGGTGATGTCGGGGGCGGTCTCTTCCGGGGGTTCGGGAGCCTCTTCGATCCCCAGGGCGGGCTCGCCCTTGGGGGTGAGGACACGCATGTGAGCGATGACGATTTCGGTGGTGCGGCGTTTGTTGCCGTCGCGGTCGTCCCACTCCCGGGTTTGCAGACGACCCTCGACGTAGGCCAGCTTGCCCTTGCTCAGCAACTGCGAGCACTGTTCAGCTAGCTTTCGCCAGGCGACAATCCGGTGCCACTCGGTGCGTCGCTGCATTTCCCCGCTGCGGTCGCGGTAGACATAGTCCGTGGCCAGGGAGAAGTTGCACACGGGGTCACCCCCTGGCGTGTAGCGCATCTCCGGGTCCCGGCCCAAACGACCGATGAGGATGACCTTGTTGACCACAGGCCCCCCTCCTTTCGGGGAGAGCTCCGCCTGGCCTAGCGAGGAACCGTCTCTCCCAGGCGCTTTAGCCGCGCCCGCGCCATGCGGGCTTCCTCCGAGCGGGCGAACTTCTGCATCACGGTGCGCAACGCCCGCAGGCCGGCGTCGCGCTCCTCGAGTTCCAGCAGAGCGTAGCCCTTCTTCAGATAAGCGGCGGCCGTTTTGTGACTATTGGGATGGTTGTCGAGCACCCTATCGTACTCCGCAATGGCGCGCCGGTAGTCCGCCTGACGGTAGTAGGTTTCGCCGATGTAGAACTGCGCGTTCCCGGCGAGGGGCGTGCGACCGTAGTGCTTCAGGTAGTCGGCGAACTCCTTCCGGGCCAGCTGGTATTGGCCGCTGGTGAAGTCGCGCAGCGCGGTGGCGTAGAGGACGTCGGCCGCGGGCGGCGCCGCGTTCGTCGGCACCGGAGCCGACCCGGGAGCCTCCCCTTCAGGAGGCACGCCGCGGGGGCGCGCCGCTACCCGAGCGTCCAAGCTGCGCAGCACGCTCTGGGTCTCGGCCAGTTGCTGCGAGACCTGCCCCAGGCGGGCTCTGAGTTCATCCACTCCATCCCGCAGCCCTTGCACTTGTGTGCCCAGCGACTTCACCTGCGTGTTGGTTGTGGCCTGCGCTTCTCGCACCGATTTTTCCAACCCCTTGACCGCAAGTTGCATGCGGTTGACCGCATCCAAGCTCTGCTCCACCAGGGTTTTCAGGACCGCGTTCTTCTCGTCCAGACTGCGCTGCAAATCGCGCACCTGTTGTTGCAGCAGCGCGACGTCGCGCTGCAACTGGATGATCTCCTTGGCGACCCCGCCCGCCGGCAGCGGCCCGAGCAGGGCCAGGGCCGCTCCCATCACCACCAGCGAAACTGCCACTTTCCTCATCGGTTCCTATCTCCTGAGCCCTCCCGACCTCCGCGGACTTACGGTAACAACACGAAATGAGTCCGCCGGTTCAATTGCCAGCATTCTTCATTCGACTCGAAGCAGAATGGCCGCTCCTTCCCGTAGCTGATTGTCTGCAGCCGTTCGGCGGCAATCCCGAGCGACACCAAAAACTCTTTGGCGGTGTTGGCGCGGCGGTCGCCCAGGCCCAGATTGTATTCCGTGGTGCCGCGCTCGTCGCAGTGGCCTTCGAGCAGCACATTTGCCTCCGGGTACTGGCGCAAAAACTCGGCCGTTTGCGCCAGCGCCACCCGCGCATCCGGGCGAATGTCCGCCTTGTCAAAATCGAAGAAGGCGTCGCGCACCTGCCGGGCAAAGGCTTCCCCCAGCGGTAGGCGGGTTACCGGGGCGGGAGGCGGCGGGGGCTGGTTGACGGTGACGCGGGCGCTGGCTTCCGCGGTGCCGCCCGGGCCGGTAGCCACCAGGGTATAGGTGGTGGAGCGGCTGGGCTCCACGCTGGCCGAACCCTGGGGCCCCACCGAGCCAAGGCCCGGTTCCAAGCGCAGCTCGGTGGCGTTCGTCGAGTTCCAGGAGAGCCCGCTCGACTGCCCGCGCTCGATCACGCTGGGCACGGCGCGCAGTGTAGCGGTGGGAGCGGCGGGTGCCGGCGGGGGCGACATTGGGGGCGGCGCTGTGATGGGTTTCTTTCGGCAGCCGCCCACTACCACCACAGTCAACAAAATCATCACTCCGCACCAGCGCATCCCACGACGCACGTCCATTCGCTCACCTCCGCTCATTTTGCCTTCCAAACCTCGCACAAATGGCACTCATCATACTACTGCCCTCTGCGGGCGCAAGCCCAAATCCGCGCTTATCAGCGCCAGGACCAGTGGGGCGCGGTGTTGGAGCCCTCGTAGGTCAGTTGGCGCAGGCCGGTGCCGTCGGCTAGGATCATCCAAATTTGGTTCCGGCCGCTGCGGTTGGACTGGAAGACGATGTGGCGGCCGTCGGGCGACCAACTGGGCTGCTCGTTGCGACCGCTCCCCCGGGTTAGCTGGACCACTTGGCGGGTGGCCACGTCCATCACGTAGATGTCGAAGTTCCCCTCATCCCGCTGCCAGGCAAAGGCCAGCAGTTGACCGTTGGGCGACCACGCCGGCGAAACCGCGTAGCCTTCTCCATTCGTCAGCCGCTCCACATTCGCGCCGTCCGCATCCATCAGATAGATTTGCGGCCAGCCGCCCCGGTCCGACACGAAGGCAATCTGCTCGCCGGTGCGCGGGTTCCACGCCGGGGAGATGTCCACTCCCCGCGAGTAGGTGAGCCGGCGCAAGCGGCTGCCGTCGCTGGCCGCCACATAAATCTCCTGGTCGCCGCTGCGGCTCGAGGAAAGCGCCATTTGTTGGCCATCGGCCGACCAGGCAGGCGTAGTGGTGGTGCCGGCCAGGCGGGGAAAAGCCACGCGACGATTCATCACCAGCGAATAGACGTGAATTGAAGTGCGCGGCACTTCGCGACTGGCGGCGGTGCGCTCGTAAGCGGTGTAGGCCAAGCGGCTGCTGTCCGGTGACCAGCGGGGCGTCAGACAGATGAAGCCGCAGCGGCTCACTTGGCGCTGGTTGTAGCCGTCGTAGTCCATCACCCAGATTTCCTTGCTCCCGGTGCGGCTGCTGACAAAAGCAATCTGGGTCCGGGCGATGCCCGGCACCCCCCCGCTCATACGCGCGACAATCTCATCGGCGAACTCGTGGGCGAGTTGCCGGGCTTGATCCTCCGTCAGATCGCCGCGGTAGCGTTTGGCGATCACCGCCGGCGCCCGCGGATTGCGCACGTCCGACAGCCAGGCGTCAATCAGCAGCTCGCCCCCCGCGAAGCGGAGGTTCCCGTAAGCCACCATGGCGGCATTCGTAGGGGCCGCCGCCCAGGCTGCGTGCCGCAGCTCCGCCGGCCGGGTGGGAACTTCAAGCGGATGGAAGCTGGGGCTGACCAGCTCAATGATCCCGCTGACATCCAGGTCATTTCTGAGCACGGAATAGAAAACCCCTGCCACCCGTTCCACCTCCCGGCTCTCGGCGGCAAAGCGGGGCACCGCCAGGCGAACCTTTTCCACCCCCAGGCCGGTGCCGGTGCGGAACCAATCTTCCTGCGGGCGGAGCTGGAGGGGCAGCAGGCCGAGCAGGCTCAGCAGTAGCCCCACGAGCACGAAGCGGAACGTCATCCCTTGTCTTTGATGTCGGCCCCCAGCCGGGGTCGCCTCCAAACTCTTTACGGGCGGCGAAAGTCGAACCAGAACTCCACCAGAACCTTCCTGCCTGCGTAGTCGGACGGCAGGCGCTCCAGGGGCGAGGACTCGCGGATGGCGCGGATGGCGGAGCGATCGACTGAGGCCACCCCGCTCGAGCGCAGCATCTGAATGTTGAGCACCGTCCCATCCCGCAGAATTTCAAAGCTAATCACGGCGCGGGGAGCCCACTGCACGTAGGGATCAATCGTAGAGAGCAGCCAGTTGCTGCTGATGCGCCGGCGCACGCTTTCCACATACCAGGGGTAGCGGGTGCCGAAACTTCCGCCGGCGCCGAACGTCATCCCCCCCTGGGCCGCTCCCATCTGAAACGGCGTATAGGGCAGGGGAGCGGGACCGGCCTCGCCGGAGGGAATGGCACCGGGGGGAAGCGCCGCCGGGGGTTCTTCTCGCCGGGGGGGCCGGGCGGGTTGCCGCCGGGGTTTTTCGCCAAAGCGGGGGAGTTGGGTGGCCCGCTCGACCGGCCGCACGGGTCGCGGGGGGATCGGATGGAGGCCGGGAGATTCACTCGCCCCGCGGCGCTGGGTGACCACAGGCGGACGGGGCAGGGGTACTCCGGGCAAGCTGCGCACTACTGAGACTTGAATCGCTCCGCCCGCTGGCCCGCCCCAGGGTTCGCCCCGGGGACGTTGGGGAAGGGCGATGAGCAGCAGCACCAGCAAGAGCCCGTGGGCGACCCCGGATACCAGCAGCGGCCGTCCCAGGTCTCCTCCGGCGTTGGTGGCAGTGCGCATAGCCAGGGCCCAGGCTAGGAACGGCGGCGCTCGCGCAGCGGTTCTGTCACCACGCTGATGTTTTCCACACCGGCTTGCCGGATGGCGTCCATCACCGTGGCAAAAGTCCCGAAGGGAACGGACTGATCGCAGCGAATGAAGACCGACTGCTGCGGGGGCGGCTTCCGGGCGCGCAGCAAACCGCCCAGGGCATTGATGTTGACCATCTCATTGCCCACGTAGAGCCGCTGGCGGCGGTCGATGGTCACTACCAGCCGCTCTTCGGTGATCGCCTGCACCGTCTTGGTTTTGGGAAGCTCGACCTCAATCCCCGACTGCAGGATGGGCGCGGTAATCATGAAAATGATCAGCAGCACCAGCACCACGTCCACAAAAGGGGTGATGTTGATGTCAGCGAGCGAGCTGGCAATCTGGACTCGACGCTTGGGGATAATCATGACGAAGCCTCCGGACTAGGGGTACAGCCTTTCGGCGCGGGCGAGGAACTCCATGGCGAAGTTGTCCATGCGGGTGGCAAAGTTGCGAATCTGGTGAAGAAAGTGGTTGTAGGCAATCACCGCGGGGATGGCAGCAAACAAACCCGCGGCCGTGGCGATGAGCGCCTCGGCAATCCCGGGTGCCACCGCGCGCAACGTGGTGGCGCCCGCCTCGCCCAAGCCCACAAACGCGTCAATGATTCCCCACACCGTGCCGAACAGGCCGATGAACGGGGTGACCGCGCCGGTGGTGGCCAGGAAACTCATCCGGTGCTCGAGGTGAGCGATTTCCCCGGACGAGCTGACCTGCAGCGCCACTCCGATGGCGGTGCTGTCCTTGAGCGCCCGGTTGCGGGGATTGTTCGCCGCCGAGCCCGTCTCCCTCTCCAACTCCCTGAGTCCCGCCCGATAGAGTTGCACCAGGGGACTGGCGGGAAAGGCGGTCGCCAGGGCGTGAGGCTCAGGCAGGCGCGGGCTCTCCCGGAAGGCTTGCAGGAATTTTTCCGTGTGGGTGCGCGCTCGCTTGAAGGTGGTGTACTTGCGGTAGATGACCGCCCAGGAGACCACCGAAAATACCAGCAGGATGAGGAGAATGATGCGGGCCACCCACCCCGTCTGCGCCAGCAAGCGGCCCAGCTCGCCCTGCAGAACCCAGAAAGCTACAGCTCCCATTCGACTCCGTTCGGAACGTTTCCGGCGCCCGCTCGCCACGGTAGCACAAGCCTGCGGGGCAGTCAATTTCAGCGGCCGAGCATCCAAGCAGAGAGAGGTCTACCCGTGGCCGGGGTGTCTTGTGAGCGCCGCGTGCCTGTGCTAGACTCCCCTTCGACTGGTGCTGGGATGGAGAAACCGCAGACGTTTTACATCGAGACATTCGGCTGCCAGATGAATGTCCACGATTCCGAAAAGGTCGCCGGCCAGCTTCAAGCGCGCGGCTACCGCCCGGCTGCCTCCTCCGAGCAAGCCGACTTGGTCTTGCTCAACACCTGTGCCATCCGGGAGAAGGCCGAGCAGAAGGTCTACTCGCGGCTCGGGCAGTTCAAGTCGGAGGCCCGGGCAGGGA
>JBHHYS010000027.1:0-30830 GCA_046757645.1 Terriglobia bacterium | reverse complement strand
GGCGCCAACCAGACGCCGGCGTCGGCCCGGAGCCGTGCCGCAGGCAGGGACGATGATTGAGGGGGTGGGGGTGAAGCGGCTGCGGGTGATCCCCGACGAGCGGGGGCGCCTGATGGAAATCCTGCGCTCCGACGACGAGCTCTTCCTGCACTTCGGCCAGCTCTACATGACCACGGCGCACCCCGGGGTGGTGAAAGGCTGGCACTACCACGAGAAGCAGGTGGACAACTTCGCTGTGATCAAGGGGATGATCAAGCTGGTGCTCTACGACCGGCGAGAGGAGTCGCCCACCCGCGGCGAGGTGAACGAATTCTTTATCGGGGAGCACAACCCCCACCTGGTGCAAATCCCCGCGCGGGTGCTGCACGGCTTCAAGTGCGTGGGGGCCGAGGAAGCCCTGGTGGTTAACTGCTCCACCGAGGTCTATCGCTACGAGCAACCAGACGAGTTCCGCGTCGATCCCGGCAGCGGCGACGTGCCCTACGACTGGGCCATCAAGATGAAATAGAGCTCTCCCCGTGAAACTCCTCATCACCGGCGGCGCCGGTTTCATCGGCTCGAACTTCATCCGCTATCTGCTTACTGAGCATCCCGAGGCGCACGCCGTCAACCTCGACAAACTCACCTACGCCGGCAATCTCGACAATCTGGCGGAGCTGAGCGACTCCCCGCGCTACCGCTTCGTGCAGGGTGACATCGCCGACGCCGAAACCCTGCCGGGGGTGTTTGAGGAGAAGTTCGATGCGGTGGTCAACTTCGCCGCCGAAACCCACGTGGATCGAAGCATTGAAGATGCCGCCCCCTTCCTGCGCACCAATGTGCTGGGGACACAGGTGCTGCTGGAAGCCGCCCGCCGCCACGGCGTCGAGCGCTTCGTGCAGATCAGCACCGACGAGGTCTATGGCAGCGCGGCGCCCGCGCAAAGCTTCCGGGAGGAGGCTCCTCTGAATCCCGGCAGTCCCTACGCGGCCAGCAAGGCGGCGGCCGACCACCTGGTGATGGCCTACGTCAACACCTATGGCTTGCCGGCGCTCATCCTGCGCGGCACCAACAACTACGGCCCCTACCAGTTCCCGGAAAAGCTGATCCCGCTGATGATTGCCCATGCCCTCCAGGACAAGCCCCTCCCGGTCTATGGAGATGGTCTGCATGAGCGGGACTGGCTCTACGTGGAGGACTATGGCCGGGCGATTTGGCTCACGCTGGAGAGAGGGAAGCCGGGCGAGGTGTATAACCTTGCCTCGGGAGCCCCGCAACCGAACGTGAAGGTCGTGCAAACGATTTTGCAGCTGCTGGGCAAGCCCCTCTCGCTGATGAAGTATGTCGAAGACCGGCCCGGACACGACCGCCGCTACGCCCTGGACAGCACAAAGAGCAGGCAAGCCCTTGGGTGGAAGCCTCGGGTGAGGTTCGAGGAAGGGATACAAGAAACCATCGAGTGGTATCAAAGAAACGCTCTTTGGCTGCAACGAGCGCGATCCGGCGAGTATCGGCAATACTACGAACGACACTACAGCCGTCGCGCTGAAACCTTGAGAGGCTTCCTTCAACGAGCTTCGGGTGACCCTTACGGGGGGTTACGGTCGGCGGGCGCCTAGCTTGCGCGGTATCCGAAATCCTTCCAAAGTGCAAGTCTTTGCACAGTGAAACACCTAGGGAGAATGGATCCCACAGACGAGTGGGAACCCCGCGGCCTATACAGCCTAACGTGTTTATAATCAACTGGATACAAACGCACCGGTGTTTCCAGACCAAAGCGGGTTCGGAGCCAAAGTTGCTACCGCTCGAATCGAGCTGTCAAAGAGGGAGCGCAGCAGAGGAAGTTTGTCCGCGGGCGGGGGAACGCATGGTCAACAAAGTATCCAGGGGGTTGGCAGCGTTTCTCTTCTTCGCTGGTTGCCCGTCGTTGTGGGGGCAGTCGCCGGAACGCGTGGCGCCTCACCTGGCAAGCGAAGGCGCTGTGGGGGCTGCCTCTATACGACGGATTGAGGAACCTCGGGTTCCTGAGCTTCACCCCTTCTGGGACAAGAAAAATCTGGGTCTTCATGGGGTGAACTTACTGGCTCAGGGTTTGGACTATTGGTCCACGCGCACGTTGATCGAGCGCGGCTATCGCGAGATGAATCCTATCGTGCGTCCCTTTGCAAAAAGCGACGCCGCGATGGCCGCATATTCATTCGGCCTGGGCTTTGGGGGAACGCTGGCCACCTCTTATTTGTTGCACCGAGCGGGTCGGCATCGGTGGGAGCGGCTCGTTCCAACCTTCGTGGTGGGAACGACGGCGACTGCCGTTGCGCTCAATTTCAGGTTTTGAGTTACCTGTTTTGGCGCCCTATGAGCGGCCGAGCGCTGAAGTGTCATCATCTGATCCCAGGAAGGGTATGCCCAAATGCTACCGAGAGCCCATTGTAAGGCTTTGCTAGTTGGCCTGCTCGTGGCTATGGCCGTTGCTGGCTGTGTCCGGGATCCGGCCGTCGCCAAGGCGCGGTTTTGGGAGAGCGGGCAGAAGTATCTGCAAGAGCAGAAGTACGCCGAGGCAGCAATTCAATTCCGCAACGCAATCAAGATTGATCCCCAATTGGTCGAAGCCCACTTCGGCTTGGCGCAAGCGAGCCTGGGAGCGCACGACTGGTCGACCGCCTACAAGGCGTTGCTGCGAACCGTAGAGTTGGACCCCGCCCACAAAGGTGCTCAGTTGGCCTTGGCGCAACTCTACGTCGGGGCCCGCGAGTACGACGAGGCCATCGAGATAACGGAGAAGGTTCTGGGCAGGCATCCCGACAACGTGGAGGCTCTTCAGATCCAGGCCGCGGTGCGCATGGCCCGGCGGGACTTCGCGGCGGCGGAGAAGTTGTTACAACGCGTCGTGGAGCTTCGTGCGGAGGAGTCAAATGTCTATCAGAACCTGGCTCTGGCTCAGATGCTCTTGAACAAGACTGGAGAAGCCAAGAAGAATTTTGAACGATCGATTCAGCTGGATCCGAAGAACGTCAGGGCCTACCTCAATCTGGCCAACTTCCAGCGTCTCCGGCGAGACCTGCCCGCAGGGGTTCGGGTTCTGGAAAAGGCAGTAGAATCCAATCCCACTACACTCGAACTCTTCCTCGCCATGGTTGACCTCAACTTGGCGCTGGAACGGCGCGCGGAGGCCGAGAAAATCTTGGCTTCCGTCAGGGCGCGCAGCCAGGAATTCCGTGATTTCTCCACACAACTGGGGGACTTCTATCGCAATCGGGGTGATTTTGTGCGAGCCCTGGAAGAATATCTGGCTGGCACTCAGAAGGAATCAAGGAATTGGACGAACCGGAAACGTGTCATCGATCTTTACCTCTCTCTGCGTCGCAGTGAGGAGGCGGAGAAACTCCTTCGGGAATTGCTCGCCCAGAATCCGCGGGATGTAGATGGGCGCCTGTTTAAAGGCCGGTTGCTCCTCCTGCGCAACGACCACGCCGGCGCCGTCTCTGAACTCCGACAGGTTCTCGACTTGGCGTCGGATTCCGCCGACGCGCACCTCTACTTGGGTCTGGCCTACGCTCGGCAAGGGAATTGGGCACAGGCGAAGGCGGAAATAAACCAATCCTTATGGTTGAGCCCCGGGCGGGGATCAGCGCATCAGCTCTTGGCACAAGTTTTTTTGGCACAGCAAGAGTGGAAGATGGCCGCTCAAGAGGCTGCCCGGGCCGTCAGTCTCAATCCTTTTTCAACCGAGGGTCACTTGTTGCTGGGGACTACGCTGATGGCTCAAGGGCGTTTGGCGGAGGCCGGTCGGGAACTTGAAGTTGCCCGCCGCTTGCAGCCGCAGAGTGCGCAAGTTGCCTATTCTGTCGGCGTTTTTTATGCGGCGCAGGAAAAGCTGGCGGAGGCAGAGAAGGAGTTCCAACGAGCACTGGCCCTCGATCCGGGCTTGGTTGACGCCCTCAACGCCCTGGTGGAAATCCTCATTCGCCGCGAGCAATGGGCGGCCGCCGAGGCCGCGGTGAAGGAGTACCTAGCCGCTCACCCCAGAAGCGCGCCTGCCCACGGGGTGCTGGGGTCTATGTACTTCAAGCGCAAAGATTGGGAGAAGAGTCAGACTGCCCTGCAACAGGCAATCAGGCTTGATCCCAGGCTCTTGGCCGGTCGGCTTCTGCTTGCCCAGATATATCAGCAGCAAGGCAAGTTGTCTGAAGCCATAGCTCAATACCAGCAGGCGCTCGAAGCCCAGCCTGGCTTTGTGCCCGGCTACTTGGCTCTGGGGAGTCTCTACCAGCGGAGTGGCGACATCGAGAGAGCCCGGCGGTCGTACGAGAAAGCGTTGGAACTAGATCCCAATTCGGCCGTGGCGGCCAACAATCTGGCCTGGCTCCTGGCGGAACACGGCGGGAACCTGGACTTGGCCTTGAGTCTGGCTCAGAAGGCACGCCGGCTGCAGCCAGACTTGCCTGCGATTAGCGATACCCTAGGATGGATCTATTGGCAGAAGCAGCTCTATCCGATGGCGGTCGAGTTGTTGCGGGAAGCGGTCGAGAAAGAGCCCCAGAGCGCTACCTACCGATACCACCTGGGCATGGCTTACTGGAGGCAGGGGCGCGCAGACGAAGCTCGCCGGCAGCTGCAACGGGCTCTGGAGCTGAACCTGGAAGTGGCCAAAGCCAAGGAAGTCAGGGCGATGCTTGCGGCCCCCGGCTAGACCATCCCCTTGCTGTCCTCCCCTTTCTTGAAGCAATTGAAAAGATTGGCACCTCCGACGAATGGCCTTGCTGCGGGCGGATCCTACAAGGCGGGGGCAATGCGGCCTGTTAAGCTGAGACGATGGAAAACGGCTGATCAAAAAGGGGAGAGGTAGGGGAGGCTTGGTGGCCGCTCATTCAACCCACGCAGGGATTCGAGAGTGAAATGGTGTGCGCTGTAGGCGAATTCAATCGTCCTAGTCGGGGGCGGGGTACCGCTTGCGGCCGGATGAAAGAATTTGCACATCGTCGGAACTATTTGCAGACACAGGTAGTTACGCTGCCCAGTCTGGATTGTCCGTAGGGTGCGAGTTTGGAAGGCAAAGTGCAACCCTAAATGCGGCTAAACGTGGGTTAGGTCGTGAAGGAGGGGTTTATGTGGAATTTCAAGCAGCGGGCGTTTCAGGCGGCATTGCTGGGTGTCTGCGTTGCGGCTTTTGCATTTGCCCCTCAGGTTGCCCGGGCCGGCGAAGTGACCATCAATGCTTGTACAGCGGGAGGTTTCAACGCCCAAACACCCGGGTCAACCAACAGCCTACTGGGTCTGACCTACACCAGTTCTTGCTTTAACGTAACCACGTTTGGCGGCTTCGCTGCTCTCGGTCCAGGTTCCTTAGGGTCTTTTAGCCTCGACACCAGCGCGAACAATTATAACGGCAACACGTTCGCTCTTGACTTGACGTTCACCATTCCAACGGGAATTAGCGGGGGCAGTTCGGCCACGTTTACGGCCACACTGGTGGGGGCCGTTTCAAACTCGGCCACCGGCGGCGTGTTCATCAACTTCGATAATACTCCGCAAGTTTTCAACTTCTCAAATCCCGATGCGGTGGGCACCTTCACGCTTATGGTCAACGATATATCTGTGTCACCGGGCGGCACCGGTTCTGTGACGGGCAACATCACCAACGCTGAGAACAACCCGGTCGTCGTCCCTGAGCCAGCCAGCTTCCTGCTGCTCGGCACCGGTATCGGTATTGGAGGCCTGTTTCTGAGGCGCCGGAAGCGGTTCGCCTAGCCGGTTATCCGCAATCTCAAATTGCAAAGCCTTTCGTGCTCCAAGTGTTTCCCTCCTGGGTGAACTGTTTCTGACTAGAGCCTGTTGCATAACCTGGTTGCAGTGACGCCTCAGGGGCTAAAGCCCCTGTTTTTCTGGCTTTTCCACGTCAGGGCTGAAGCCCTGACCCGCCGTGCGAAGGTTATGCAACAGCTTCTAGTTCATCCGATCCGTCCCGCCGGTATCCTGCCCCATGCCAGCACAACTGAGGTGCTCAGGCATCAGCTGTACTTTCCCCGGGCCTCCCCCCAATTGAGTGTGCCTCCCAGCTAGGCGTCCGGAGTAGCCTGCGACTCTAGAATTGTCAAGCCAAGAAGGATTCGTTTGCTCATCTGGCGGCGCAGTTTGCCGCCCAGGAGGCGGTCTTCAAGGCGTTGGGGAGCGGTTGGGCTCTGGGGCTTTACTGGCCCGAGGTGGCGGTGGACGGCAGCCCCGCCGCCCACAGCGCAACGGCGTGATGGTGGACACTGCCATCAAGGACGGGAAAACACTGTTCGACGCGCTGTGGTTCGAGGAGATTCAGGAGTTCCTGGAGTAGGGAAAAGAGGTCGGCGTGGGGAGCGCCGTGCGCGAAGACAAGGACCGCAAGACCCGCGTCTCGCCGGAGAAGGCGCGAGCATTCGTTCAGCTCTTCTGGACTGAGCCGATGGCGGTGCCGCAGGTTGACTTGGTGGTTTCGACCGTTGCCTCCCCGCTGAGCGACCGAGTACGAGGAATGCAGAGAGTCAAGGCAGATTTCTGAACAACGTTTCTAGGGAACGGGCACGACGGCCACGGCTTCGTTCGAAAACACGCTTTCTACACCGTTTCCATCCTGAGCCGTGGTCACATAGAAATACGTGGTTCCCGACACGACCGTGGCATCTGTATACGTGGTGGCGCCGATCAGGTTCTGATTCAGCTTCATGTAGGGTCCGCCGGATTGAATGGCACGATAAACATTGTAGCCGGCCACATTGGCTGTGGTGCTCGGATCCCAGAGCAAATCGACCTGGTGTTGAATCGGCACCACGCCGTTTCCGGTCAGGGACAGCGCCGTAGGGGAGTTGGCGGCATTGCTGACCAAGGAAAGGCTGCCTGAGGCGCTGCCCCCGGTGGTCGGGGCAAAAGTTACACTGAAGGTCGTTGTTTCCCCCGCTGCTAGGGTTAGTAGAAGCGAGCCGCTGAGGCGAAAGTCTGAGTTGGTCACGTCGACTTGAGAAATCGTCACGCTGGCAGTTCCCGAGTTCGTAAGCGTGACACTTTGCGTCTTGCTGTCCCCCACCATGACGTCCCCAAAGTTGATGCTGGAGGGACTAAGAGTGAGCTGGCCCTGCCCACTACCACCCCCACCCCCACCGCTATCAACGCTGGTTGTAGCGCTCGGGCCTCCCACTGCACCGCCGCAGGAGATCAGGAGGGCCGTGCAGGCAGCGAGGGCGACGCCCAAGAGGAGGCCCCGCGGTGACCGAATCCTTTGAAGGGAAGAGGTTTTCAGGGCGGCATGTGAGTGAGGAGCGATATAAGGGGTGAATCGGAAACGCGTAGTCCCAGACCGCGTGTCCATAGGTTCCCTTCGCTTCGAAATCCTATGACTGCCGCAGCCGAAAAGATACTGATCAGAAGGCCAGATTTTGAACAGTCAGACGACCTGACCGCAGTGACAAGTGCCCTCCACCTGCCGGAACCGCTAACCTACTCGACGTGGGGTATCCACGCAACTTTTTCCACTCCCTGCAACACCTTCCATTTCCGAAGCGGGAGTGCTTGTGCCGACCTCTCAGTCATGGACCATAAATAGGCGAGCTCATAGGAGGTTCGGCAGCAAAACTCATAAGATGCGGGAAGGGAGTGTGGGGTGGCTTACCTGTACACGAAAACAAGCAAAAGCAAGGCCATTCCTTTGGGAAGCATAATGGGGCGCGCGACACGAACTCTTCTCCGGCTCGAAAGGCCCTGACGCCTCGGCGACCTCTTGCCCCGGGGAAGCGTACGTTTTTTACCTAACACACCCTTCCGGCAATTCCTACCACACGGAATCTTGGCGCAATCTGGAGGGGGACAGGGGCCAGCAGCACTTTCGCTATCTTCCTGGTAACACTTGCTACGGGTGAGCAAGTCTTCTCGATCGGCATAAAGGATCTGTGGCGAATCAGCGATGAAGACTTTGACGACATGGGCCTTAGTTATTCTGCTCCCGAACCTAGCACTCTGGTCCTATTGGGTGCAGGGCTAGCCGGCCTCGGCCTTCCGCGCCGCCGCACAACTTCTAGCTAACAGCTTGAGCAGCCCTCGCCAGGATGCAGCCACCCAGAGCTTCCTGTACTCCTCTGCTGGAAGGATCGGCGGAGAAAAACTACGCTGAGCCCCGCCCGCTCAGGACCAGCGGAATCGTCTTGAAAACGATCTTCAGGTCAAGCCAAAACGACCAGTTGTCGATATAGGCCAAATCCAGCCTGATCCAGCGGTGGAAGCTGATCCGGCTCCGCCCTTCCAGCGCCCACAGACAGGTGAGTCCGGGGCGCATCCGAAGCCGCCGACGCTGCCAGCGCTGGTATTTCTCTACCTCCTCGGGCAGCGGTGGCCTGGGGCCCACAAACGACATGTCTCCCTTGAACAGATTCCACAACTGCGGCAGCTCATCCAGACTCAAGCGCCGCAGCCAGCGCCCCACCGGGGTGCAACGAGGGTCGTTGGCCATCTTGAACACAGGACCGTCAGCCTCGTTGAATTCCGCCAGCTCGTTCCGGCGTTCGTCGGCGTCAGCGACCATGGAGCGAAACTTGTACAGCGTGAATCGTCGGCCACCCAGACCGCAGCGGGTCTGGAAGTAAAAGACCGGCCCGGGAGAAGTGAGCTTGATCAGAAGCGCAATCAACGAGAACAGGGGCGCCAGCAGCACCAGCAAGACCGCGGCTCCCACCACGTCCAGCAGGCGCTTGAAGGCCAAGTGCAGCTCGTTTTCCGGTGTGGTGGTAAACGTCAGCAGAGGGACGGTTCGGAATCGTTCCACGTAGACCCGGGAGAGCAGGTGGGGAAAGATTTTCAACTGGAGTCGGGTTTGCACTCCCGCCTCTTTAAATAACAGCAGCAGGTCTTCCAGATCCGCTAGCTCTTCCTTGCTGACGGCAGAGAAAACTTCGTCCACCACCTGTTCTTTCAGCAGACCCGGGACATCGTCCACTCGCCAAACCGGGTGATCGAAGCGGGACAGATTGGCCGCCGGTCCCGTTCCGCCCGGGTTGACAAATCCCACCAAGTGCAGGCCTGCCGCCTTGCTCTCCTGAATCAGCCCGGCCAGCTCCTGCGCTGCTGGCCCTGTCCCCACCACTAGGATGTTTTCCATCCCGCCAGCGCGGACCCCATTCGAGAAAAATCAGCCGCGAACCGATTTGCAGCATCCAGTTCAGCAGGACAAAGCCGGCCAGCAAGAACCGGCTCACGAAGAATCCCTGCACGCTGAATTGGGTAAAGAAGAGCGCCGCACCCAGCACAACCATCGCCACCGCCGATTGTTTGGTGGGATCGAGTATTGCCTGTCGTCGCTCCTGCCACTCCTGCGGCCGGTAAACTCCCAGAACGTAGCCAGTGCCCAGCCAGAGCCCGACAATGCCTGCGAGCACAACTAGGTAGTGACTCAAAGGAAAGAGGGACCCAGCAGGAAGGAGGGGAAATGCTCCTGCCAACCGCGGCACGAGCGTGTCACGCAACCAGTAGGCAGCGATGAAAGCCACCACCGCCGAGGCCACGTCCACAGCGGCGAAGAAAAAGCTGACAACTTGCAGCCGTCGGGCAAAGATCGCTACTGTGGTTGAGAGAACGCGGCCGGGCGATTCTAACAGAAAAAAAGCGTCAAATTCGCTTGTTGACAGTGCGGGTTGGAGCGGAGGGGTTCGAAACCTGGTTGGACCTTTTGTCTCCAGGGTCAACTCAACGGGTTGACTCACCTCCCACCAGGGCCTTCGGGGGCAGTAGAAACGGCGGGAGAAGGCTTCACCCGCAAGGTCTTTGGGCTCAAGGACCGCAAACCGCAAGGCTCGGCGAGGTTTGTGTTGCGGTGACCTCTGGCCACGGCGTCCCAGAGGCCGGTATTAGCGCAAGCAGGCAGGTGCAACATTTAGCTGCAAGGCTTTGCACCTTGCCGAAATTGACCGCAGGGAAGTGCTGTAACGTATTGATTTTGCATCAGTTTTTCGTCAGTCTTTGGTAGACCAGTTGCACCTCTGAGGGGGAAGGGTTGGAAGGTGTATCTACCGAGCCTGGGAGGACAATAGGGGTGGCGGCACAGATGATGTGGGGGATGGCAACCGGGACTCTCGGCGGCCTCTCCTGCGTGGGCCGAGTCAGTTATCTCCTAGGTGGTGGACAAGAGGAGGTTTCCTGTGGGCGCTGGTCGTGCTCCTAAGCGACTGCTAGCTGTATCCGCGCTGTTGCTCGGGTTTGTTTGCTTTGGCCCGGCCGCCCACGCCGAAAGCATTCCCGTCGTTCTGGAAATGACCTTTGAAGTCGATCCCAACAATCCCAACTCAGGTATCCTCGCTCTGGAACTGGAAAAAACCAACGGCGGCCCCGGCATCGCTTTTCTCAATGCAGCGTTCTCGGTGAGTGCGGTCAACGCCATCTTGGACGGCACCACCAGCGGTTCTGGCACCATCGTGCTGCCGGATGACGAAATCCTGCCCGGCCAGGGCCAGACCATCATCGCCACCCTCATCAGTGGCAGTTTCACCTTGCCCGCCGATGCCCCTTATAGCTTCACGGGAACCTTTTTTGCCGAAGATATCGTCATCGGAGGTGTGTCCCTGGGCATCCAGCTCACAGCCACGGTGGGCTTTACCGTGGATGGCAACATCATCACGGCTACCCCAGGGTTGTTGGAGCTCGTACAAACTTCCACAGGAACTGTGCTTAATGCGTCTTCCGGGGGAGCTGACCGCGTAACCTCGGTGACGGCTCCGGACGGCACCATCATAGAGATTCAAGTGGAAAACGACATTACAGCTGTTCCTGAGCCAGGGACGCTGCTGCTGCTCGGTAGCGGCTTGGCGGCCGTGGCTGCTCTCCGGCGGCGCACCCGCCTCGCCCGTCACCGCGATGTGACTCCTCGCTGATGCTTTCCCCCTAGGCTGCACACCTCCAGGGCCCTCCTATACCGGGTTCGAACCGAGCGGTGGAGGTTTGTGTGCGATTGGTGAAGTTGTTGAAATCGTGGGTCTTGCTGGTGGTGTTGCTCGCTGTGAGTGCCGCCTGCACAGTTCACCCCGAACGGAAAAAAGCCGAGTCCCTGGAGAGCGGCGAGCGGTATTACCAGGAGGGACGATACCAGGAAGTCATGGTTCAACTCCGGAATGCCGTCGCGGATCTTCGCGAAGCCATCCGGTTGGCGCCTGAGAGTCCCGCCGGCTACATCGGCTTGGCGAAGTGTCTCAGCCTGCGGAAGGAGCCTTGAATGAACTCGAGCGCCTGCAGCGGATGCGGCTCGGAGACGCGGTTCCGGCACCGGTCGTGGTCGATGGTCAGACCTAACCGCGAGAGTCAAGGACTAGTGGTCGCACCAGGCTGAAATTACAAAACGAACTCCCCCCTAAATGCGGGGAAGGTGCCGACTTATTAGAAGATAGAGGGAGCTGCGGAGGGGAAGGAAGCGGTCCCTATGTCTGGCGCTTGGGGGCGTGGGTGGGAGGGGAAAGCACGGCACCTAGGGTCAGGCCGGCGGGGCGGTGGCGCAAATCAATTGCCAGTTGCTCCCTGGCCTCCAGGAGGGCCTGCAAGGTGAAGGCTCGACTCGCCAGGGGCGTGTGGCAAAGCGGGCAGGTTAGTTCGTAATACTGGACGCCCTCCGGAGAACGACAAGTTGGCCGGAGCGTGTACTCGATCAGGCAGGCTTCACAGCAAGGGCCCCAGCAGGACATCTTGTTCGCGCACCACAGCAGGCCGCCCTGCCGATATTCTTGCACCCTGCCTTTGACGGCGCGCAGGGCGATGAGTAGGGAGAGAGAGACAACCCCCAAGAAGAGAATCCAACTCCACATGAAAGGTTTGCCTCCCCGGAGATGGCAGAAATTGTGCGTCGGCCCTCCCTAAGCGTCAATGGGAAGTTCGTCCTACTCGCTCACCGCTTGTCCCCGCGGTTCGGCTCTTTCGCTGTGCGAAAACGCGCGCCTACACGCTTCCTTCTCGTCAGGTTGCGCGCCGCCACGGGGTCAGCCTGGCCGACCTGCGCCGCCGGAGGCAAAAGCGCGTCGGTCGCCAACCGTGGCTTGTTTATCGCAAGAACGCGAGGATCGGCTGGCCTAGCCGTGCACTAGACGCCTGCACGGATCACTCCTCTGCTGACTCCTCCGGCTTTGCTTTCTCGTAGTTGAGCTCGAAGGCCGGCGGGTCACCCCCAGGGCCCTTCAGGTAGTGCTCCATCCAGCGGAGCAGGCAGAGGTTGTAGTCGAGTCGGGGGGCGGCCCGCCGGTTGCCGTGCTTCTCCCCCGGATAGAACACCAGGCGCACCGGGGCGCGGCCCCGCAGCTTCAGGTGGCGGTAGAGCTCCATGGACTGGCTGGGGTGAACGCGGGTGTCATCCTTGCCGTGGAGGATTAGGGTGGGGGTGCGGGAGCGGTGGGCGTAGTAGATGGGGCTGCGCTCCAGGAAGAACTGCCAATCCTGCCAGAGCCATTGCCGAAAGTGAACCAGGTACATCTCGTTGGCGATGTCGGTGGTGCCGATTTTGGAGACTTGGTCGCTAATGCCGACGAACATCACGCTGGCGGCGAAGCGCTCGGAGTAGTAAGTGGCGCCCCATGCAGAGGCGTAGCCGCCGTAAGAGCCGCCGGTGATGCCCACGCGATCGCGGTCCACCAGCCCCAGCGCCACCAGGTGATCCACGCCGTCTACCAGGTCGTCGAACTCCTTACCGGCGGGGTCTCCCTGGTCCCGCTTGGAGAATGCGACGCCGCGCCCGGTGCTGCCCCGGTAGTTGGGATAAAAGACGGCGAAGCCCGCGGCGGCGCCAACCTGTCCGGGCGAAGTGTAACTGGTGAGCCAGCCGTTACGGTAATGCGCCTCGGGCCCGCCGTGGACCCTGAGAATCAGCGGGTAGCGTTTTCCTTCTTCTGGGTTGAGGGGGCGGATGAGGATGCCTTCAAGGCGCAGCCCGTCGCGGGCCGTGAAGCTCACCACCTCCTGGGGGGCGAAGCGCATCTCTGCCAGCCAGGGATTGCTTTGGGTCAACCGCTGCGGTCCGGCGTCGCCGTGCTTCATGAAGAAAACCTCGCGGGGATGGCGGGGTCTCTCGCCGATGAAAGCGGCTGCCGGGGCGTCGCCCGCGAGGGAGAAGTCAGTGAGCACCGGCCCGCCGGCGGGGATGATGGTCTTGCGTCCCGAGGCGTCGCGGCGGACTTCGCCGCAGGTGGTCCAGACTCCTTCATCGCCCAGGAACATCAGCGTCTCGGCGTCCTGCCAGGCGATGCGGCTGACGTGCCCTTGGTAGTCGGGGAGCAGATTGCGCAAAGCGCCGCCGCTGGCCGAAGCCACCATTAAGCGTCCCTCCCGAGGGTCGTTCCGGTCGGCGGCGGAGATGATGGCCAGCTGCTGCCCGTCCGGACTCCAGGCGACCTGCCCCAGCTTCCCCGGGTTGTCGAGGCGGGCGACGATCTCGCCCGTGTCGGCGTCCACCAGGTGTAGCGTGCGTTTCATGTAGTGGTCGTCAATCAGAGGCGTGGGCGCGAGCGCCACCGCCAGCCGCGCCCCCGCCGGGCTCCAGTGGAGTTCCGAGGCCGACCCGGGGAGGTCGAGCGCCCGCGGCCTGAGGTCTTCACCGTCCACCGCAGCGATCCATACGCGTACCGGGCGCACCTCTTCTTCGTAGACCTGCTGGTTGAAGCCCTTCTCTTTGAGCTTCTTCTTCTCTTTGGGAAGCGCTTCTTCGGCCAGGAAAGCCACCCGGCGGCCATCGGGGCTCCACGAGTATTCCTTGACGTCAGCACCATGGCTGAGCACTCGGCGTGCTTCGCCGCCGTCCACCGGAATGACGTAGAGCGTCTTGTGCTCGTCTTGGCTGCGTTTGGCGAGGAAGGAAATTCCTTTTCCGCCGGGCGTCCACGCCACCTTGCTTACGTTGACCTGGCCGGTGACAAAGGGTCGAGAGACGCCGTTTTCATTGACCAGGTGAAGCTCCTCCCAGGCGGGCCCGTCCGTGTCCTTTCCGGGCTGGCGCGGAATCCGCAGCACGTAAGCCACCTGTGTCCCGTTGGGTGAGATGGCCGCTTCGGCCACTTGGCGCAGCTTGGCCACGTGATAGGGCGTAAACACTTCGTCGCCCGCGACCAGGGGTGCAGCGGAAACGACAACGAACGCAGCGAGGCTGAGCGCAAAGCCCGCCCGCCCCGACAATATCTTCCGGGCAATAGCTACACGGATGTTCATGGGGCAGTTACCTCTTTAACTACACGCAGAATTTTTGACTGTCACCAAGCCAACCCGAGGGTAGCGTACTCCCGCGGCTCTTTTCCGGTCAATTGTTGGTCTAGCCGCTCCGTCAGATTCACTGCGGTTGCTAGCGGCGGCTGGCGGCGCGGAAGTACTCGGCGATGCGCTCCGCTTGGGCGCGGGGGATGGCGGTGGCCAGCTCCTCGGGGGGGAGTTCGCGGATGCGCTCCAGGCTGCCGAAGGTGGTGAGCAGCTTCTGTGCCGTCCGCGCACCCACGCCGGGAATTTTCTCCAGCTCGGAACGGAGGTCGCGGCGGGCACGGCGTTGCCGGTGGAAGGTGAGGGCGAAGCGGTGGGTTTCGTCGCGGATTCGTTGTACCAAGTGGAGCACGGGCGAGTGTCGATCGAGCACCACGGGCTCCTCCTCCTGCCCGTGAACGTAGATGACTTCTTCCTTCTTGGCGATGGCCGCCAGCGGCTGGTTGATGATGGCCAACTCTTCCAGGGCCTCGGCAGCGGCGTGCAACTGCCCCAGGCCTCCGTCCACCAGGATGAGGTCGGGCAGCGGTTTCTTCTCCTCCTGCAAGCGCCGGTAGCGGCGGCCGACGGCTTCCTTGAGGGCAGCGAAGTCGTCACCGGCGGGGGCGGTGCGGATGATGAACTTGCGGTAGTCCGACTTCCTCATTCGCCCCCGCTCCCATACCACCAGCGAAGCCACCGTTTCCGCCCCCTGCAGATGGGAGACGTCGAAGCTCTCGATGCGCCGCGGGGCCGGCTCCAGGTTGAGCGCGGCTTGGAGCGACTCGGCGATGGCCTGCGAGCTAGGGGTCAAGACCCGGAAGCGCTGGGTGAAGCTGTGGGCGGCGTTCTTCATTACCAGGTCCAGCAAGGCCCGCTTGGGACCGCGTTGTGGAGTAACGATTTCTACGCGCTTGCCCCGCTGCTCGCTGAGGATTTCTTCCAGCAGCACCCGGTCCTCGAAGTCCACGGGCACGTGGATGGCGTGGGGGATGTAGGCGGCGTCGAGGTAGACCTGTTTCAGCAGCGTCTCCACAAACTCCCGCGGCTCGAACTCCTCCCGGTCTTCCCAGAAAAACTCCCGCCGGTCCACCACCCGCCCGCCCCGGACGTGAAACAGGTTGGCTGCCAGCAGCGGGGCCTCGTAGTGGTAGCCGAGGATGTCGGTGTCATCGCCCGCCGCCGCGGCCAGCTTCTGTTTCTCCTGCACCTCTTCCACGGTGTGGATGAGGTTGCGGTAGGCGGCGGCTTGCTCGAAGCGCTCCTCCGCGGCCGCTTGCTGCATTCGGGTGTGCAGGCTGGCGAGCAGAGCGCCGTGCTTGCCGTCCAGGAAGAGCCGGACGTCGCGGGCGGCTTCCGCATAGCGTTCGTCCGTGGTCAGCCCGGGGACGCATGGGCCCAGGCAGCGCTGGATGTAGTACTGCAGGCAAGGGCGGGGGTGGGGCCGCGTCAAGTCCACCTTGCAGGAGGGCACCTTGAAGTAGCGGTGAATCAGGTCGGCGAGGCGGTGGGCCAGGCTGGCAGGGAAGTAAGGACCAAAATAGAGGGAGCCGTCTTTCTTCAACCGGCGGGTGACGTAGATGCGCGGGTATTTTTCCCCCGCGGTGAACTTGAGGTAAGGATAGGTTTTGTCATCACGGAGCAACACGTTGAAGCGAGGGCGGTATTGTTTGATGAGGTTGTTTTCGAGCGCCAGCGCCTCCTTGTTGTTGTCCACCACCAGGGTTTCCACCTCGGCGGTCTCCCGCATCAGCGTGCCCGTCTTGGCGTCGAGCCACTTGCCCTCGGCAAAGTAGGAGCGGACGCGCGCCCGCAGCGACTTGGCCTTTCCGACGTAGATCACCTTCCCGCGAACGTCCTTGAACAGGTAGACGCCCGCGGCCGTGGGCAACTGGTTAACTTTTTCTTCGAGCTCCATCCGCGGGACTCCACGCCTCCTGGCCGCCAGCGGGCAGGTCAATTCTCTATGGTAGCACTTTGGGTCGGCCGGGGTAGGAGCGGCAGCGGGTCGCGGCTGCGCTACTGGGGCTTGTTGTCTTTCTTTTTTTCTTTTTCTTCTCTGCGCTTCAAGGTGGGACGTCCCGCGGGTGCCGGGCGCTCGGAGGCGGTTGCAGTCCCCACTGCCCGGGGTTGCTTGGGGGGAATGGGTTTGTCGGGAATCCGCTTGCCGAGCTTGAGCAGGTCGTGGGTGGCCTCGGCCGCGTCGTCCAAGTCGTAGCGCAAATCGCCTTCGGCTATCGGGTAGGACTGCTGGATGCGGGCCAGCCGAGCCAAAAAATCTTCTCCGCGTTTGCCCACCTCGTCACGACTTTTTCGGAGGTCCACGCCGCCCCGTTCCAGCGCCCACTCCAGCGTCCCGGCGGCGTCATCCACCGCGTTGATGAAGTTATTGAGCAAGTCCTGGAGCACGTCCGGGTGAGTTGGCTTGCTGCCCGGGGCCGGGGCCAAGGCTTTTTTGAACCTGAGCAGGCGCTCGTCGGCAAAACCCAGGAAGAGTTTCACCCGCTGGTTGGGCTCCTGGGTGTCGCGCACCTCCTGAACTTCGGCGGCGGTCAGGTATTCGGTCTGCTGGGCTGCGCCGGGGCCGCTCGCCCCGGCGAGGGCGAGTCCCCCGACGAGAATCCAAGTGGCTCTCATGGTTGTTGCTCCTTCCCCGTCATCAGGGCTCGCAGCAGCTTGAGGCGGATGGCTTCCATTTCGGCGACCGCTTCTTCCACGGGCGCCCGGACATCGTAGGGAAGCCCGCGGGTGACATCCTCCAGTTTTCGCTCGCTCTTGCGCAGGTGGATTTCCAGGTCTTTGAAGCCTTTCGGTTTGCGGCGCGCATCGCGTCCGGATTGCGCCAGATCGCGGTGGGCGGCCCGCACCGCCTCGCGGTACTCGCCCAACAGCTGTTCCGCGTCGGTGTAGGCGCCCTCTTTGTAAATTTTGGCAATCTGCTTGAGCATCTCCCGCCCAATCTTAACCGTAATCTTGGCGCGGTCGGCGGGGTCAGTCTCCCGGGCGAGTTTCTGCCGCAGTTTGGCCAGGTCGTCAGTGGCCGCGACGCTTCCCAGCAAGAGCACTCCCAGGAGGGCCTTGGGGATGTAGGCGGCGCGCCGCATGCTTTGATTCTCTCCTAGCGGCGGCGCTGCCGACAGGTTTTTTTCAACCGCCGCAGGCGTGCGGTAGCTTGGAAGTACTGGTCCGATTGTGTACTGCGATTCAGGGCCAGGAACTTTTCGTAATAAGTGATCGCCGGGGCGCATTGCTTGAGTTCATCGTAGCTCATGGCCCGCAAGAACAGGGTTCCGAGAGTTTCTTCCGCGAGGGCGGCGCGGCGGTCGAGAATCTGGATGGCGCCCGGCCGATTGCCGCTGAGGTAGAGGGCCGAGGCCAGGTGATTGTAGGCCTCGACGTTCTTGGGGTCGAGCTTGAGTGTGGCCAGCAGTTCGCGGATGGCCGATTCGAAGCGGCGCTCCTTGAGGTAGGCGTAGCCCAGCGCGGCGTGTAGCTCGGCGTCGCCCGGCTCGCGCGCCAGCGTGCGGCGATAGAGGGGGATGGCTTCGCTCCACCGCTCCAGCGCCGCCAGCGTGTCAGCCTGCTCGCGCACGCTCAACTCAGCGGTGGGGTCCGCGGAGCCCGGGGAGGGGGAGTTTTTCTCGGCGGCGCGGAAATGGCGCAGCGCCTCCTCGGCTTTCCCCTGCTCGCGGTAGAGCCGCCCAACCTGGAGGTGGATGGCAGCGTCCTCCGGCTGCACGGCCAAATAGTCTTCGTAGGCCGCAAGGGCTTTTTCGTCCTTCCCCTGCCGCAGGAGCAAATCGCTGCCCAGGCGCAGCAGTTCCGGGTCGCGGGGTTCCAGCGCCAACAACTCCTGGAGCGCCGTCTGGGCCTCCTCCCAGTCCTCTTTTTCGAGCAGCAACTCCAGCACCGCCCGCCGCGGCTCCGTCCGGGTGGGGTCGAGGGCAGCCGCCCGGCGGTAGTGCGCCAGAGCTTCCTGCTTCTTCCCGAGCCGTTCCAGCGCCACTGCGGTGGAGAAGTGAGCGCGGTAGTTGTCGGGCTCGAGTTCCAAGGCGCGCTTCAGTTCCGCTGCTGCCGCCGTCGGCTTTTCAGCCTCGATAAGCAGCACACCCAGGTTCAGGTGAGCAGCAAACAGTTTGGGGTCGACCTCCAGCGTCTGCCCATACATATCGATGGCGTCGGCGGTGCGTCCCAACAGGCTGTAAGCGTAGGCGAGGTTGAAGAGCGCCTCGACCTCTCCAGGGTGCTCGAGGAGGAAGTTTTCCAGGAGGGTGACGGCGGTGGCGTAGTCTTGGCGGTCGATGGCCTGCTGGGCGCCCGAGAGCGCCACGGCCGCTGGTTGCTCTGCGGCGGTTTTTTTGGTGTCGGGCCTCTTAGGCGAGGTCTGGGCGGCGAGAGAGAAGGCGGTGAGCAGAGTGGCCACGCAAAGCGCCGTCCCAACCGGCTTGAGCCCTTGTCTCACGGTTGTAGCCGCCATGGTCATCGCGCAGCGACGGAGTTGTTTCGCGGGCGGGCGCTGTTCAGCACCCGGGCCAGAAACCGTCCGGTGTAGGATCGCGGGGACTTGGCCACCTGCTCGGGTGGGCCGGCGACCACGATGCTGCCGCCGGCGTCGCCGCCCTCCGGCCCCAGATCAATGATCCAGTCGGCGGACTTGATGACGTCGAGATTGTGCTCGATGATCAGCACCGTGGCTCCGGCCTCGAGCAGTTTGCGAAATGCCCCCAGGAGTTTTTGGATGTCGTCGAAGTGCAGTCCGGTTGTCGGCTCGTCGAAAAGATAGAGGATGTGAGGGATGGGTTCCTGGCGAGTGCCTTCTTCCCGCGCCAAGTGCGCCGCCAGCTTGACCCGCTGGGCCTCGCCGCCGGAGAGCGTGGTGGCCGACTGTCCCAGGCGCACATAGCCCAGCCCCACCTCGTCGAGAATCTTGAGTCGGCGAACCACCTTGGGGGCGCCGGCGAAGAAGGCGAGCGCTTCCCGCACGGTCAGTTGCAGGATTTCGTGGACGTTTCTTCCCTTGTAGTGCACGTCGAGGACGCTGCTCTTGAAGCGCGTTCCCTTGCACTCCTCGCAGACCAGCTCGACATCGGCCAGGAACTGCATCTCCACGGTCACGGTGCCCTCGCCCTGGCAGGTTTCGCAGCGGCCGCCGGGGACGTTGAAGCTGAAGGAGCCGGGGGTGTAACTGCGTTTCTTGGCCACCGGGGTGGCGGCCAGCAGTTCGCGAATGGCATCGAAGGCCTTGATGTAGGTGACCGGGTTGGAGCGGGGGGTGCGGCCGAGGGGCGACTGGTCAACCAGCACCACCTCCTGGATGCGCTCGGCGCCCTCGACGCCGGCGCAGTTCACCCCCGCACCGCCCGGGGCGCCATTGCGGCGGGCGGCGAGGGTGCGGTAGATCACCTCATGCACCAGAGACGATTTGCCCGAGCCTGACACCCCGGTGACCGCCACCATCAGCCCCAGCGGGATCTCGGCGTCGATCTGCTTGAGGTTGTGCACCGCGCAAGCGCGGAAGCGCAGCCACTCCCGGTTCGGGCGTCGCCGGGTGGCGGGGATAGGCACACGCAACGCCCCGGCCAGATACCGCCCGGTCAGCGACTGCGGCGCGCGAACCAGCTTCTGGCGGGGGCCGGCGAACACTACCCGGCCGCCGTGTTCGCCGGCCCCCGGGCCCAGGTCGATCACCTGGTTGGCGCAGCCGATGAGTTCGGGGTCGTGTTCCACCACCAGGATGGTATTGCCGAGGTCGCGGAGGCTCTTGAGGATTTCAATCAGGCGGTGGGTATCGCGGGCGTGAAGGCCGATGGAAGGTTCGTCGAGCACGTAGAGTGCGCCCACCAGGCGGGAGCCGATGGAGGTCGCGAGTTGAATGCGCTGCGCTTCGCCGCCGGCCAAAGTGGAGGTCAGGCGGTCGAGAGAGATGTAGTCAAGTCCCACCTCATCGAGAAAGCGCAAGCGGTGGTGCAGCTCCTCGACGATTTTTTCGGCAATGGCCGCCTGGGCGGGGGTGAGTTCGAGGGCGTCGAAGAAGCGGCGCGCCGCGGCGATGGTCATGGCCACCACCTCGGTGATGGTCTTGCCGGCCTCGCCCGCAGCGCCCGGGAGGCGCACCGCCCGGGCTTCCTTGCGCAGCCGCGTGCCCGCGCACTCCGGGCAGGTGGCATAGCCGCGGTAGCGGCTGAGGAAAACGCGCACGTGCAGCTTGTACTTCTTCCGCTCCAGCCAGGCGAAAAAGCCCTTGATGCCGGGGAAATCGGGGTCGCCCTCCCAGTTTTTTTTTCGCGCCCGGGCGCCGAGCTGGTTCCAGGAGTTCTCGAAGGGGATGGCTTCCCGCCGGCAGAAGCGCCGCAGCTCGCCCAAGAGATGGCGGTAGCGCGGTTTGGTCCAGGGGTCGATGGCGCCTTCGGCGAGCGGCTTGGACTTGTCGGGGATCACGCGGTTCAGGTCGAAGTCAATGGTGTTGCCGAAGCCCTGGCAGCGGGGGCAGGCCCCGTAGGGGCTGTTGAAGCTGAAGAGGATGGGTTCGGGCTCGGCGTAGCGGAGGCCGCAGCGACGGCACTCAAAGCGCTCGCTGAAGCGCCACCAGCGGTTCTTCTCCGGGCCCTCCGCGGTGGCGAGTTCAATAAAGGCTTCGCCGTTGCCCTCCCGGTAGCAGAGCTCGATGGAATCGACCAGCCGGGAGCGCAGTCCGGCAATCTCGTCCGGCGGTGAGGGGACTGCCAGGCGGTCCACCAGGACGTACACCGGGCGGGAAAAGTCCACATCCAGGAGCGACTCCGGGGTGGAGAACTCGAACACGCGGCCCTCCGCGCCCGTTCCGCGCTGGTAGAGACGGTTGAAGCCGCGCTGGCGCAGGGTGGAGAGGACATTCTTCAGAGCGGCATTGGACGGGCCTGTTTTTTTTCCGCGTCTCCCGCCAGCAGGGGTCCCACGACTGGGCTCGGGACGAGCCGCCGGGTTCTGCGATGGAGAGAATGGATGCACGGGCACCCGAAAGAGCACGTTGAAGCGCGTTCCCGGGGAGAGCTGCAAGACGCGCTCGGCCACCTGGTCCACGGTGTCTTTTTCCACGCGGGTACCGCACTGGGTGCAGTAGGTCAGGCCGATGCGGGCAAAGAGCAGGCGGAGGTAGTCGTAAACCTCGGTGGCGGTGGCCACGGTGGAGCGAGGGTTCCGGCTGGTGTTCTTCTGCTTGATGGCGATGGCCGGGGCGATGCCGGTGATTTCATCCACGTCCGGCTTCTCGATGCGCTCCAGGAATTGCCGGGCGTAGGCGGAGAGCGATTCGACATAGCGGCGCTGCCCTTCGGCGTAGATGGTGTCGAAGGCCAGCGAGGATTTACCCGAGCCCGAAACCCCGGTGACCACGGTGATGGTGCCGTGGGGAATCTCGAAGTCGATATTTTTCAGGTTATGGACACGGGCGCCGCGCACCCGGATGGCGTCTCGGGTCTCGGGGAGGGAGGGGGCGGTGGCAGCAACCTTGGTGGCCATGGCTTCCAGGTCGGTGTCGCGCCACCGAAACGCATGCCTACAGACGCCTTCGACGTCGCGATACCAAACCCCCAATTATAGAACCCGGTTGGTGTGCACGCAACCGCCCACCCCGGGAGCACACTTCAAGCCAAACCGGCGGGTCCTGCGGGGAGCGCGCGAGGAGGTCAGCGCCGGGAAGCCGGGTTCCTGCCGCGGTCATTCGTGATAAAGTATGGTGTGTGATCCATAAAAAAGAAGCTGAGGGCATAGCGAGTTCGGGCGGCAAAGGCCGACCGTTCCGGCGGGTGGTGCTGATTGTGCTGGACAGCGTAGGCATCGGGGAGATGCCCGACGCGGCTGCCTTCGGGGACGCCGGCAGGGACACCCTGGGGCACGTGGCGGCCGCGCGCCCGTTGAAGCTGCCTACGCTGGTGCGGCTGGGGCTGGCCAACATCAAGCCGCTGGCGCACCTGGAGGCGCCGGCGCGGCCGGCGGGGGCCTACGGCAAGGCCGCCACCGCCTCTCCCGGCAAAGACACCACCACGGGCCACTGGGAGATGGCGGGGCTCTATCTGGAACAGCCCTTTCCCACCTACCCGAATGGTTTCCCGCCCGAGGTCATCGAGAAGTTCGAGGCTGCCGTCGGCCGGCGGGTGTTGGGCAACAAAGCCGCCAGCGGGACGGAAATCATCCAGGAACTGGGCGAGGAGCACGTGCGCACCGGCTCACCCATCGTTTACACCTCGGCGGACAGTGTGTTTCAAGTGGCGGCGCACGAAGAGGTGATTCCGGTGGAAGAGCTCTACCGGATGTGCCAGGTGGCGCGGGAGCTCTTGCAGCCGCCCCACCGGGTGGGGCGGGTCATCGCTCGGCCGTTCGTGGGTCAGCCGGGGCGGTTCACCCGCACGGAGCGCCGCCGCGACTTTGCCATCCCGCCGCCCCAACCCACGCTGCTCGACCGCTTGCGCGCAGCCGGGGTGTTCACCTGCGGCATCGGCAAAATTCATGACATCTACTGCGGGCGGGGGCTGGCCGCCTACACCAAGACCAAGAACAACGCGGAGGGAATCGTCAAGACCTTGGCGGCGCTCGACCAGCACCGCGCCGGGCTCCTCTTTACCAACCTGGTGGACTTCGACATGATCTACGGCCACCGGAACAACGTGGAAGGCTACGCGCGGGCGCTCGAGGAAGCCGACGCTGGCGTGGGACAGATGGTGGAGAGGCTCGGGCGGGACGACTTGCTGATCGTCACCGCCGACCACGGCTGCGACCCGGCCACGCCATCCACTGACCACTCCCGCGAGTACGTCCCCCTGCTGGCCTACTCATCCGCCGGGCGCAGCGGGGTCAACCTCGGGGTGCGCCGCTCGCTCGCCGATATCGGCCAGACGATCGCGGAGAACTTCGGTCTCCGCCTTCCTTTCGGCACCAGCTTCCTCGGCGAACTTACCACGGCAAAACAACCAGCCTCAGAGGCGAAAGCCGTCTGAGGCAGCCCCTTCTGCATCGGCACGACTAAGGTCGTCCGCTGACGGTCGGCGCCGGCTTATCTTCTGGCCAGAGAAACCGCCGGTGAAGGCTGGCGAGCGATGGGTGACCGGTGAGCGGGCTGAGTTCGAGCCGAACGAAGCGCGAAGCGAGCCGCGCGGGAGCTACTGCGAGCCGGCGCGGTCCTCGCTGGGGGCGTAGTAGCCGGGGCGGGTGCGGGGGAAGAGTTTCTTGTGGCCCTTGGGGGGATTGACCCGCACCTGCACGCGGCGGAAGCTGCCGTCGCGGGCGCGGTTGGTGGGATAGTAGCCTAGAACGTACTGGCTGCGGATGTCGCGAGCGATCTGTTTGCAGAGCGCTTCCACCTGCTCGATGGAGGTAGGGAAGTAGGCCATTCCCCCGGTGACACTGGCCAGCTTGCGCATCTGCCGCTTGGCTTTCCGGCAGTCGCGCTTCTCTTCGGCGCAGGGCAATCCCACAAAGTAGAGGGCTGCGTCGGCGCGCTGGGCGTCGCGCAGCAGGGTATCGAAATCGGAGACGCTGACGTGGTCCACGCCGTCGCTGATGATCAGCAGCACCTTCTTTTGCACGGTCCCTCGCTTCAGGTGCTCGAGCGACGCCCGGACCGCATCGTAGAACGCGGTGCCGCCGCGGGTATTTGTTTTCTCCAGGGCCTCTTTCAGTTTTTCGATCTCGTTGGTGAAGTCCTGGTCCTGGAGGTCCAGGTAGTAATCCTCGTTGAAGTTGACCACAAAGATTTCGTCCCGGGAATTCGAGGTTTCGACGAAACGGAGCGCGCCGGCCATCATCGCCCGGCGGTTGTCCTTCATCGAGGAGCTGTTATCCAGCACCAGCCCTGTGGTTACGGGCACCTCCTCGTTGCGGAAGACGGCGAGTTTTTGCTCCACATTGTCTTCGTAGATTTTGAAGTGCTCGGACTGCAGGTTGTTGATCAGCCGCCCGCGCTTGTCCACTACGGTGGTGTGCAGCACCACCAGGTCTACATCCACCGTGAGGGTAAAGTCGTTGCCCTGCCTGGGGTGCCGCCGCTGCTGGGCGGCTGTCGGGAGTCCGAGCAGCAGGGCGCCCGCCAAGACCAGCATCCACGCCCGCCGGGCCGGGGCCGCGGGGTTAGTGAAAGGGAGCATAGTATCCCGAGCGTGCATAAGCGGTGAGCGGGGGCAGGCCTTTGGGCGGCTTCAACTTCACCTTGATCTTCCGCCAACTGCCGTCCCGCTTCTGATTGGTTGGACGGTAGCCGAGCACGTATTGGTTGCGCAGCTCGATGCTAATTTTCTCGGCCACGTCGGGGAGGGCGGAGAGGTTGTGCAGCTCCACGGGGAACATCCGGCCCCCGGTCATGGTGGCAATGTCGCTCAGCAGCGTAGGGCCCCAGAGTATTTCCGGCTGCGCGCGCTCGCCGACCGGGTCGAAGATGCCGATGGCGTAGATTTGCACATCGGCTTCGCGGACAAAGGATTTGATGTCTTTTACGCCGTAGCGGCTGTGGTTATCGCCGCCGTCGGAGATCACCAGCAGGGCCTTGCGGGCATTATGGGCCTGGCGCATGGTGTTCAGGCCCAGGTAGATGGCGTCCAGCAGGGCGGTTTGCCCCCCGGCTTCTACGTAGACGAGCTGGTTCTGGATGTCTTCGACGCGGCTGGTGAAGCCGCCCCGCAGCCGCGGGGCATCGGCGAACTGCACCACGAAGAACTCGTCCTGGGGGTTGGCGGTGAGGAGGAATTGCACGGCTGAGTCCACCGCCCGCCTGAGTTTGCCGGCGCGTTTCATGCTGCTGCTGAGGTCAAAGAGCATGCCCAGGGAGAGGGGAGCGTCTTCGCTGGAAAAATAGAGGACCTTTTGGCGTTTCTTGTCCTCGTAGATCTCAAAGTGGTCCTTGCTCAATCCGGTCACCAGGCGATTGAACGGGTCGGTGACGGTGACGTTTACCAGCACCAAGTCAACGTCAACCCGCAAACGAGTGCTGCGGTTGTCCGGGGCCAGCAGGGGTTGGCCGCTCTGAGCGTCGAACGCCGTCGGCGCCCCGAGCACCAGCGCTGCCAGCAACACACTCAGCCGAGCTCTGTAGCCCTCGTTCATGGCGCCCGCCTCAAGCTTTGCACAGCCGCCGGCTATCGATTCTAGCAAAAACAGCTACCCCGTGCTAGTATGCCCGTCGGGTGCAGAGGGGCACCGCCAAGTTGTCCTTTGCGAGGCGTGTGGTCGCGGGCATTCCGGCTCGCTACCTTTCGACGCGCTTTCCCGGGAAAGCGCTAGCCTTGTTGGGCGGCAAGCCCATGATCGAGCACGTCTACCGCCAGGCCGCGGCAGCGCCCTACGTGAGCCGGGTGATTGTGGCCACGGATGATGCTCGCATTGTGGTGGCGGTGGAGGGGTTCGGCGGGGAGGCGCGGTTGACCCGGTCCGACCATGCCTCGGGCAGCGACCGCTTGGCCGAACTAGTCGAGGGGGTGGAGTGCGACCTGGTGGTCAACCTGCAAGGGGACGAGCCGCTGATTGCGCCGCGGGCGATTGGTGAGGCCATCGAAGCGTTCTTCTCCGATGCGGCGCTGGAAGTGGCCACGCTCAAAACCCGCATCCGCGACCGGGAAAGCCTCCTCAGCCCCAACGTGGTCAAAGTGGTTACCGATGCCCAGGGGTTAGCGGTGGGGTTTTCCCGGCAGCCAGTCCCGCCGCTGCGCGGGGAGGTCAACCTGGACGTGCAGGCGTATTTCAAGCACCTGGGGCTCTACGTCTACACCCGGTCGTTCCTGCTGCGGTTCCCGTACTTGCCGCCCACGCCGGGCGAGCAGCGGGAGCGGCTGGAGCAGTTGCGGCTTCTCGAACACGGGATTCCCATCAAGGTGATAGAAACGCCCTACGACTCCATCGGCGTGGACACCCCCGAGGACCTGGCCCGGGCTGAGGCGGCGCTCCGGCGCGGGCAGGGATGACGAGGTAAGTCAGCCAGCCGCCTTTTGTTTGCCTCTTGCGGGTGTGCAGGCAGGCCCATTTGGGGTTCGATTCGGAAGCAAGATTCGGATGGATTACCCCGCGACCTTGGCCTAGGCTCGGCGGCCGAGGGGCAGAAAATGAGGCAAAAGAAGCAAACGAAAGACAACCGCAAGATGGCGGCTGGCGGGGACAACAAGAGGAAGAGATGGTGGCGGGCCGTCGTGGAGCGGGACAGGCGATTCGATGGGCGTTTCGTTTTTGCGGTCCGTTCGACCGGCATCTACTGTCGGCCTTCATGTGCGGCGCGCCGCCCTCGGCGGGATCGGGTGGTTTTCTTCCTGCAGCCTGAAGCAGCTGAGCAGGCGGGACATCGCCCCTGCCAACGGTGCCGGCCGAGGGTGGTTCGGGTCAGCGACCCCCAGCGGGAAGTCGTTGAGCGCGTCTCGCGTGTCATCGAGGCGAACCAGGAGGGGCCCCTGACGCTGGCTCGATTGAGCGCTGAGGTGGGCGCGAGCCCGCACCACCTGCAACGCACCTTCAAGCGTCTGGTGGGTGTAACACCGCGGCAATACGCCGATGCGCGGCGCCTAGATGGATTCAAGGCGCACGTGCGCCGGGGACAAGACGTCACCCGCGCGCTCTACGAGGCGGGCTACGGGTCGAGCAGCCGGCTCTACGAGCGGGCTTCCGCCAGGCTCGGGATGACCCCGGCGACCTACCGCCGCGGGGGCCGCGGCGTGCGTATCGCCTACATCACGGCGGCTTCTCCTCTGGGCCGGCTGCTGGTGGCGCGGACGGAGCGGGGCATCTGCGCGGTCAGCCTGGGCCGCTCCGCCGCCGCCCTCGAGGCTGAGCTGCGGCGGGAATATCCGCAGGCCGAATTGCGTCGTGATCGGAACGGGCTGAGTAAATGGGTTCGCGCCATCCTCCGCCATCTTGCCGGTCGTCAGCCGCGTCTCGACTTGCCCGTGGACGTGCAGGGCACCGCCTTCCAATGCCGCGTATGGGAGCAGCTACGACACATCCCCTACGGCAGCACCCGCTCCTATGGCGAGGTTGCCCGGGCAATGGGGAAGGCCGGCGCGGCGCGGGCGGTGGGCCACGCCTGCGCGACCAATCCCGTGCCGCTAGTGATTCCTTGCCACCGGGTGATTCGCGACAACGGCGAGTTGGGCGGGTACGGCTTGGGTCTGGAACGCAAGCGGGCCTTGCTCGAAAAGGAGCAGGGTCGTTGATGCGGGACAGGCGCTGTTGGCCAGCGCGGGGCAGACTGTGACGGTCACGGCGAAAAGCGGGGCGAGATAGTTTGACAAGCGGGCGGCTCGGCCCCATAATGGAGCCGGCAATGAACCGCAGCAGGAAAATTCGCTTTGAGCGGCCGGAGGTGTTCCGGAACCCGAATGGCGGCGTCCAAGTATATCTTTATCACCGGTGGTGTAGTTTCCTCTCTGGGTAAGGGCCTGGCGGCCTCCTCGATTGGGGCCCTCCTCGAAAGTCGCGGTCTCAAAGTCACTCTCCAAAAGTTGGATCCCTACTTGAACGTCGATCCGGGGACGATGTCTCCCTATCAGCACGGAGAGGTGTACGTCACCGACGACGGCGCGGAAACCGACCTCGACCTCGGCCACTACGAGCGCTTCACCCACGCCCGCTTGACTCGCGACCACAACTGGACCGCCGGCCGCATCTACGAGTCCATCATCACCCGGGAGCGTCGCGGCGACTACCTGGGCAAGACCGTACAGGTGGTTCCCCACGTCACCAATGAAATCAAAGCGGCGATGCGCAAGCTGGCCCCTGCGACCGGCTCCGGGCAAGCGGACGAGATGGATGTGGTGATCGTGGAAATCGGCGGCACGGTGGGGGACATCGAGTCGCTGCCCTTCCTGGAAGCCATCCGGCAGTTGCGCCTGGAGCGGGGCCGGGAGAACACCCTGTTCATTCACGTGACCCTGGTGCCGTTCATCGAGACCGCGGGCGAGTTGAAGACCAAACCCACCCAGCACAGTGTCAAAGAGCTGCGCGGCATCGGCATCCAACCCGACATCCTGCTCTGCCGCACCGAGCGGCCCCTGACCCACGAGGTCAAGGCCAAGATTGCTCTTTTCTGCAACGTCAGCGAGGATGGAGTGATCACCGCCCGCACGGTTTCGTCCATTTATGAGGTGCCGCTCGCCCTGGCCGAGGAGAAGCTCGACGAACAGATTCTCCGCCGGCTGAACCTGCAGGCGAGCTCCACCGACCTGAGCGGCTGGCGCGACCTCGTGCACCGCATCCATCATCCCAGCGATACGGTGCAGATTGGGGTGGTGGGCAAATACGTCGAGCTGCGCGACTCCTACAAGAGTCTTGGCGAAGCGCTCGTCCACGGCGGCCTGGCCCACAATCTGCGAACCCAGATTGCCTGGGTTGAGTCCGAGGGCGTGGAAGGGCCGGACCGCGACGCGTCGGGGCTCGCCGGGCTGGACGCCATCCTGGTGCCGGGCGGCTTCGGCAAACGCGGCATCCCCGGGATGCTCAACGCCATTCGCTACGCCCGCGAAAATAAGGTTCCCTTCTTGGGCATCTGTTTGGGGATGCAGTGCGCGGTGATTGAGTTCGCGCGCAACGTCTGCGGGCTGGAGAGCGCCGACTCCACCGAGTTCAACCCCGCCACGCCTCATCGGGTCATCTACAAGCTGCGGGAGTTGCTGGGGGTGGAGGAGTTGGGCGGGACGATGCGCCTGGGGGCGTGGCCGTGTCGGCTGGAAGAGAACTCGTTCGCCTGGCAGGCCTACAGCGGCGCCGGCGAGATCTCCGAGCGCCACCGTCACCGCTACGAGTTCAACCGCGAGTACGAAGAGACGCTTGTCGCCCATGGGATGCGCGTCACCGGCGCCACCCCCGACGGCACCTACGTGGAAATCGTCGAAATTCCCTACCACCCCTGGTTCTTGGGCTGCCAGTTCCATCCGGAGTTCAAGTCGAAGCCGTTCGAGCCCCACCCGATCTTCAAAGCCTTCATCAGCGCCGCCTACCACAACCGTGCTGGCGTTCGAAGGGAAGCTGCCGTTCTCCGCAAGGAAGCGTAGAGCGGGGCGTCGGACTGGGGTAGGGCAGGGGCTTGCCCCCTCCCGTTTCTTTTTTGTTCAGTCCAGCGGCTTCTGCCACTGGGCCTTTGCCACCCACGGGCGGAAGCCCGTGGGCTGAACTAGCGCGCCGCCGCGCGCACCCCTAGCTTTTGTGGAGCAAATTTCTCGCGTTGTTTTTGGTAGGACAGACATTCTTGTCTGTCCCGACATTCCTGCTTGCCCTGCGTGCAGTCGAAGGGTCTGCCCGGCGGCCAAGCGGGTCTGTGCGGGCACGGCTTTGGGTAGGGCAGGGGCTTCTTGTGCCCCCTCCCGTTTATCTCGCCCCACCCCTCGGGGGATTGCCTGGGGGCACGTGGAAGGCGATAATGGCCGCTGGTATGCCCACCGCTTTTACCCGCGAAATCGCTGTGGGCGGGTTGCGCCTGGGCGGCTCGAACGGTCTCTTTTTGATCGCCGGGCCTTGCGTCATCGAGTCGGAAGCCCACGCGCGCTCGATGGCCGAGCGCATCGCAGCCGTCTGCGCCGAGCCCGCCTGCGGGATGGCTTACATTTTCAAGACCAGCTACGACAAGGCGAACCGCACTTCGATCCAGTCCTACCGCGGCCCGGGCTTGCGCGAAGGCCTGAAGGTGCTGCGGCGGATCAAAACCGAACTGAAGCTGCCCATCCTCACCGACGTTCACGACCCCGCGCAGGTCTCGGCGGCAGCTGAGGTAGCCGACATCCTGCAAATCCCCGCGTTTCTCTCCCGGCAGACCGACTTACTGGTCGCGGCGGGCAAGTCGGGGCGCGTCGTGAACATCAAGAAGGGCCAGTTCGTCTCCCCCTGGGAGATGCAGCACGCCATCGAAAAAGTCGCCAGCACCGGCAACAAAAACATTCTCGTCACCGAGCGCGGCTCGAGCTTCGGCTACCATAACTTGGTCGTGGATATGCGCAGCTTTCCGATAATGCGGGGCTTTGGCTACCCGGTAGTTTTCGACGTCACCCACGCCCTGCAACTGCCGGGCGGGGAAGGCACCCAAAGCGGCGGCCAGCGCGAGTTCGTCGAGCCGCTCGCCTGCGCTGCCGTCGCCGCCGGCGTCGACGGCCTCTTCCTCGAAGTTCACGACAACCCCGACCAGGCCCTCTCCGATCCCGCCACCCAGTTGCCCCTGGCCCACCTCAAGCCCCTGCTCGAAAAACTCCTCGCCATCGGTCGCATCGCCCGCAGCCCGTAAGCAGCCAGTCTGGACATCACAGCACGCTTGCAGGAGGTGGAAGGTCAGAGATGTCAACAACCAGCACAAATCTCAGTGAGCAACAAATTAGTCGCATTTACGCTCCACTCCGGTCAGAACTAAATAAACTTTCAGTCCAAGACATTCGGAATACCGTTGCTGCTGCTGGTTTCGACGTCACCCGTATCCCTTCAAGATCCGAGGCTAAAGGAGGTTCTGGCAGCCGAGCCGAGGTGATGCCAGCGATTGATCGTCTCTTTGCCGAGATGGCACCAGGTCATCAGCTTACTGCACTCTGCATTCTAGCTGAGAGGCTTATGGGGACAAGCCAGCAACTGGCTACGACTATTCAGGAGATACTAGCGCGGCACGGTTTTCAGTTTCTTGACGGAACCTTTGTTCCTGTGGGCCTACTCGATGCTCGGGAAGCGCC
>JBHHYS010000026.1:0-30951 GCA_046757645.1 Terriglobia bacterium | reverse complement strand
AATCGCCGCGTGGCGGCTGCGCAGCCGCGGGTGTGAATTGATTGTCGCCGCCCCCCCGGGGATGCCCGCGGGGGTGGGACGCAGAGGTGAGTATGCGAATCTACGAGGTGATTTTCATTCTCCGACCGGAACTCCCCGAGGCAGAGGCGGAGGCAGTGGTCGAACAGATGCAACAGTCGGTTGCCGGGGCCGGGGGCCAGGTGACGAAGGTGGAAAAGTGGGGCAAGCGCGCCCTGGCGTACCGCGTGGGAGCTTACCGCGAAGGGTACTACGTCTTTTTCGAAATCGAAGGAAGCGGGGAGACGCTCCGGGAGCTCGAGCGCCGGCTCAAGGTGGCTGAGCCGGTGGTCAAGATTTTCAGCGTGCGCGTGGACCTGGAACGGAAAAAGCGGGAGAAGCTTCGCCACCGCCGCGAGCACCGGGCTGCCCGCCGCCAACGGACGGCTCCCGGAAGCAGCGGCACCTCGGCGGACGCCACCGCTCACCCCTGAGAAAAGAGAAAAAAACATGACCGAACAACCAGCAGCACCCCGCGGCAGCTCCGGCCCCAGACCCCCCGGACGCGGACCCCGCGACGCCTCCCGGCGCGGCGGCGGCGGCCGCCGCGGTCCGGGCGGGCGACGCTTCTACCGGCGGCGCAAGGTGTGCAAGTTTTGTGTCGAGAAGAGGGATCACATCGATTACAAAGACGTGAGCCTCATCCGCACCTTCGTCGGCGACCGGGGCAAGATTCTCCCCCGGCGGCTGACCGGGGTATGCGCGCCGCACCAACGGGTGTTGAAGGTGGCGATCAAGCGGGCGCGTAACATCGCCCTGCTGCCTTTCGCCGCTGCCTTCTAGCTTGACAATTGCCGGATCGCGGCGGCGGAGACCGCCGGGGGCAAGATAAAGAATCTCCGAGGGCGCACATGATGGAAGTCATACTTCGCCAGGATATTCCCGAGCTGGGCCAGCGCGGGGACATCGTGACCGTGAAAGACGGCTACGCCCGCAACTACCTGCTGCCGCGCAAGCTGGCCATGGAGGCCACGGCGGGCAACCGCAAGCAGGTGGCGGAAATGAAGGCGGCCGCCGTCCGCCGGGAAGCCAGCGAGAAGTCGAGCGCTGAGGCGTTGGGCACGCAGTTGGCCGAGCTGGTTCTCACCCTCCCCGCCAAGGCAGGCGAATCCGACCAGTTATTCGGCTCGGTCACCGCCATGGACATCGCCGCGGCGCTCGCCGCCAAAGGCTTCCAGATCGACAAACGCAAGGTGGTGCTCGAGGAGCCCATCAAGACCCTGGGCGAGTACGAAGTGCCCCTGCGCTTGCACCGCGAAGTCACCGCTCCCGTCAAAGTCAACGTGGTGCGGCAAGAGTAACCTGCCCGTAGGGGCGGGTCGGTTTTTTTCCACAACCAGTCACAACTTTCTCCGCTTTTCCACCCGATTCCCACAGCCAGACGTCGCTTTTCGCTTGCATCCGCACTCACCGCCGGAGAGAATCCCGCCCGTTCCCGACATACCCCGACTCCCAATTGCCGGCTGGGGGGACGCAGGTTCGTTCGCCACAACTAACGGCCCCGCTTCCTTAGGCAACCTTCCCCGGAGGGCCTGCCCGCCGGCAAGTGGGACGGGGGATGGCGCGAAGTCGGACCCGGCCAGACACCGGGTAAACGCGCCAGCCCGCATTCGGGCAAGCGCGCACTCGGTGCGCCACTCGCCCCGACGGGCGTCCGTGCGGACGCATCCGCTGGAGGCAAAGAGTGCAGCCGGGCCGATTCGGGCGCGCCCGCTGTGCGTGGCTGGGCTGTTCCCGATACTCCCCAAAACTCCGCAGGAATCTGGGACAGCCTGGCGCGCACCGGCGGGTGGCTCGAGGGCACCGTTGAGAAGTGCGGGGGTAGGTAATAGTTTCCCCTTGACCTCTTAGCAAAGAAAAAGCGAAAATGACCCTGCCCAGTGCGCAATGCCCACTACTGATGTAACCCTCGAGCGCAAGCTGCCTCACAACCTCGAAGCCGAGCGCTCCGTGTTGGGCGCCATCCTGCTCGACAACGAGGCTTTCCACCCCGCCATCGAAGTCCTCCAGCCGGCCGACTTCTTCCTCGACAGCCACCGCCGCATCTTTGCCCGCATGATTGAGCTCTCGGAAGCGAACCGCGCCATTGACCTGATCACCCTGAACGAGGAGTTGGACCGCACCGCGGAGCTGGAAGCCGCCGGCGGAACCGCTTACCTCTCGTCGCTGGTGGACGGTGTCCCGCGGGTCTCCAACGTCGAGCACTATGCCCGCATCGTCAAAGAGAAGGCGCTGCTGCGCAACCTCATCCACACCTCGAACAACATCATCCACCAGGCCTTCGAGGCCGAAGAGCAAGCCGATGAAGTGCTGGACCGCGCCGAGCAAGCCGTCTTCGCCCTGGCCGAAGAGCGGGTCAAAGTCGGCCTGTTGCCCCTGCGCGAGATTGCCCGCGCCACCCTCCCCCGCCTGGACGAACTCTTCGAGCGCCGCCAGCACATCACCGGGCTGGCCACCGGCTTCATTGACTTCGACAACCTCACCTCCGGCCTCCAGCCCGCCGACCTGATTGTGCTGGCCGCCCGCCCGGCGATGGGAAAGACCGCGCTGGCGCTCAACATCGCCCAGCACGCCGCCATGCAAGGCGGGCAGCCGGTCGCCATCTTCAGCCTGGAAATGGCCCGGGAGGCGTTGCTCTTCCGCCTGCTCTGCGCGGAAGCCCGCGTGGACTCCCACAAGTTCCGCAGCGGCTTCTTGAACCGCGAAGAGATGGGCCGGTTGACCACCACCCTGGGCCGGCTGGCCGAAGCCCCCATCTTCATTGACGACACCCCGGCGCTGACCGTGCTCGAAATGCGCGCCAAGTGTCGCCGCCTCCAGGCCGATCCCGCAACCGCGGGACTGGGCCTGGTGATCGTGGACTACATGCAATTGATGAGCGGTCGGGGACGCTTCGAGAACCGTACCCAGGAGATTTCCAGCATCTCCCGCGGCCTGAAGGCCCTGGCCAAAGAGCTGCACGTGCCCTTGATCGCCGTTAGCCAGTTGAGCCGCGCCCCCGAACAGCGCGGCGGCGACCACCGCCCCCAGCTCAGCGACCTGCGCGAGTCCGGCTCCATCGAGCAGGACGCCGACGTGGTCGCCTTCGTCTTCCGCCCGGAGATGTACCGCGACCCTGACACCGTCCCCGAAGAAGACCGGGGGCGCGCCGAGTTGATCGTCGCCAAGCAGCGCAACGGCCCCACCGGCAGGCTCCACCTCGCCTTCCTCCGCGAGTTCACCCGCTTCGAAAACCTCCTCCGCCTCCCCGAAGAAGACCTCTGACGCCGGAGCTAGGCAAGCCAGCGGTGGCACAGCCCTCTGGGCTGTGACTGACAGGCCAGAGGCCTGTCCCACCATCTTGAGAGGAAGGCACTGCGCCCCTGTTCGGGTTGCGCGCTCTCCTGCATTCGGAGTAAGAAAATACGCCCGCTTAGTGGGGGCAAGCATCTTTTTGGCTCGTCGCGGCGTCGGAAAAGTTGTAGGCTGTGGAGCGTACGGGTCGGCCGGAAGCCCGCCTTCGATAAGGCTTCGGCGGGCGGGCCCGAATTCGGGCAAGGGAGCAGCAGAGGAGACCATGGCGGAGCGCCCCTGTTGGGCGGAAATTTCACTGCCGCAACTGAAAGAAAATCTCGCTCTCATTCGCCGCCACGTGGGCCCGGAGCGGAAAATCCTGGCCGTAGTGAAGGCCGACGCCTACGGCCACGGCGCTGTGCAGGTGGCGCGCGCTCTGGAGCAAGCCGGCCTGGAGGCGCTGGGGGTGGCCTCCGTCAGCGAAGGGGTCGAGCTGCGCCGCGCTGGCATCCGCACCCCTATCGTCGTCCTCACCGGTTTCTTTCCCGGGGAAGAGCGCGAGCTGCTGGAGTACGACATCACCCCCGGCATCACCGAGCGGAGCCAACTCGAGCGCCTCATGAAGGCGACGCAGATGGCCGGGCGCCGCCTCCGTTGTCACGTCAAGGTGGACACCGGGATGGGTCGCCTGGGCATTCCCTGCCAAGAGGTCCCGCGACTCCTGGAAATGTTGGCTGCCGGCCGGGGCGTGGAGCTCGAAGGGCTCTACACCCACTTCGCTTCCTCGGAAGACTTCACCTCCCCGCAGACCGCCGAGCAACTCAAGTGCTTCGAGCAGGTACGGGCGGAGTTCGCCGCCCACGGCCTCCAGCCGCCCCTGGTCCACCTGGCCAACACCGGGGCCATCGCCGCCCGGCCGGAAACCTGGGGAACCATGGTGCGGCCCGGGTCGATGCTCTACGGCTATTTGTCCTTCTTCAAGTTTGCCGACGGCCAAGACCGCAGCGCCGAATTCGCCCAAAAAATTCCTGTCCGCCCGGTGCTGACCCTGAAGGCCCAGGTCTATATGGTGCGCGACTACCCCGCCCACGCCCCGGTGGGTTACGGGGCCAACTATGTCACCCCGCGGCCCTCGCGGCTGGCCGTCCTGCCCATCGGTTACGGCGACGGCTGGCGCCGCGGCCTGAGCGGGCGCTGCCGGGTGATCCTCCGCGGCCACTACGCCCCCACCGTGGGCACCATCGGAATGGACTTGACCCTCGCCGATGTCACCCATGTCCCCGACGCCTGCGCCGGTGATGAAGCGGTCCTCATCGGCACCAACGGCACCGCCTCCATCCCCCCGACCGAACCCGCGCGCGCGCTGGGCACGGTGGCCTCGGAGATTCTCTCCGGGCTGGGCAAGCGCATTCCCCGCCTCTATCGCGAGTAGTGCCGTTCCAAGTTACTTATTCTTCCTCGGTGCCAAGAGTTTACTTTTCAATCTCCAGCCGAGCCTGCCTGTTTGCCCCAGGCAGGGTTCCCCCCGGCCCCGCTGGTGGGAACCGCACCAGCCCCTGCCCAGACTCACCGGCAAACTCCTTGTCGCTCCTCTCGGGCGGGTGCTATACTGCGCAAGTGTCTTCCGGAAGGCGCAAGGCGCGCGCGTCCTGACTGCTTCCGGCCGTAGGGGACAGCAGGCATAACCACGAAAGGAGGGGAGTCCCATCCGCGAACCCCAGGCAGGTTGGCGCCGGGAACGGAATGCGCCGGCGGCCCCGGGTCAGGAGCCGACTCCTGCCCGGGTTGACCTCTCTCCGCCCCCGCGCGTCAGCCCACCCCATGCAGGGGAAGTGGAGAAGTGGGGTTGGCTGGACCTCGGCCTCTTTCGGCTCAGCTTCATTCTGTTGACCGCGGTAGCTACCTACCACTTCCATCCCTTCCGCCTGACCGGCTTCGATGCGGTGCTGGTCGGCGTGCTGCTGGGGCTGGCCGGGGTGCTGCTGGAAATGCGCTTGCGGCACTCCAGCCTGAAGCGGCTGATCGGAGCGGTGGTGGGCGCGATTGCCGGCATTCTCTGCGCCTACCTAATAGCCTTGGTGCTGAGCGGAACCAACATCGAACCCAAGACCCTATCCTTCCTGCGGGTGTACTTGGTGCTGGTGATGACCTTCCTGGGAATGGTCATCGGAGCCAAGAAGGGCGACCTTCTGAACCTTCAGGCCTTCGGTGGGCTCTTCGGCGCTGAGCGCGCCCCCAAGCGCAACTACAAGGTGGTGGACACCAGCGTGATCATTGACGGGCGCATTGCCGACATCTGCGAAGCCGGCTTCATGGATGGAATTCTGGTCCTGCCCCAGTTCGTCCTGCGTGAGCTGCAACTGGTGGCGGACTCCGCTGACTCCCTCAAGCGCAACCGCGGCCGCCGCGGCCTGGACATCCTCCACCGCATCCAGAAGATCGCCAACCTGCACACCGAGATCATCGAAGACGACCTGCCCCACATCCGCGACGTCGACATGAAGCTCATCGAATTGGCCAAGCGCTACGAGGCCAAAATCATCACCAACGACTTCAACCTCAACAAAGTGGCGCAACTCCAGGGCATCGATGTGCTCAACATCAATGAGCTGGCCAACGCCCTCAAGCCCATCGTGTTGCCCGGCGAGTCTATGCGGGTCTTCATCCTCAAGGAGGGCAAAGAGCCCAACCAGGGCGTCGCCTATCTCGATGACGGCACCATGGTGGTGGTTGACAACGCCCGGCGCATGATCTCCCGCACCATCGACATCACCGTCACCAGCGTGCTCCAAACCACCGCCGGCAAGATGATCTTCGGGCGCTACGAAGAAGCGCGGCACTACGACCGCGACCGCCCCGCCGCGGCCCACAATACCTCCGCCGTCCCGCCGCGCCGACAGCCCAACTCGGGCCCACCGCGCCCAGGGCGCTACCAGACGATGGGCGGGCCGGGCTCCCGCGGCCCCGAAACGGAAGAGTAGGAAAACCTCTCTCTTTCTTTCCCGAGTGAGAGCTACGATGCGAGTTGTCGCCATCGTTCCCGCCGCCGGACTCGGGGTACGGATGGCGGGCGGCCGCCCGGCCCAGGGCGCCGCGCCGCCCAAGCAGTTGCTCGACCTGGAGGGCCTCCCCATCCTCTTTTGGACTCTGCGCAAGCTGGCTGCCTGCACCCGTCTCCAGCAGTTGATTGTGGCCGTGCGTCGCCCCGACCGCGCTGCCGTGGAGGTCCGCTTGGCGCAGGAGGCTTATGCTGGGCGCGTGAGTGTGGTCGAAGGGGGCGGGTCGCGGCAGGAATCGGTGGCGAATGCCCTCCGCCGCGTGGCCATGGATACCGAACTGGTGTTGGTCCACGACGCCGTGCGCCCCTTCGTCGCGCCGGCGCTTCTCGAGCGGGCCCTCGACGCCGCCACCGCCACCGGCGCCGCCATCCTCGGCCTGCCCGCCAGCGACACCGTCAAGCAGGTCGAGCCTGCCGCCGGCGGCCACGCGTCCCGCATCACCACTACCATTCCCCGGGAACGCATCGTGCTGGCGCAGACCCCGCAGGTCTTCCGCGCCGACTGGCTCCGGGAAGCCTTCGCCCGCGCTAGTGCGGATGGCTTTCACGGCTCCGACGAGGCGGTCTTGGTCGAGCGCCTCGGCCACCCGGTCACCGTGGTGATGGGTTCCGAGCGGAACATCAAAATCACCACCCCCGCCGACCTCGAACTCGCCCGCTTCCTCCTTGCCCAGGAACAAACTCCAGGGCGCGAGGAGTAAGAATGCGAGTCGGGATTGGCTACGACTATCATCGGTTGGTGAGGGAACGGAAACTGATTCTGGGCGGCGTAGAGGTTCCCTTCGCCAAAGGGCTGGCGGGGCATTCCGACGGCGACGTGCTCACCCACGCCATCGCCGATGCATTGCTGGGGGCCGCCGGTTTGGGCGACCTCGGCCAGCACTTCCCCGCTGCCGACCGGCAATGGAAGGACGCGAACAGCCTGGAGCTGCTCGCCTGGGTAGTGAATTTGCTCGGAGAAAAAGGCCTGCGCGTGGCCCAGGTGGACACCGTGGTGATTGCCCAGGAGCCCAAGCTCGCGCCTTACATTGCCCGCATGCGGGGGACGCTGGCCCGCACGCTGGGGGTGGAGCCGCCGCAGGTGAACGTCAAGGCGAAGACCACCGAAGGCCTGGAAGCGGTGGGACGGGGCGACGCCATGGCGGCGCAGGCTATTGTGCTCTTGGAGAGCGGCCAAGAACGGTGATGAACAAGCCTCCTTTACGCTGCTCTGGCTTGTCATTCCGAGGAATCTGCTTGTCGAGTTCCCCCATTCAATGTATGTAGTTATGTGCGTGGCCCAGCGGCGCCGGCCGCTGGTAGGCTCTAGCCTGAAACTTTTTCTTCCTGATTGGAGGACTACACCCGAGATGCGACAGAAACAGTTCATCGCCCGCAAAAAACACCACAAGCGCCGCAAACGCGCCAAGCTGAAGGTGAAACTCTACGAGCAGGGGCAGTTGAAGTACAAGGAGCTGCCACGCCTAGCGCGGGAGTTGCTGGCGCGCAAGCGCCGCCAGGCGGCCCGCTCCGCGGGCTAGCTCCGCCTGAGCCCCGCATCGCCTGCCCGCGACCACCCTCACACACACGCGCCGGCCTCCCTCGTTCCGCGCCCGTACCCGGCGCGGCGGCGTGGTATTCTAGAAGGTGATGGTTTCGGTTCACTTTTCTTCTGCCAGCGCGGCACTCACGGTGGAAAGCGCACGCCGGGCGCTCTATCTCTGGTTGTGGGCTCGCCAGCAGAACCAACGGTTCACGCTGGCCGCCGCTGGCGAGGCTCCCGGGCGCGAGGAGCTGGCCTGGCTGGGGCTCGACCCCGAGGCCGAGAGCGATGCGGGCGACATTCCCGACTGGGCGGCCACGCTGCCTCCCATCGTGGAATCCGAGCCCTCCCCCTGGGGCCAATGGAGCGGACACACCTCGGTGGCGGAGTTGCGCGAGCTGGGCGTGCTGCCCGAAGCCTTGATCAACTTCCTCGCCCTCCTGGGCTGGCAACCCCCGACCGGTCCTGACGCGGCCGCACCCGGCGAAATCTTTTCCCGGGAGGAGTTGCGGGCACAGTGGTCGCCGCAGGGCTTGCAGGCCGGGCCGCTGCGCTTTGACTTTGAGCTTCTGCGGCGCATCAACCACGAGTGGCTCCTGCGCACCGACCTCGATCACCTGCTCACCCTGGCCCTGCCCACCTATTGCCGCGTGGGCTGGCTGCCCCAGGACGAGCTGGCCGAGCCGGTACGGCTCTGGCTGCGTGACCTCATCTGCGCCGTGCTACCCGGGCTCGATTTCGTCTCGCTGCTGCCGCCGCGCACCCGCCTGCTGTTCGACTACCACGCCGAGAACTACCTGCGCCTGCCCGAAGGCCGCGAGGCTGTGGAACGGGAAGGCGCTCGGGAGGTGATCCGCGCGTTTGGCCGGCGCGTGCTCGAGGATAGCTGGCTCACTGTCCCCCGCTTCCACCAGATTCTCGAAGAGGTGAAGCGTGAAACCCACTGGCGCGGCCGCAACCTCCACCAACCCATCCGCATGATGCTCACCGGCCTGCCCTTCGGGCCCACCCTGGACGAGTTGATTCCCCTCATCGAGCGCGGCACCGAACTCGACCTCCCCGTGCACGTCAAAAGCTGCCGCCAGCGCGTGCTGGAATTCTGCTCGGTTTTCACGTGAGTTGCGATGGCGATTCTCTATGGCCTTCATCCCGTGGAGCACGCCCTGGGTGCCGCGCGGCCGCTCGAGCGAGTGCTGGTCGCCCGTCCCGCTTTGCGGGCACGAGTGCACAAGATTGTGGCGGCGGCGCAGGCGGCCAACATCCCGGTGCGCTTCGTCAGCCGCGCTGAACTCGACCGCTTCACCGGCACGCGCAAGCACCAGGGCGTGGCGGCACTGGCAGGCAGCAAGCACTACACCGAGCTGGAAGAGCTGATCGCCCAGGCGCACGCCCCTGCCCTCTTCCTGCTGCTCGACGGTGTGGAAGACCCCCGCAACCTGGGCGCCATCCTGCGCACCGCATATTGCGCCGGGGTTGACGGGGTGGTACTGCCTGAGCGGCGCGCAGCGAGCGTCACCCCGACGGTGGAGAAGACGTCCGCCGGGGCCAGTGAACATATTCCCGTGGCGCGGGTCACCAACCTCGGCCGGGCACTCCAACGCCTCAAAGCAGCCGGCTGCTGGCTGGTGGGGCTCGACGAGCGCGCCCCGCAGCGATTTACCCAGGTGGATTTAACCGGACCCCTGGGCGTGGTCCTCGGCGGCGAGGGCAAGGGCCTGCACGAGCACGTGCGAGGGAAGTGCGACTTCGTGGTCTCCATCCCCACCGTCGGAACCATTGGGTCGCTCAACGTCGCCGTGGCCGCCGGAGTGGTACTCTACGAAGCCCGACGCCAGCGCCAGGCCAAAGGGTTGGTGTAGTGATGAGCCGCCCCGCCCGCATCGTGGTGTTGGGCGCCGGCTTCGGCGGCCTGGAAGCAGTGGTGGAACTGGAGCGGCGCTTCCGCGACGGCCCCGCAGCCGAGCTCTTGCTGGTCAGCGAGAACAACTTTTTCCTCTTCACCCCCCTGCTGCCGCAAATCGTCTCCTCCTATATCGAGCCCCGCCACATTGTGCAAAGCATCCGCGACATCCGCCGCCACCGCCGCTTCCGCTTCCTGCGGGCGCGAGTGACCGGGCTCGATCTGGCCAACCGACGGGTCAGTACCTCGGCCGGGCCGCTCTCCTACGACCATCTGGTCATCGCTCTGGGGAGTGTGCCCAGCTTTTTCGGCGTCGAAGGGGCTGAGTACTGCTACACCGTGCACAGCCTGGAGGACGCCGTGGTGCTGCGCGACCACATTCTGGATCTCCTCGAGCATGCCGACCACGAGTCGGACGCCGAGGCGCGGCGCCAGCTCCTGACCTTCGTGATCGTGGGGGGCGGCTACACCGGGGTGGAGCTGGTGGCCGAGCTGCACGACCTCATCTACCGCCACGTCGGGCCCCGCTACCGGGGCATCCCTCTGGATGAGGTCAAGCTGGTGCTGCTGGAGGCTACCTCGGACATTCTGGTGGGCGTTGACCCAGACCTCGCCGCCCGCGCTCGCCGCAAGCTCGAACGTGCCGGAATCGAACTGCGCACGCAGGCGCGGGTCACGCGGGTGGCGCCGGGGCGGGTGGAACTGGGCGGCAAAGAAAAAGAAACGATTGAAGCCGCGCTGGTGATCTGGACCGCGGGCGTGCGCGCCCATCCCTTGCTGGAGTCGCTGCCGGTGGCGAAAACCCAAGCCGGGCGGCTGCTGGTTACGCCGCAACTCCACCTGCCCGATTACCCCCGGGTCTTCGCCATCGGCGATAACGCCGTGGTGCGCGGGGCCCCGCCGGAGCAAACGCCGCAGATTGCTCCCTTGGCCATCGAGCAAGCCCGGCTGGCGGCGGAGAATGTGGTCCGAGCCGTCTCGAACCAGACCTACATCCGCTTCGAGTTTGAGCCCAAGGGGATGCTGGTGTCCCTGGGGATGAACTATGCGGTGGTCAACGTAAAGGGATTCAAGCTCTCCGGCTACGCGGCCTGGCTGATCTGGAACACCATCCACCTCTGGAAGCTGGTCGGGCTGAAGAAACAGCTTCAGGTGGCGCTGGACTGGAGCCTGGCCACGCTTTTCCCCCGCGACACCTCGATCATCCGGCGGCCGGGCCGTTGCCGCCTCTGCCACCCCGACCGCGCCCTGACAGAACGGTGAGTGGTAGCGGCGACGAAGCAGCAGTCTTCGTCGTCGGCTTGCTGCGAAAAGAGGCCCTCAGAGGCTAAAGCCCTGGGAAAGTTTGCTTCTTGGCACGGCTAAAGCCGTGCCCTGACGCAAGAACCTCCGAATCATTGAAATCTTTCCTCTGTCCGAGCACTAGTGTGTGGGCGTAGGAGGGCACCGGCTTTCAAAGCCGCCGGATACACACCGCTGAGACGTCCTCCAGCCTTCTTGTGGAGGACACGCGCATGAAGATTCACCTGAACACCAAGGTAGCGATGACTGTCCACCGAAGGATTCTGGCTAGGAAACGCCTCGTGTACTTGTTGGCCGCTCCGAAGCCGCAGAAGTACCGAGATGGAAAATCACGAATCGTCTATATTGGTACCACGGGAAAAGGTGTTGACCGTATTGCTAAAAGCGTTGCCTACCGCGCTCAGAATGTTCTCCAAAGACGTGGGCTCCGAAAGTTGGATGTGCATATAGTTTCGTGCAGTGCCAGGCCTGGAATGAGATCGTGGCAGCACCTAGAAGATGCTCTACTTGCTGCGTTTCGTGGGCTCTATCACGAACTCCCTGACCAGAATCGGCAAGGGAAGAGACTGCGCTGGGGGGAGAAATTCGACAGGTTTTTCAAGCGAAGTGCCATCGAGAGGATTCTAAGGCACTTCGAGAGTGGGCGTGCCTAGGAAGCCCTAGCTTATCTACTCCTCGGTCACCGTGCCGTCGAATTCGATTTCGATGCCGCGGCGCACCGACTGCGACACCGGGCAGTGTTGCTCGTGGAGCTCGACGGCCCGCTCGGCCTGCGCCTTCTTGCCCTTGGGGACTTTGAGGTTGTAGTGAACCTTGATGCGGGTAATCCGGGGCTTGCCGTCCACGGCCTCAATCAAGCCTTCCACATCGGCGGTCAACTTTTCCGGGTAGGAGGGGATTTGACGCGCTTCCAGCGCGCCCGCCAGTGTGCCGGTCATTCACCCCGCCACCGCCCCCACCACGTAGTCGAGCGTGGAGGGCACGTCCCGCTCCGGCTCCAGCTTATAAAAATGCTTGATGCCGCCGTGCACGCCGAACTCGATCGGCTCCTTGAACCCTTCTAAGTAGGCGCGGCGCAGGGGACGCTGATCCTGGACAATGCGGAATTTACTCAGGTGAATCAACTCGGGCATCGGCTGCCTCCCATCGTGGTTGGTTTTACTTAAGAGATGCGCGGGGACGGAATTAGTCGCCGGCGAAGCGGGCCAGCGCATCCTCCAGGCGGTCGCGGCACCGCACCGGGTCGGCCTCCTGCGCCAGAATCCGGGCGAACTCACGCAATCCCGCCGGCGCCGGCCGAGCCGCCTCCTCTTCCCACTGCTCGATCCAGTTCACCACTTCCCGCAGCAGGTTAACTTCCGGATCGGCCGTTGGGCCCGCCTCGGGGGAGAGCGCCGCCGTCTGTCCCAGACTGAAGCACCACAGATCCAGCTCCGCATAGGAGGTTTCGCGCTCGGCAAATTGCTCGATGCGGCGCACAAAAGCCTGGCGGCCGGTGGGCCGGCGCAACTGCAAGTCCGCTTCCGCCAGAAGCTCCAAGAGTTCCTCGCTCGGGTCGGCGCCCACCGGGAGCAGTTTTCCCGCCCGGGCAAACAATTCCGGCGCGTCAATGCGCGCCTCCACAAACTCCTGCAGCAGCGCGCGCATCTCTTGGCTGGCGGCCGTGGCCATCGCCTCTCTATTTATCGTATTGCAGCAGGGAGAAAACGTCCAGGCCCGGGAGTTTCTCGCGGCCGTGGAGGAAGGTGAGTTCGACGGCAAACCCGCAGCCCACTACGGCCCCGCCCAGCTTCGTGGCCAGCCGCGCAGCCGCCGAGGCCGTTCCCCCGGTCGCCAGCAGGTCGTCGCAGATCAGCACCCGCTGGCCGGGTTGAATGGCGTCCTGGTGAATCTCCAGCGCGTCGGTGCCGTATTCGAGCTGGTAGGTTTCCTTTGCCGTCTGGGCGGGCAGCTTGTTGGGCTTGCGGACGGGCACGAATCCCGCCCCCAATCGGTAGGCCAGCGCCGGCCCGAAAATGAACCCGCGGGCTTCTATCCCCGCCACCACGTCCACCGGCTGGCCGTGATAATGGTCGTAGAGGTTATCAATCAAGGCGCGAAAGCCCTGGGGGTCTTTGAGCAGGGTGGTGATGTCGTAGAAGAGGACGCCGGGCTTCGGCCAGTCAGGGACTTCCCGGATCAGTTTTTTCAACTGGTCAGAGTTCACCACAGCCCTCCCTCGAACTCGACACTGAAGTGGCCGCGGTAGCGCTCCACGGGCGCCGCCGCTTCTTCCTCCACGCGGCGAACGCGCGCCGCGTGCGGGCCTTCGGCCAGCCGGCGCTTCAGTTCGGCCAGGTGCTCGCCCGCGCCGATGGCATAGACTTCCACCCGACCGTCGTGCAGGTTCTTCACGTAGCCGGCCACACCCAACTGCCGCGCCACCCGCTCCACAAAGAACCGAAAACCCACCCCCTGCACCGAACCCTCGACAATATAGCGTCGCGCTTGCTCCATGGCCGCGCGCCCGCGATTCTACTCAATGCGCCCGCCGGCAGGCAACCAGCCTCAGAGCCGCCCGAGAATAGAAAGAAAATGGTCGGGGCGAGTGGATTTGAACCACCGACCTCCCGGTCCCGAACCGGGCGCTCAAACCAGCTTGCCCGCATTCGGGGCTGAGCCATGCCCCCTGGCGGTGAGGATTCTGCCGAGCTCGATTCGTCCCGCCCAGCTCTTCAGGAGTTTTTCCCGAGCCAATGCCTGACCCAGACTTGCATGCTCTTCGAGGTAAATAAGCTTCAAAGGCCTGCGATGCTTGGTGGCCTTGACCTCGCCTCGACTATGGCGACGAAGGCGCTCCCCTAGGTTGCGCGTTGAGCCGATGTACCGCTTGCCATCCTTAACGCTGCAGAGAATGTACACAAAATAAGGCATAACCGGGGAGGAATGGTCGGGGCGAGTGGATTTGAACCACCGACCTCCCGGTCCCGAACCGGGCGCTCTAACCAGGCTGAGCCACGCCCCGACCGAAAAACCATTCTAGCAGAAAGCTAAGAACTCGTGCAGCCCGTGCAGTTGCAGCCAGCTCAGCCGAGCCAAACCCTGCCGGCGGCTCCCAGGCGACAAAAAGCCCCGACCCTGTCGGCGCGAGGAGGGAAGGAAAGTCCGGGGCGGAACAAGCTAGAAGGGCACTAGTCCGCGGTGGGCGCTAGGCGGCGCCGCGCCGGGCTCGCCGCTACGGCGAAGTGGTTCAACTCTTCCACCCAGCGTTGCAGTTGTTCCAGGGCGCGATGCTCGGTACGGTCGGTGTGCAGGGGGGTTACCGAGATGCTGCCCGCCTGTATGGCGGCGTAGTCCGTGTCCGGCTCGATCTGTGAGAGGTCCACCTGCTCGTGAATCCAGAAGTACTTCCGCCCCCGCGGGTCAATGTTTTCCACCAGATGGTTCTTGGAGATTTTCTGCGACTGCCGGGTCAGGCGCACGCTGTTGCGCCAGGGCGCGGGAACGTTGACGTTCAGCACCACCCCCGGCGGCAGCGGGGCGCGCAACATCTTCTCCGCCAGCTTCACCGCAAAGCCGCACGCCACCTCAAACTGGAAGTCGCTGCGGCTGGCGACCGAGATGGCGAAGGCCGGTAGGTGGTTGAGCATTGCCTCGAAAGCGGCGGCCAGCGTGCCCGAATAGAACACGTTCTCGCCCATGTTCCCGCCGCGGTTGATCCCGGCAATGACCAGGTCGGGCTTCACCTTCATCAATTTGTTCAGGGCCACGATGACGGCGTCGGCGGGCGTGCCTTCGACGGCGAACTTGCGCTCGCTCAGCTCCTCGTAGCGCACCGGGCGCTGCAAAGAAATCGAGTGGCTGGAGGCGCTCATCTCCGCCAGCGGCGCCACCACCCACACTTCCGCGGCAATCTCCTGCAGCGCCTCCTCCAGGGCCAGCAGGCCGTCGGAGTGGATGCCGTCGTCGTTGGTGATCAGAATGTTGCTCATCGAGTCGTTGCCCTGCTCCCCGCGCACAAAAAATGGTCGGGACGACGGGATTTGAACCCGTGACCTCCTGCACCCCAAGCAGGCGCGCTAAACCAGGCTGCGCCACGTCCCGACGGCGGAACCTATGCTATCACCGATAGGAAAGCAGGGTCAACAAACGCTTGAGTTCCGCGCGCACCGCGCGCAACTGCTCCCGGGCAGCGGAGTCGTTTGCCCGGGGGCAGGACTCAGCCACCGAGATGCTGGTCGCGGCGGCGGGCGACGCACCGCCATTGCCAGCTTCCAGTTGCTTGCGCGCCCCGGCGATGGTGAAGCCTTGCTCGTAGAGCAGGCGCTTGATGGTCAGCACGGTTTCGATGTCTCGGTGCCGGTAGCGGCGTTGCCCGTGGGAGCTCTTCGCCGGGCGCAACATGGGAAACTCGGTTTCCCAGTAGCGCAGCACGTAAGGCTGGATTTCGGTGAGGGAGGCGACTTCGCCTATCCGGTAGGTCCCTTTCTCGGCGACCGGGGCAGAACCATTCTTGCCCATTCTCCCCGGTATGCTAGTACGGGCGCCTGCCCGGGTCAAGCCCCGCGCTTTTTGCCGCGGCCCGTCAGCGCCGAGCCAGTCGCAAGCGAATCGGGGTGCCGGTGAAGCCGAAGCGTTCCCGCAACTGGTTCACTAGGAAGCGCTCCAAGACGAAGTGCAGCTTGGGCAGGTTCGTGCGCAGCAGAAAAGTCGGCGGCGCCGTGCCCACCTGCTCCAGAGCGTATATACGCACCCGGCGGCCGCCGGGCACGGTCGCCCGAGCCAGAGGCAGGGCGCGCAAGAATTTCTTCAGCTCGCCGGCCTCGACCCGCTGCTGCCGCGCCGCTGCCACTTCGGCAATCAACCGCCGCAACCGTCCCAGCCGTTGCCCGGTGAGCGCGGAGAGGAACACCAGCGGCGCGTAGTCAAGGAATTTCAGCCGTTGCCGCACGACTTGGGTCCACGCCGCCAGGGTGTGGGTGTCTTTTTCGATCGCGTCCCACTTGTTCACCGCCAGGACGAGCGAGCGGCCGCTGGCGTGCGCGTAACCGGCGATGGCGGCGTCCTGCTTGGTCACTCCGGTGGTGGCATCGAGCAGCAACACCGCCACGTCGGCGCGCTCCAAATGTTTGCGCGCCATCACCACGCTGAGTTTTTCCGCCAGCAGCTTCGTCTTCCCCTTGCGGCGGATGCCGGCGGTGTCAATCAATCGCCACCAGTGCCCGTCGGCGGGAACCACCGTGTCCACCGCGTCTCGGGTCGTGCCCGGCTCGGCCGCCACGATGGCCCGCTCACTGCCCGTCAGCCGGTTGAGCAGGGTGGATTTGCCCACGTTGGGCCGGCCGAGGATGGCTACCTTCAAGGCCACCGGCACACGCGCCGCTTCTCCGGCCACCAGATTCCGGGTCAGCTCATCCGCCAGCTCATCCACACCCAAACCGTGCTCGGCGCTCACCGGGATCACCGGCTCGATGCCCAGCTCATGGAAGGGGTGCACCCCGCTGAAGGTGCGGGGCGTGTCCACCTTGTTGGCCGCCACCACCAGCGGCTTGCCGGTGTGCAGCAGCAGCCGGGCCAAGTCGGCATCGAGAGGAGTCGGTCCCGCGCGCGCATCCACCACCAGCACCACCACAGCGGCGGCGTCAATGGCCACCCGCGCCTGGCGGAGAATTTCCCGCGCCAGGGTGGCCCTTTCGTCCGGCACCAGCCCGCCGGTGTCCACCACTTCGAATGTTTTGCCCTGCCAGGTGGCGACCCCATAGAGGCGGTCGCGGGTGATGCCGGGCTCGTCGGTGACGATGGCGCGCCGCTGTCCCGTCAGCCGGTTGAAGAGCGCCGACTTGCCCACGTTGGGCCGTCCCACAATGGCCACCAGCGGCAGAGCAGCAATACGCTTTTCAGTTCCCGTCATCTCTCTTGTTTCTTAGTACAGCTCTTCTACCGACAGAAACAGCATGCTTAGAACTCTCTGGACGACTTCATCAAATCTGTTAACCAGTGGTGTTGCGCTTGCGATGCTATGCGCAGCCTGGTTCCTAATGCCATAGCAGAGAGCTATATCGGCCTCCAAAGGATCGAGGGTGATGGAACAAACTGAGCCGGCAAGCACGTCACTAACCGCCTTGTTCAGATCACCCCTGAACTCTCCATCGACCTTTTGTAGTTTCCCCTTGTCAAGCGTCAGACCGGCACTCCTGGAAAGAAATAGGGCAAGGTCTCGGAAATACACCTTCATCTTCCGGAATCTCCTGCGGTACTCCTTCTTAATTAGTTGGTCGGACACAAGGCAGAAACCGAAACATAGGTCAAGGAGAAGAAAACCGCCAAACTCGCTTTCGATTAGTTTTTCAGAGCTGCTACGTTCAAAAGTTCGCAACTTGTGTAATAAGTAGACGAAGAAAAATGCCGCTGGTCGCAGGGTGGAATCTGACAGGAACTTCTTCTTGAGATCCTCAACACGCAGGTTCTTGCTGCGAGTAGTTCTGTACCGGGCTAGGAACGTCTCCAGATAGTCTGCGCCTTGTTTGACCCAGTGCCACAGAAACTGTCTGGAATTTTCGTAGTCTAGGGTAACGAAGGCGCTTGCTGGAGTACGCGCCGCTTGGTCGCCGCTAGTGATTACGTCTTCCTCCAGTGCCTTGTGCATCAGAAGGAAACCTTGGTCGATATCACCTGTCAATAGGCAACTTGCCGCCCAGAAAATAGTACGGAGTTCCCTTGTGTGCGCGCGCGTTTCGACTTGCTTGCCACTTCAGGACGGGATCGAGTGCAAGAGGCCACAGGTCTTTCGCTCTTTGAGTGATACCCTGCTCATGGAGCAGATTCCAGAGCGACGTGAAGGCTTCAAAGTAGCGGTTGTGATCCCCTGAGTCTCGGTGTGTGTCAAAATATTTCATTGCAGCCTTTTCAAACTGATCATCCGGAACAGCCCCTTGCATCAGGGTCCGGTAGAACCTTGGCAGTTCGTCTTGCAATTCTTCACCGAGGGGGGCTGACCGGAACCTATAGTTATCGATTGCGAATTCGAATTCATTCATTGGTCGTAGTCCTCATTAGAGTTGCTTGCTCACAACGCCACTATGCTATTGTAGACGCAGAAGGTACTAACTTGCGTTCAACCCAGCGGCTCCCGCCGCTGGGCCCTGTGGCAGGAGCCACAGGGTTGAACTCGGGAATCGGATGACGCATCGCGTCAATTGCCCAGCCTGTGGCGGATCGCTTGCAGAAATTAACCCACAAGGCAGGAGTCCCAAGACACGTCACTACTTTGAGTGTCCACAATGTCAAGGGAATTGGTACACACGAAAAGGCGTCCTGAAACGGTGCAAGCGGAATGCCGGTGACACAGCCTACGAAAAAGCAAGCCAAAGTGCAGACCAAGAACTGAAAGCCCGCCCGCCGGAGCCCACTCTCGGTGCCACGACGGCCGAGCCAGAAGCCAAACTGGAAATGGCGCTGCGGGATTTCTTTGGGCCTCAGGGTCTGCTGGCCCGCTGCCATCCCCAGTACGAGTTTCGTCCCGGACAACTGGAGATGGCCGAGGCGGTCGAACAGGCCTTTCGCCGCAAGCGCCACCTGGTTGTCGAAGCCGGTACCGGGACCGGCAAGACGCTCGCTTACCTGATTCCGGCCCTGCGCAGTGGTCGCCGCGTAGTCATCTCCACCGGCACCAAGAACCTCCAAGAGCAGCTCTTCTTCAAAGACATTCCTTTCCTGCAGCGACACCTCAACGCCGAAATCCGGGCCTGCTATATGAAAGGCCGGGCCAACTTCCTTTGCCGGCAGAAGCTCTACGAGCTGGAAGACCAGCCGGTGATCAAGGGACTCGACGACCTCGACCACTACGCCCGCATCCGCGACTGGGAACCGAAGACCGAAACCGGCGATCGCGCCGAGCTGACCGATTTGCCCGACCCCAGCCCGCTCTGGCCCCGGATTGACGCCCGCCGGGACACCTGCACCGGGCAGAAGTGCCCCCAGTTCGACCGCTGCTTCATCACCCTGATGCACCGGCGGGCGGCCGTGGCCGACCTAGTCATCGTCAACCATCACCTCTTCTTTGCCGACCTCGCCGTGCGCCAGGACGACTTCGCCAGCATCCTGCCCGACTACACGGCCGTCATCTTCGACGAAGCTCACGAGCTGGAAGAGGTGGCCAGCCAGTACTTCGGCACCCAGGTGTCGAATTACCGTCTGGAGGAACTGGTGCGCGACACCGAGAATGCCCTGCGCGTCAAAGGGCTGGCCGATCGCCGCCTAGCCCGCTTGCTCCGCCAGCTTCGCGGGCACGCCGAAGATTTCTTCGCCCTGTTTCCCGGCAACGAAGGGCGCTTTCCCTTCGAGGACCGCGCCGACTTCCTCGAGCGCCACAGCGACCCCTACCAGTCCCTGCTGCACGCCCTGCGGACTCTGGAGGTCGCGCTGGCCAGCTTGGGGGAGAAGCCGGAGGAGGTTTCGAACCTGATCCGGCGGGCGGCTGAGATTCGCCAGGCGATGCAATTCTTGCTGGAGAGCCCCGACCGCAGTTTTGTGTTCTGGTTCGAGCGGCGCGGCCGAGGCGTCTTCCTGCAGGCGACCCCCATTGATGTTTCTTCGATTCTCCCCGAACGCCTCTTTGAGCGCTATGACACCATCATCCTGACCTCCGCCACCCTGGCGGTTGCCGGCCGCTTCGACTACCTCAAGCAGCGCCTGGGGGTGCGCGCCGCCGAAGAGAAGGTGCTGGCCCCGCACTTCGACTATTCCCGCCAGGCGCTGCTCTACATCTCCGAGCACCTCCCCGACATCCGCACCCCCGCTTTTGTGCCCGCTGCCGCTGAAGAAATCGTGCAACTGCTCCAAGCCAGCCGCGGCCGGGCCTTCGTCCTCTTCACCAGCTACAACCAGATGCAGGAGATTTTTCGCCGCGTCGCCCAGTGCGTGGACTTTCCCCTGCTGCTGCAGGGCACCGCCCCTAAGACCGCTCTGCTCGACCGCTTCCGGCAGACGCCCCACGCCGTCTTGTTCGCCACCGCCAGTTTCTGGCAGGGCGTGGACGTGCAAGGGCCGCAGTTGAGCGCGGTGATCGTTGACCGCCTGCCCTTTGCCGTCCCCACCGACCCGGTGGTGCGCGCCCGCATCCTCGCGCTGCAAGAGGACGGCCACAATGCCTTCACCGACTACCAGATTCCGGACGCCATCATCGGCTTGAAGCAAGGCTTCGGGCGGCTGATCCGCGCCCGCCGTGACCGCGGCATCCTGGCCATCCTGGACAACCGCATCCTTCGCAAGCAGTATGGTAAACTCTTTCTGGGGAGCCTGCCCCCCTACGGGGTCACCTGCAACCTGAGCGAGGTGCGCCAGTTCCTCCAAGGGGAGTAAGCATGTTTGAGATTGCAGTCGAAGAGCGATTTGCGGCGGGACACGCCCTGCGCGGCTACAAAGGCAAGTGCGAGAATGTCCACGGCCACAACTACAGGGTTCGGGTGCGACTCGCCGGGGAGCGGCTCGACACCGCGGGCCTGCTGTACGACTTTGCCGAACTCCGCCAGCGCATCGAGGCGGTGATCCGCTCGCTGGACCACAAGTTCCTGAACGAAATCCCTCCCTTCACCGAAACCAATCCCTCGGCGGAAAACATCGCCAAATACTTCTACGATGAACTCCAGCGGCTTCTGGGGCCGACTTCAAATGGCACCGCCCTGCGGGAGGTCACCGTCTTTGAAACCGACACCACCACGGCGACCTATCGGCCTGAGCCTGGAGCCAGCAGCTAGTTTGCCTTTGGGCGTCCGGTTCGTCGCCAAGAATCCCGAGCCCATTCAGGGGGCGAGTAGCTTTGCAAAGCGGCGTCTATGCGCCTATCGCCTCCGAGGCAAAACTCAGCTATACTGAAGGCGGGCGGCTTCTCGCCGGCCCGGAAATGGCGGTGATTATGAGCAGGCGAAGCAGCGTTTCCGCTGTGGCCCTCTTCCTGGGACTTCTCCTCGGGGCTGCGTCGTTTCTCCGCGCTCAGGTGGTGGGCGGTTTGGAAGGCACGGTGAAGGATTTTGAGGGCAAGCCCTTGGTGGGCGTGACAATTGTATTCGAGCGCCAGGACATCAAGATGCGCTTCGAGGTCAAGACCGACAAGAATGGCCGCTACCTGCATGCCACGCTGCCGGCCGGCCGGCGGACGCGCTACACCGTGCGCGTGGTGCAGAACGGCAAGACACTGTATACGAGAAATGACGTCAACGTTCCCTGGGGGGAAGTCAACCGCCTGGACATCGACCTCCAGGAAGAACGAAAACGCCAGTCGACGGGCGAAGGGCTAACCGAAGAACAGCGGAAGCAACTGGAGGAGATGCGCAAAGCCCAGGAAAAAGCGGAGTCGATGAAGGAGCATTTCAACCTGGGCGTCGAGTACATGCGCCAGAAACAGTACACCGAGGCGGTTGCCCAATTCACCACCGCCGCAGAACTCGATCCGATGCAGTATGCAATCTATGCCAACTTGGCCCGCGCCTACGCGGCCACGAACCAGAACGAGCAGGCCATTGAGGCTTATGAGAAGGCCATCGAGTTAAAGCCGGATGAGGCGGGTTATTACAACAACCTCGGGGCCGTCTATGCGAAGCTGGGACGGGTGGAGGATGCTCGCCAGGCTTTCGAGACGGCGGCTGAGCTTAGCCCGGAAGACGCGGGCCGCTTCTACTATAACCTGGGGGTGACCTTCTACAACACGAACCAGCTCAAGGCCGCCATCGAGCCCTTGCGCAAAGCCACCGAAATCGATCCCAACCGCGCCGAGGCCTTTTACTGGCTGGGCGTCTGCCTGTTTGGCACCGCCGAATATAAGCGTGAAGGCGACGAGGTGAAATCCCTTTACCCGCCGCGTACCCGCGAAAGCTTCGAGAAATATCTGGCGCTTGCCCCCAAGGGCCAATTCGCCGATCAGGCCAAGGCGTACTTGCAGGCCATCGAGCAGACGGTACCGGCGGTGGTGCGCGTAAAGAAAAAAAGGAAAGGGAAGAAGTAGGCGGGCCCTCGGTCTAAAAGGAGTTCTATACCGCTCTTCACAGTTTTGCGGGGGAGATCATCCAGATGGATGTCTTTCGCCGGGGCGGGATCCCTCTCGGAGTTCTGGCCGCCTGTCTGGCGGCGCAGCCCCTGATCGGGCAGGTGCGCGAACGGGGCGCTTTCACCGGCACGGTGCGCGATGAGCGGGGCCAGCCGCTGGCCCGGGCGACTGTCATCTTCCGCAGCTTGGACCTTAACCTCCGGCGAGAAAGCCGGACCGACAAACACGGCCGCTTCTACCACGGCGGCTTTCGTCCCGGCCGCTACCACATCGCTGTCCTCCGGGAGGGGCAGATTGTGTGGGCGTTGCCGGTTACCTTGCCAGCGTTCCAAGAAGTACTCCGGCTCGACATCGACTTGCAGAAACTCCGCCAGGCGGCCGAGCCGCAGCACCTGGACCCCGAACTCGAGTTCCAGCAGGAAGCCGAGCGCCAGCGCCAGGAACGAGCGGAGCAACTCCAGCGGCACTACAACCGCGGCGTGCGCCACCTGCGCGAGGATCATCCGCCGCAGGCCATCGAAGAATTCAAAGCCGCGCTCGAGTTGGAACCGGATCGTGCCGTTACCTATGCCATGCTGGGCGCTGCCTATGCCGCCGCCGAGCGCCGCACGCAAGCGATTGACTCCTACCGCCGCGCCCTTGCCTTGCAGCCGGGCGAGGCGGCCCACCACAACAATCTCGCAACCCTGCTCGCGCGTGCGGGACGCTTGGAGGAAGCGCTCTCTCATTTCCACAATGCGCTGCGGCTTGACCCGGAGCGCGCCGGCACTTATCAGTTCAACATCGGTGCCGTTCTGCTCAACGCTGGCCAGCCCGCCGAGGCGATTCCCCCTCTGCGCCAGGCGACCCGCAAGGACCCCACCCTCGGCGTCGCCCACTACTTTCTTGGCCTGGCGCTTTATCGCACCTCGCCCCGCAGGCCCACCAAGCCGGCCGGGGTGCGCCTCAAACCCCGCAAAGGCACGATTGAGGCCTTCCGGCGCTACCTGCAACTTGAACCGGACGGCGAGTACGCGGAGCATGCCCGCGATTACCTGAAAGAGCTCGGCGCTGCGCCGCTGGAGAGGGTTTCGCCCGCGGCTCCCTCCACAGGGCTCCTCAAGTGAGAGCATCCGTGCCCTGGCGGCGCCCTGGCTCGATTCTCATTGGCCTTCTAGTTCTCAGCCTGGCGGCTAGCGGTCGCGAGGCGCCCCGCCCGGTTCAAGTTCCCCTCGACGCCGGGCAGCTCGCCGCGCTCTACTGGGAGCCCCCCAAATCACTGGCTCCAGCGGTGCTCCTGGTGCATATGCTGGGGCGCAGCAAGGAGGACTGGATTCCGCTGGCCACCCGCTTGCGCCGAGACGGCTACGCCGTGCTCGCCATCGACCTCCGCGAGCAAGGCCGCAGCAACCGCGAACAGCTAATCGCCGACCTCCGCGCCGGCTTCAACTTCCTCCGCGAGCAGAAAAAAGTCGATGCGGCCCGCATCGGCCTGATCGGCGCCAGCATCGGGGCCAACACCGCTCTCGCCTTCGCCGCCGCCGAACCCCTGGTGCGGCTGGCGGTGCTGCTCTCGCCCGGACTGAACTACCGCGGGGTGACCACTGAGCCGGCGCTGCGTGACTACGGCGTCCGCCCCCTCCTGCTGGTGGCCGCGGAAGAGGACCTGGGAAGCGCCGCGGCCCTCCGCCGCTTGGCCGGGGCTGCTCAAGGCAAGGCGGTGGCGAAACTCTACCCGGGCGCGGCCCACGGCACCGAAATGTTCGCTGCCGGCTTGCCCCTCACCCAAGACATCCTGGCTTTTCTGAAAACTTACCTCTGACCACCATTGACACTGCTTCACCCCCTGGCTAGACTGGCAGTTTCCACTGCACGCGAAAGAAAAGGGGAACGTGCGGAGAGACCTGCTTATTACCGCCCTGATTTTCTTTGCCGTCGGCTTCCTCGCCGGCTACATCTATCTCAAGCAGGCCGGGGGTGGCGAGCGGCGCGCTGCACTCCCCCAGCCCCGGACGACCGGGGAAACGGAACTGGCCCTGCCGGAAGGCCATCCGCCGCTGGACATCTCCCAGCGCTGGCGCAGCCTCGAGCAGCAGGCGCAAGCCAATCCCCGCGACCCCCGGGCGGCGGTGGAGCTGGCCAACTTTCTCTTCAGTCTCGAGCGCTGGGAGGACGCCCTGGTTTGGTACCGGCGTGCCCTGGAACTCGCCCCCAAGAACGCTGATGCCCGCACCGATCTGGGCAGCTGTTATTACAACCTGGATCGCTTCGACGAAGCCATCACCGAGTTCACCCGAGCCCTTGAAATCGAGCCGAACAAGCCGGAAGCGCTTTTCAACCTAGCCATGGCCCGCCTGCGCGGAAAACAGGACCGGGCCGGCGCCCGCCGAGCCTACGAGCAACTTCGCCGCCACCACCCCGATTTCCCCGGGGTCGAGCTCTTGGGGCAAGAACTCGACAATGGGAATCGACCCCGATGACTTGGCTGCTGCGCCTCGCCGCCCTGCTGGCGGCTTTCTTCCTCCTGAGCTGGCTGTGGCGCTGGTTTTGGAGCCGTGGCTGGCAACGGCTTTTCAGCTACACGCTCGAGCGGGTGCAGCGGCCAGCGGCTTCCTCCGCCCGCCGCGGTACGGTGAAGCGCGACCCGGTGTGTGGTACCTACGTGGACGTGGATGTATCCGTGCAGGAGCCCGCGCCCGGCGAGACGCTGCACTTTTGCTCGGAGCGCTGCCGGGACGCCTATCGCGCTCGGCAACGGGTTGACGTCCCAAACGTGGGTTGAGCTCGATGCCCAAGACCAAAACGTTCGTGCGGAAATCCCCCACTCTTGGCCCCGGAGGCAGTGCGATGAAGGAAACCCTCAACCCCTACGCCATTTCCCTGTTGCAGTTTGACCAGGCGGCTGAGCGCCTCAAACTCGACTCGGGACTCGCCCAGGTGCTCCGCAGGCCCAAGCGCCAGATGGTGGTCTCGGTCCCCACCAAGATGGACGACGGCTCGCTGCAAGTCTTCGAAGGGTATCGCGTCCAACACAACATCGCCCGCGGGCCCGCCAAGGGTGGCATCCGCTACCACCCGAACGTCACCCTCGATGAGGTGAAGGCGTTGGCGGCCTGGATGGCCTGGAAGACGGCGGTGGTCAACATTCCCTTCGGCGGGGGCAAGGGAGGCGTGGTCTGCAACCCGCGCCGGATGTCAGCCAGCGAATTGGAGCGTATGACCCGTCGCTTTGTCTCCGAGATTCTTCCCATCATCGGCCCCGACCGCGACATCCCCGCCCCCGATATGTACACCGATGAACAAACTATGGCTTGGGTGATGGACACTTACTCGATGACGGTCGGCTACTCCAGTCTGGGCGTGGTGACGGGCAAGCCGGTCTCGCTGGGCGGCTCGCACGGCCGCCACGAAGCCACGGCGCGCGGCTGTCTGTTCGTCACCCAGGAAGCCTGCCGGGTGAAGCGCTTGCCGTTGAAGGGCGCCGCCGTCGCCATCCAGGGCTTCGGCAATGCGGGCGGCATCGCTGCGCGTCTTTTCCATGAACAAGGGGCGAAAATTATCGCCGTCAGCGATTCCAAGGGGGGCGCGGTCAACCCCCGGGGGATTGATCCCGTGAAGGCCATCCGTCACAAGGAGAAGAACGGCTCGGTGGTGGCCCTGGCCGGCACCTCCCGCATCCGCAACGAAGAGCTGGTGGAGCTCAAGTGCGACATCCTCATCCCCGCCGCGCTGGAGAATGTGATCACCGGCGAGAACGCCCACAACGTCAAGGCCAAGATCATCGTCGAAGCCGCCAACGGCCCGGTGACACCCATGGCCGACGACATCCTGGCGCGCAAAGGCGTCTTTCTGGTGCCCGACATCTTGGCCAATGCCGGCGGGGTTACCGTGAGCTATTTTGAGTGGGTGCAGGACCTGCAAAACTTTTTCTGGGAAGAAAGCGAGGTCAATAAGAAGCTCGAGACCATCATGAAGCGCGCCTTCCGCGAAGTCTATGAGAACTCGCAGAAGTACCGCGTGCCCATGCGCGTTGCCGCCTTCATCCTTGCCATCAGCCGCGTCGCCGACGCCACCCTGGTACGAGGCTTTTTCCCCTAGGCCCGCAGACGGGCGCTGTTGGCCTTCGCCGGCAGGCCTTCACTCGCCCGCCGAAGCCTTGGCGAAGGCCCGGCCACCCTGGTGCGCGGCCTCTTTCCCTCGTTCCCGCGGGGAAAAAACCGCCAAGCAGAAAACTCTCTTGACCGTCGGCGGTTTCGGCCGCGGGGAAAAAGTTTCTCCACCGGCAAAAAAACTTTTTGCCTTGACTCTGCTTTTGCGCTACGCTGGAGCCTGGGAAGTAGGGAGGAGGTGTGCGCGGAACAATGAACCACAATACAAGTCCTTCGCCACCCGTGTTGCTCACCATTGCCGGCTTTGATCCCTCTGCCGGCGCCGGCGTGGCCGCTGACCTGAAAACCTTTGCGGCACACAATTGCTACGGCGTGGCCGCGCTCACGGCCATCACCGTGCAGAACACCCGCGGGCTGCGCGCCGTGCATCCGGTGGCCGCCGAGGTGCTGCGCGCCCAGCTGGACGAGTTGGTGAAAGACGTTCCCCTGGCGGCGGTCAAGATTGGCATGCTCGGCACGCGGGCTAACGTGCAAGTGGTCGCGGAACTGCTCGAGAGGAAAAAGTTCTCCCACGTGGTACTGGATCCGGTGTTGCGCTCCACCTCGGGGATGGAGCTGCTCGATGCCGGCGGGGTGCGAGAACTGGGCAAGCGCCTGCTCGCCCTGGCCACGGTGATTACCCCCAACATCACTGAAGCCGCAACCTTGTCGGGCACGGGGATCAAGGGAAGTGAGGAGATGAAAGCGGCGGCGGAGAAGCTGCGCGCCCTGGGCGCCCGCGCCGTGGTGATTACCGGCGGGGATCTGGAGAAGCCGGTGGATGTCTTCTACGACGGCTCGACGTTCACTCCCTTCGGCAGCGACCGGGTGAAATCAGAGAACACTCACGGGACCGGCTGCACCTTTTCCTCGGCCATCGCCGCCAACCTGGCCGCCGGCCGCCAACTCGCCGACGCCGTCATGCTCGCCAAGGCGTATGTGGCCAAGGGCATTGAAAAAGGCTACGCCATCGGCAAGGGCAAGGGGTCGCTGAACCACTTCTACCGCCACCAGAACGGCCAAGTGCAGTCGCGCTCCACGCACGTGCCCGCCGAAGGCCCGGCCCACGCCATCAGCCACTTCTGAGTCGAGCGCCGCGCTCGGGCTTGGCGGCGTTTTTCTACCGCAGCGTCCGCTGCCCCACCAGCGAGCCGCGGAAAACTATCTGGCCGTTGACTAGAGTGGCCACCGGGCCGCCCCGGAAGCTCCAACCGTCGAAGGGGGAGTTGCGACTTTTCGAGAGGCCGTCGGCGGCGCGGTAGGTCCAAGGGCGCTCGGGAGAAAAAATCGTGATGTCGGCCGGCGCCCCCACTTTCAATCGCCCGCCGGCAATCCCCAGAATGCGCGCCGGGTGGGTGGAGAGCAGCTCAACCAGCCGCACCAGCGAGATTTTGCCGGTGTGATAGAGTTTCTCCAGCGCCAGCCCCAGCGCCGTCTCCAGCCCGATCACCCCGAAGGGCGCCGATTCAAAATCCCTCTGCTTTTCGGCCTGGGGATGGGGAGCGTGGTCGGAGGCAATGGCGTCCACGGTGCCGTCGGCCAGAGCTTCCACGAGCGCAGCGACGTCTTTGGGGCCGCGCAGGGGCGGATTCATCTTGGCGCGAGTATCGTAGTTCCGACAGGCTTCATCCGTGAGGGTGAAGTGGTGCGGGGTCACCTCGCAAGTGACGCGCACACCTTGCTGTTTGGCGCGGCGGATCGCTTCCAAGGCGCCCCGGGTGGAGAGGTGGGCAATGTGGACCCGCGCGCCGGTCAACGCTGCCAGTCGCACGTTGCGCATCACCGGAAGCTCTTCGGCCAGCGCCGGTATCCCGCGCAGGGCCAAGCGGAGCGACCACTCGCCCTCGTGCATCACCCCGCCCGCGGCCAGGTGGGGGTCTTCGCAGTGGTCGATGAGGGGCAGGTCGAGCGTGCGGCAGTATTCCAGGGCGCGGCGGAGGATGCGCGTGTTCCCCACGGGGCGGCCGTCGTCGCTCAGCGCGACCACCCCGGCGGCGCGCAGCGATTCGAGCTCGGCCAACTCTTCGCCGGCGTTTCCCTTGGTGACCGCGCCGATGGGATAAACGCGCACGCGGGCGGTCTGCGCGGCTTGCCCGATGATGTAACGGGTCACCATGGGGGTGTCGTTTGCGGGCTGCGTGTTGGGCATGCAGGCGACCGCCGTAAAACCCCCGGCGGCTGCGGCTTCGGTGCCGCTGGCGATGGTTTCGGCCCCTTCCTGGCCGGGCTCTCGCAGATGCACGTGCAGGTCAATGAAGCCCGGGGCCACCACCAGGTGGGCGGCGTCAAAGAGGTCGGCGTCCGGCCGCTCGATGGTTTTATCCACCGCGGCAATGCGCCCCTCTTCAATCAAGACGTCGCGGCGGGCGTCAAGCCCGGAGGCGGGATCGACCACGCGACCGTTCTTAATCACGCGGGGTTTCACGCCTGCGCTCCCGCCAGCAATTCCAGCAAAGCCATGCGCACGGCCACGCCGTTTTCGACCTGGTGAGGGATGACGGAGCGCGGGCTGTCAGCCACTTCGCCGGCGATGTCGATGCCGCGCAGGAATGGCCCAGGATGCATGACGATGGCGTCGGGCTTGGCGTGGGCGAGCCGCGCCAGCGTCAGGCAATAGTGGCGAGCGTACTCAGCCGAGGAAGCGAACAACGGCTCTCGCTGCCGCTCCAGTTGCACTCGCAGCATCATCACCACGTCGGCCTCCGCCAGGGCTGCTTCGAGGCTGGGGCAGACGGTAATCCCCGGGGCCAGGCGTTCCAACGCTGGGGGCACCAGCGGTGGCGGTCCGGCGAGCGCCAGCCGCGCGCCGAATTTGCTCAGCAGGTGGATGTTCGAGCGGGCTACTCGGCTGTGGAGAATATCGCCCAGGATGGCCACCTTGAGTTGGTCGAGTCTGCCCTTATGGTCGCGGATGGTGAGGGCGTCGAGCAGCGCTTGGGTGGGGTGCTCGTGCATGCCGTCGCCGGCGTTGAGGATGGGCACGTCGGTATGCTGCGCCAGGAAGTGGGGGACGCCGGAGCCGCGGTGACGAATCACCAGAGCGTCGGGGCGCATAGCCGCCAGTGTCTTCACGGTGTCGAGCAGCGATTCGCCCTTTTGCGCGCTGGAGGCTTCCAGGGCCAGATTGACGACATCCATTCCCAGCCGCTGGGCCGCCATCTCGAACGAGATGCGGGTGCGGGTGGAAGGTTCGAAGAAGGCCAGCACCAGCGTCTTGCCCGCCAGAGTGGTGAGCCGCGGCACCGGGCGGGTTTCGCTGGCGGTGCGAGTCTGGTAGCGCTGCGCGGTGGCGAGGATCAGTTCGATATCGTCAACACTGAGCGGTTCGATCCCCAGCAGATGCGGCGGGGAGAGGCGGGTCAGTGTCTTTCGCGGCGGCAAGCGGCGAGCACCTCGGTTGGCCGGCAGCCCCGGCGCACGCTCAGGAAGAGACCTTTTCCACCAGCATCACCCGCTCTTGCGAATCCACTTCGCGCAGGCGCACTTCGACGATCTCGTTGGCGGCGGTCTGCACCGTACGACCCACATAGGTGGCCTCGACGGGGAGCTCGCGCCAGCCGCGGTCGATCAGCACGCAAAGTTGCACGCGAGCCGGGCGACCATACTTGAACAGGGCGTTCATGGAGGCGCGGGTGGTGCGCCCGGTGTAAAGCACGTCATCCACCAAGATGATGCTCTTGGCGTCAATCCCAAACCCCAACGAGCTTTCCTTCACCACGGGCTGCGGGCCCACGGTGGAGAGGTCGTCGCGGTAGAGAGTCACCTCCAGGGCGCCGACAGGCACTTTCTGCTTTTCAATCTGCTCAATGCGCGCCGCCAAGCGCTCGGCCAGCGGCACCCCGCGCCGGCGGATGCCCACCAACGCCACGCTGTCCACCCCATTGTTGCGCTCCACAATTTCGTGCGCCAGGCGCACCAGGGTGCGGTCAATCTCCGTGGCCGACATCAATTGGGTTTTTTCGCGAATCGGCATCGGTGCAGGAGCCAGTGGAAGCCCACTCATACTAGTGGGGGCGGTCGCGGGCTGTCAAGGAAGCCCGACCGCGACCGGACGCAAGCGCGCTGTGGTAGACTGAGCTTGCTCGTACTTCCCATCGCAGAGTCTCAGGGAGCGTAGCATGAAGTTTCGACCCGTGATGGCCTCTCTTGTGTGCCTGCTGCTTGCTTGCGGCTTGCTTCCCACGGGCGCTTTCAGTGAATCGGGGCCTGAGTCGCAGTTTTTCATCTTGTTGGCGAACGACGATGGCTACTTTGCTCCGGGACTGCGCGCCCTGAGCGAAGCCCTGGCTCCGCTGGGCCAGGTGCTGATTGCGGCCCCGATGGAGAATCAGAGCGGGACCGGGCACAGCACCACAACCCGTCGGTTTGTTCGGGTGCGTCCGATTGAATTGCCTCCCGGCGTTTCGGGATACGCGATTGGGGCACGGCCGGCTACTTGCGTACGCCTAGCGCTGGAGTCACTCGTCCCCCGGAAGCCCGACCTGGTCATCAGTGGGATTAACCGCGGCACCAATCTCGGCATCGTCACCTTCTATTCCGGCACGGTGGGGGCGGCGCGGGAGGCGGCACTGGTGGGGATTCCGGCCATCGCGGTCTCTATGCAGGGGGATGCGGCGGAGGACTATGCGGCCACCGCTGCCTTCGTGGCCTACCTGGTCGAGGAGTTACGCGCGGAGGATCGGTTGCAGCCCG
>JBHHYS010000025.1:0-31035 GCA_046757645.1 Terriglobia bacterium | reverse complement strand
GGGGCGGGGTTGACCTCGAAGTGGCCCCCCCACGGCGCGCCTCGATTGCGCCCCCGGCTGGCCTGCAATTGCCCCGGCGGAAGGTTTTGACTGGCGCCGGGTGCCTAGGGTATTCTGCGTACGATGCTGGTCAAGATTGAAACCTACTTTGATGGCGAGCACTGGTGCGCCCGCGGCCTCGGCATGATAGCGTGGGGCGTGCGATGACCCTGCAAGACTACAAAATCGTCCTCTACCGGCAGCCAGACGGTTCCTGGGTGGCCGAAGTGCCGGCCATCCCTGGCTGTTATGCGCTTATGGGTACGCGGGAAGAAGCTCTGGAGGAACTGGGCCGAGTCTTCGAGATGATCGCCGAAGAGTACCGCGAAAAAGGACTCCCTCTCCCCAAGGACACTACCGAAATCGTTCATGCCTAGTTTGCCCCTCAGGGGCTAAAGCCCAGATTATTTTTTTGCTTTGCGCATCGTCCGGGCTGAAGCCCGGACCCGCCAAGAAACAAAAGAGATAGCCACGAGCGCTGGAACCACCCGGACGGCCGGGCGCTAACCATCCCCTTGCACCGCGGCAAAGAAATCGGCCCGCCGCTGTTTTTCAAGATCCTGCGCCAGCTAGGAGTCTCCTTGGAGGAGTTCCAGCGACTTCGGTAGACAACAGCGTGGCCCGCGAAGAAGTTGTCGCACTCATTCGGACTGCACTGTGGAAGCCCAGCCCCCGTAGCCGATACGCCGCTTCGAAAGTGTTCCCTTAGGCGCGGGCCAGGGATTCGAGTTTCTTGATGTGGTCGGGGCTGCCGATGGCGATCAGGTAGTCGCCCGCGCCGATGCGGGTTTCGGGGGCGGGGTTGACCTCGAAGTGGCCCCCGGCAGCGCGCCGCATCGCCAGGATCATCACCCTGGCGGCTTGGCGGACGGCAGAGTCCGAGAGCGGCTTGCCCACCAGGGACGACCGCTCGGCCACGTGCACTTCCGCGGTCTCGATGTCCATCCATTCCCTCCCCAGGGCGGTCTCCATCAACTCCAGCAGGTTGGGGTGGAGGAAGTGGCGGGCGATGCGCCGTCCCAGGAAGTGGTAGGGGGAGACGACCTGGGAGGCCCCCGCCCGGCGCAGCTTGGGGATGGCCGGACTGTCAAGCGTGGGGGGCGGGCGGCACCTCTTGATTTGCGCCCGCGCCCCACTTGAGGCAGAATCAAGGCGCCAAAAAAACCCTGTACGGGGAGGTTGACCATGCCAGCTCGCAAAGCGGTGACCTGGGCGGAATTGCGCGTCGGCGTCTTGGTGCTCGCCGCACTCGCCATCCTGGCCACCTTCGTCTTCTACGTTACCGGTGAAGGCGCGCTTCTGGCCCGCCGGGTCGAGTTCAAGACCTATCTGCCCGACGTCTCCGGGCTCAAGGCCGGGGCGCCCGTGCGCCTGGCTGGGGTGGAAGTGGGCAGCGTGCGCCGCGTGGGGCTCTCGGGCTTTCCCCGACAGCCCACCCGGCACGCGGAAGTGATCTTCGAGGTCCGCGAGCAGTATCGGAACGAAATTCGCACCGACTCGGAAGCCTTCATCACCACCGAAGGCTTGCTGGGAGAGAGCGTGCTGGAAATCACCCGCGGCCTCTCCGGGAGCCCCATCCGTCCGGCGGGCGAAGTCCCCGGCACCGAGAGGGGCAACATCAAAAAGATCGTGCAGAACGTGGACACCATCACCGACGACATCCGCGTCCTGCTCGCCGACGTCCGCACCGGCAAAGGGACGATGGGGAAGCTGATTTACGACCCCGCCCTCTACAACCGCGCCTACCAGGCGATGGACCAGTTCCGGTCCTTGACCCAGCGCGCCGCGGCCGGCGAAGGCACCTTGGGCAAGCTGGTGGTGAGCGACGAACTCTACAACCGGTTCAAGAACACGGCGGAAACCATCGACGAGGTCGCCCACGACCTCCGCGCCGGCAAGGGCACCCTGGGCAAGCTGATCTACGACACCACCGTTTACGACAAGGCGGATAGCGTCATCAGCCGCGCCGACCGCATCGTCGCCCGCGTCGAAGCCGGCGAAGGCACCCTGGGCAAGCTGATCACCGAAGACGCCCTGCATAAAGACATCCAGGGCACCTTCGCCAACGCCCGGGAGATTACCCGCAAGCTGAACGAAGGCGAGGGCACTCTGGGTCGGGCGGTCAACGACCCCCGCCTCTACGAGAACATCAACGAGTTCACCTCGGAAATGCGCGCCCTGCTCAGCGACTTCCGCAAAAACCCCAAGAAGTACCTGCGGGTGAAGTTCAGCATCTTCTAGCTGCTCGTGTGACCCGCCCGCCTATCAACCTCCCCCGGGCGCGGCTGAAAGGGAAGCGAGCCAGAGCGGGTTCCGGTGAGGGAGAGATTCTTGTCTGCCCGCCGACGCCTGCCTCAGGCAGGTCCTACGGGCGTAGGCGGGCGAGAAAATCGTCCAGCCGGCGGGTGAACCGCGCCGGCTGCTCGAGATTCGAGAGGTGGCCGGCCTCGGGGATGACTTCAAAGCGCGCGCCGGGGATGGACTTTGTCATCGCCTCAGCTTCAGCGGGCGGCGTCAGTGAGTCTTCGGCGCCGGCGAGGACAAGCGTCGGGCACTGGATGGTGGGAAGCAGCGAAGTCGAATCCGACCGCACCGCCATGCCCCGCAGGGCGCGGGCAATGCCCGCCGGCGAGGTAGAAAGAATCATTTCCCGCACCCGCGCCACCACCGGAGGCTGTTTTTCCCGGGTGGAGGCGGCCAGCAGCTTGGGCAGCATTCGCACCGCCACCGCGCTGCTGCCTTCCTGTTCGGCCACCCGGGCCAGTTGGTAGCGGGCTGGGCGGCCTTCCTCGGTGTCAGCGGACGCCCGAGTATTGGCCAGGATGAGCGCCGCCACCCGCGCCGCGTGCCGGCGATAGAAGGCAAAGGCCACGTAGCCGCCCATCGAGAGCCCGCCGAGAACTACCCGCTCCAGGCCGAGCGCGTCCAGCAAACCGCGCACGTCCTCGGCCAGCCGCCCCATGGTGGAGTCTTCCTCGGGCACCCCGGAGTCGCCGTGACCGCGAAAGTCGGGGGTGATCACCCGGTAGCGGCGGGCGAGTTCATCCCGCTGCAGGTTCCACATGCTTTTGTTCAGCGGAAAAGCGTGCAGCAAGACCACCGGCAGCTCCTGGCCCCGCTCGGGGCGGAGTGGGCCTGCGTCCTCCCACGCCAGAGTGACGCCGCCAATTTTCTTCTTCACGGTGGCCTCGTCGTCGCCGGATTGTAGCAAAGAAAAACGCTGCCATCGAACCGGCAATGCGCGTGCTGGGCGCAAGCGAAGGGAACCTCCAGCGGCCTCGAGTCGTATACTGGACTAGCAGGGAATCCTGTGCGGCTGCCACGGAGGAAGTGATGCTGCTTGAATGGCTCTGTTCGGGTTGCTGGTGGCGATTGTGCTCTGCGCCCTTGACGGTTGTTGCTGCGCCCCGCGGCACAGCCAGGGCCAGCGGTAAGAAGGGAGAGCGATGATTAGCGGCCTGTTGGGGCTGTTTCTGGGTTTTCTGTCCGCTGTCTTTCTCCTGGTGGGCCTGATTCCGCTGCTGGGCTGGTTGAACTGGATCACCTCGTTGCCCCTCGCCGGTGTGGGCTTGGTTTTCAGCCGCATCTCCGCCCACGGCAAACGAGGAAGCTTTCTGGGTACCGCCGGGACGGTGGTGTGCAGCCTGGTCATCACCGTTGCCCTGTTTCGCTTGTACCTGGGCCACGGGATTCTCTAGCCGCCTTCGCCGCTGCCCCCGAAGCCTCCCTGGCTCGGCGGCCCCCTCGGCTGCCGGCGGGCAGGCGTTCTGCCCCCCCCCGGAGCGAAAAACATTCTGGTTACTTATTCGCCGCAGAGGCGTCTAAAGGGAGTGAAACAGGGCGAACCTAGTCGTTTTGGAGAAAGCGGTGGATCATGACACTCCGGTTGGCGGGACAGGCGGCAATCGATCGACTGCGGGGATATGCCGCTGAGGTAGGCGAGAAGCTGCGCGCCTTGCTGAGGCCGCGCCTGGGTGTCGCGCTCTTCTCGGTGGCGCTGCTGCTCAGTGCTTTCGATGTCTCCCTGACCGACATCCGCGCCGCCGCCCTGAACCCCAGCCACATCTACCGGGCGCTCGACACCCAAGCGCAGCTCGCCTACGCCCACGGGGTGCGTTTCGTTAACGACTTGCGGGTGGTCTACGCCATCGGGTCGCAATTGCACGAAGTCGAGTCGAAGAGCCCAGAGCCGCCCGCGCCTGCTTGCCGGGAAAGTTCCAGGACCTAGGAAGCGGTTTCCCCGACTTCTCCATTTCCTTTTCCCCCCAGGGAAGAACCCCGCAGCGAATCCCCGGGCAATCCCGGGCAAAAGAACGGCCCGGCAAGGCGGGCTCCTGCCTGAAAGCTGAGCTTCCTGGCGCGGGCTGAATTCCCCGGCCGCTCCCTGCGCGTTCGATTCGGGCCAGGTTAAGACAGAGACTACAAGGAACCACGCGAGTAACTGTATAATCGACCCCAGGCTGGAGTGGCGGAACTGGCAGACGCGCCGGACTCAAAATCCGGTGGGGCCTCAAACCCCGTGGGGGTTCGACTCCCCCCTCCAGCACCAACGCCAAGACTTCCGCCGGAAACTTGCGCCATCGAAGCGGCGCGGAGTCCCCGAGCAGGGTCACGGGGAGCGACCACCGCGATGCGGAGGACTCAGCCCAAAAACGCCCCCGACCGCGTGCGTTCCCTCAACGCCACCAGTGATCCCGATTGACCTGCGCAGACTCACAGGAGTACCCTTCGCAGACTACTCCCAAAGTGGCGGCCTAGGGCGACTCACACGGATCGATCCAGAAGGGGGCGGGGCGGGAATCCCTGAGTGGATGCACGTGGCGCACAAAGGCGATTTCGTTCCACGGCAACGCGGCCTAAGAACCGCGCTTCGAACCCGGCGGGGCGAGCGCCGAGTTCGTCCCCCCGCCCCGTTGTGAGTGGAGGTGGCTAGGGTGGGCGCTGACCTGCGGCCCATGAGCCTGGGGGAACTCCTCGACCGGGTGTTCAGTCTCTACCGCCATCACCTCTGGCTCTTCGTCGGCATTATGCTGCTGCCCGCGCTTTTCGCCATCGCCATGAGCTTGTTTGTGGTTGGGCTGCAAGGGCAGCCGCGTGCCGTTCAACCCGGCGCCCCGCCGGCGGTGGTGGCAGAAGAGCTCACTGCTTTCATGCTGAGCGTGATCATCGGCCTCGTGGGTATGTTTGTGGTCTATTGGGTGGTGTACGCCATCGCCCTGGGGGCCACCACCTTTGCCCTCTCAGAGGTGCATCTGGGGCACGCCGCCACCGTCCGCGGGGCCTACCAGAAAATGCGGGGACAATTCTGGCGACTGATGGACGTGGTATTCTCGGTCCTGCTGCGGATTATTGGTTGTGTATTCGTTTCGCTTTTACTGGCGGGACTGCTGAGTGCGGCTGCGATGCGCTTGTTTCCACCTCTGGGAGGCGGCCTGACCATTCTCGCCGTGCTGCTTGGCTTTGGGCTGGGCATCGCGCTGAGCGTTCTGATCGTGGTCCGGTATGGTGTAGCCGTTCCGGTTCTGGTGGTGGAAGGCGCCCGCGCCCGGGAGGCGATGAAACGAAGCGTGCGACTCACAAAGGGATATCGGCATCGGGTTTTCTTGATCCTGCTTCTGACAGTGGTGATCAACTACGCGGCTATGTTCCTTTTTCAGGGGCCTTTCTGGGTGGCCGGCACGCTGCTGGCTGACAAAGGCCAGGTTCCTTCCTGGCTCACTTCGCTTTCCGCGATTGCCGGGGGTTTGGGCGGCGCCTTCAGCGGCCCCCTGATGATGATTGCCTTGGCCCTCCTCTACTTCGACCTCCGAATGCGCAAAGAAGCATTCGACCTCCAGTTGATGATGGCCACTCTCGACCACAAGCCCTTCGGTGGCCCGCCGGCGACTCCACCCGAGCGGTTCAGGTAACCATGCCCCGGCGCCGCGCTCCCGGCCTCGGCCTTCTGCTTCTGCTCGGTGCGGCTGCCGCCTGTGCGGCTCACCCCCAGCCACCGGAGGCGGCGGGCGGCCGGCCGGCGGCGCCCCGAACCACACTGAACCTAGGTGATTACCTGGCCGAACTCGAACACTGGTCCGTTGCCGTGGCTGAGACCGGCAAACAGCCAGAGACGATCCCCGCCCTCCGGCAGTCACTTCCCGAAGCGTGGTCAGTGACCGCGGGGGGGCAGCGGTTTGAGGTGACCACGAGTTGGCTGAACACGGCGCTCACCACCTTGCAGAACTATCCCGCCCAGAGAGAGTCGGTCCGCAGTGATATTCACAGGCGACTCCGGGCCCTCCAGGAGGAGGCCCGGGCTCTGGAAGCAGGAGTTCCCCCGCCGCCTTTGCCCAAAGCGCGCGCCAGCCTCGATGACATCCTCCACCGGCGCGAATTCGCAGCCGTGGGGCAAACCAACCGGCTTGCCCAAGTGCGTGCGTGGCTCTCGCGCCTGCTTTCCGATTTGCTGAGTAAACTCTTCGGCGGCTTCCGCAAGTATCGCCAGGTGGGTGAGATTTTGGTCTGGGCCGGTATAGCTCTCACTTTGATCCTGCTGGCTCTGTGGTTGTGGAGCAGCGTGGTGCGCGCCTCCCGAGCGCTGGGGCTGGACCTCAAAGTCCCGGTTTCGAGGGGCCGGAATTGGCGCGACTGGATCAAGCAGGCGCTCGCCGCCGCGGGCCGGGGTGACTACCGCGACGCGGTGCGCTGCGCCTACTGGGCGGGGGTCTACCGGCTGGACGAGCAGGAAGTGTGGCGGCTGGAGCGCTCGCGCACTCCCCGGGAGTACTTGCGTTTGCTGCCCGCCGACCACGCCCATCGCCCGCCGCTGACCGTCTTGACGCAATGCTTTGAGATCATCTGGTACGGGCGCCAGCCGGCCACCGCGGGAGACTTCCGGGCGGCCACGGCGCAATTGGAGAAGCTGGGATGCCTGTTCCCCTCGAGGCCGGCGATCGAAGAATCCTGATCGTTGCCGGCGCCCTGCTGTTGATTCTGTTAATCGGAGCGCTCCTGCTGTCCCCGCCCGGCCAGAAAGCCCGCGGCTTTCCTTCGAGTTATTCGGCCGCCTCCGACGGGGCCAAAGCGGCCTTCCTGGTGCTGAAGGAATTGGGCTACCGGGTGGAGCGCTGGGAAAGCCCAGCCCCGGACCTGCCGTCCGAGTCGGCAGGCACGGTTCTGGTTCTGGCCGAACCGTTCCTGCCTCCGGCGCGCACCGAACGCCACGCTGTGCGTGCCTTTCTCCGCCGGGGAGGACGGGTGCTGGCGACCGCCGGTACGGGAGCCATCTTTCTTCCTCAAGGGAATGCCCGGAGGCCAACGCCGCCCGAGCCCGGATTCAAGTGGAAGCGGTACCGCGCCGCTCTCCCCAGCCCACTCACCCGCGGGGCGCCGGAAATTACCCTGGCCTGGCCCGCCCGCTGGAAGACGAAGGACTCCTCCCACCTGGGTGTTTACGGAAGCGGTGAGCACACGGTGGTGGTCACCTACCGCGTCGGACAGGGCCGGGTAATTTGGTGGGGCGCTTCCAGCCCGTTGACGAACGCCGGCCTCACCAAGCCGGGCAATCTGGCGTTGCTGCTGAATTCGCTGGGCCCACCGGCCGAGACCCGGATACTCTGGGACGAGTACTACCACGGCCAGCGGGGTTCCTTGTGGTCCTATTTCTCCGGCACCCCGGTGACCTGGGCGCTCACTCAGATCGCCTTGGTTTTTCTGGCCGTATGCCTGACCTTTGCGCGGCGGAGCGGCCCGGTGCGTCGTCCGCTCCCGGAGTCGCGGCTTTCGCCGCTGGAATTCGTTGAGACCTTAGGGGACCTCTACCGGCGCGGCCATGCCAGCTCCGCCGCGGTTGAAATCGGATACCATCGCTTCCGGTTTCTGGCCACCAAGGGCATGGGCCTACCGGTGGCGGCGTCCACCGGGCAGATTGCCGAAAGCCTGCAGCAGCGCCTGGGGTGGAACGACCCGGGATTGTTGAAGACCCTACAGCGGTGCGAGAGCGCCCGACTCCATCCCGACTTGACTGACGCCGACGCCACCCACTTGGTTCAGGCCTTGCACGACTACGCCCGCGCGCTGCAGTTGACCCCGCAGAAGCGAGAGGAGGGTTTGTGAGCGTAGACAAGGTCACGCGGCTGACAGCCCAGGCCCGCACCGAATTGGCCAAAAGCATCGTGGGCCAGCACGAAGTCCTCGACCAATTGCTCTTGGTAATCCTCTGCGGCGGCCATGCGCTGGTGGAAGGGGTTCCGGGCCTGGCCAAAACCCTGGCGGTGAAAACCCTGGCGCGCATTTGCCAGCTCGGTTTCCAGCGCGTGCAGTGTACGGCGGACCTGATGCCCGCCGATATCATTGGGACCAACGTCTTCAACATGGCCACCAGCGCTTTCACCCTTCACCGGGGGCCGATCTTCACCGATCTGCTCTTGGTGGATGAGGTCAACCGCACCCCCCCACGAACGCAGGCCGCCTTGTTGGAAGCGATGGAGGAACGGCAGGTGACCATTGATGGAACCCGATACCCGCTCCCCCGATTCTTCGCCGTCTTTGCCACCCAAAACCCGATTGAATTCGAAGGCACCTACCCGCTCCCCGAAGCACAGCTCGATCGGTTTCTGATGAAGATCCGCATCCGCTACCCCGAAGCCGACCAGGAAGCCGAAATCCTCCAGGCCTACCAGGAAGGCTTCGATGCGCGGGCGCTGGACCGCCTGGGACTGGTACCGATGGAGACGCCCTTGCTGGCCGCGGCCCGCCGGGAAGTGGCCCAGGTGCGCGTCGAGCCCTCCCTCTTCCGATACATCACCGAGCTGGTGCGCCGCACCCGCGAGTGGCCAGCCTTGACCCTGGGCGCCAGCCCCCGTGCCGGGGTCAACTTGATGTTCGTGGCCAAGGCGATGGCGGCGATGGAGGGACGGGATTACCTGATTCCTGATGACGTGAAGACCGCCGCCCTGCCTGTCTTGCGCCATCGGGTGCTGCTGAAGCCCGAGGCGGACCTCGAAGGCTTGACCCCCGACCAGGTAATCGCGGACGTCCTGGCCGCGGTGGAAGTTCCCAAGTGAAGGACTCCCCCCAGCTCGTTCCTCCGACCGTGCGGGCGCGGGCGCGGGCGGCAACGCGCTGGCCGATTGGGTTCGGGCCGCGTTTCTTTGTCGGTCTGCTGCTGGGGCTGGTTTGGCTGGGCCCGGGATGGTGGGACGCGCGGTTTCTCTACGCGATGGTCATCTGGGACCTGCTGGTGCTGGGCGCTTGGCTGTGGGACCTCCAACAACTGCCGCGGCCCGAGCAGCTCGAGCTCCGCCGCATCTGGGCGTCCTCTGTGGCCTTGGCCACCCGCAGCCAAGTTGAGCTCGAGTTGCACAATCGTGGCCCTAGCCTTGTCTGTGTCGCGGTAGTGGATGACGTCCCGGTCGCCCTGCGGCGGGAGCCGCCGAGCGTCGAGCTCCGGGCAGCGGCGGGGCGCACCGCAGAAGCGTCCTACGCGATCGAGCCGGTCGCGCGCGGCGATACTCGCCTCGGCCAGGTTTTTCTGCGCTACCGGAGCGGGTTGGCGCTGGCGGAACGCTGGGCGCGCGCCGAGCTCACTCAGACGGTGCGAGTGCTTCCCAACCTCGAAGAAGCCAAGCGGCACACCATCTACCTGATTCGCAGCCGCCAGATCGAGCTGGAGAAGCGCTTGAAGCGCCGCCGCGGCCTGGGACGGGAATTTGAAAGCTTGCGCGAATACCGCCAGGGGGACGAGGGGCGCGACATCTGCTGGACCGCCAGCGCCCGCCGCGCCAAGCTGATTGCCAAGGTGTACCAGGTGGAACGCAGCCAGGCGGTGTGGATTGTCCTCGATGCCGGGCGCCTGCTGCGCGCCCGGGTGGCACGACTCACCAAGCTCGACTACGCCGTGAACGCTGCCCTCAGCCTGGCGCAGGTAGCCCTCTATTCCGGCGACCAGGTCGGCCTGCTCGCCTACGGCCGCAAGCCCCAGCAGCGCGTGGGGACGGCGCGGGGCACAGCCCAGTTGCGGATGCTGGTGGAGCGGTTGGCGCTGGTGCGCGGCGAGGCCTCCGAAGCCGATCACGCCGCGGCCGCCGAAATGCTGATGGCGGCGCAGAAGCGGCGCAGCTTGGTGGTGTGGTTGACCGACCTGGCCGAAACCCCCACGACTCCGGAAGTCATCGAAAGCGCCTCTCGAATGATGCCCCGCCACTTGGTTCTCTTCGCAGTGATTGGGCATCCGGAGCTCCGCCAACTGGCGGCCCGGCGCCCGGCCCGCGCGAGCGAAATGTATCGCTATGTGGCGGTGCAGGAAATTTTGCACCGGCGGGAGTTGCTCTTGCGGCGATTGCGGCAGCAGGGAGCGATGGCGGTGGAGCTCGAGCCCGGGCGTCTCTCCACGGCGCTGGTGAACCACTACCTCGAAATCAAGGAACGCAGCCTGCTCTAGCCCGCGCTTCCCGCGGGGCGTCCGGCGCGCGCCAAGTAGAGGACCAGCAAACTGCCCAGGGCGCCGGCAAAGACAAATTTGGCGCTCACGGGCAAGTCCAAAGGGGAGAGAAAACCTTCGATGAAGCCGGCCAGGACCAGCAAGGGGATGGTTCCCAACACCAGCCGCACCGCCTCTCCCCCGGCACGGGCCAGCGAATCACGCCGGGGAAGCAGGCCGGGGAACAGCAGGCTGCGTGCGAGCAAGAGCCCGGCGCCGCCGGCGATGAAGATGGCCGGGAGCTCCAGCACCCCGTGGGGGGCTACGAAACGCCACAGCGACAGGCTTATTCCCGCCTGCCAGCAGGCCGTGGTGATCACCCCCAAGAGCAGGCCATTGACGACCAGCAGGTAAATTGTCCCCAGGCCGGCGGTGATGCCCGCGGCAAACACGGTAAAGGCCACCGCCAGGTTATTGGTGAGAATCAGGCTCGAGGCCAGCGGCTTGATGGTCAGAATGGAGTGGGTCCACATCTCGCGGCGCTCAATGGTGTCGCTCATCGGCCCGCCGAGCCAGAAACGCTGGAAGCTGGGATCGAGCAGCGAGAGGAGGAAGCCCGTCACCGCCCCGGCAAGAAACAGGGCGAAGGCCGCCAGGGTATAGGCGAACGTAGCGCGGAAGACCTGCGGAAATGTTTCCCGGTAGAAGCGAAAGATGCGCGTGGGGTCCGCGCGGCGCCCCATGTAGATGAGGTTGTGGGCTCGCCCCAGCAATTGATTCAGGTAGGCGGCCAGTTGCGGATGGGTGGGGTCTTCGCGGATGGTGGCGAGGTCAGAGGCGGCTTGGCGGTACAATAGCCCCAGTTCCTGGAGTTCCCGATGGCTCAGCGCAGAGACGCCCCGGCGGCCCGAGCGCTCAACCAGTCTCTCCAGGCGGCTCCAATGGGGTTTGCGCTTGTTTAGCCAGCGCGGGGAGATCACCGGTGGCCTCCGCCGACAAGCTTACCATTGAAACTCCCGAACAGACCTCCCTGGAGTTTTCACTGGCGGGGGTCGGCAGCCGCTTTCTGGCCCTGGCCCTCGACACCCTGATCCAGCTCATCGGGTTCCTGCTCCTGCTGATTATGGGGATGATTCTGGCGGCCGGCAATCTGCCTTTCTGGCCAGGCGGGTGGACCTGGGCGACGGCCGTGCTGGTGATTCTGGTCTTTGGCTTGTACTACGGCTATTTCGCCTTCTTCGAGTCGATTTGGAACGGGCAGACGCCGGGAAAGCGCTACACCCGCCTGCGGGTGATCCGAGATTCAGGCCATCCCATCACCGTTTACGACGCCATCGCCCGGAACTTGTTGCGCATCATCGACCAGATTCCCGGTGTGTACGCGGTGGGCATTGCCACCGCATTGATCAGCCCGCAGAACAAGCGCCTGGGCGACTATGTGGCGGGCACGGTGGTGGTGCACGAAAAGCCCTTCGAAGAGGTGCAGCCAAGCTGGGAGGTGGTGGAACGGCCCGGCAGCGTGGTCTACAACACCGGCCGACTTTCCCTGGACGAATTCCAGTTGATCGAGGCCTTCTTGCAGCGCCGCTCCCATCTCAGTGACGCCGTGCGGCAGCAGACGGCGCGGCAAATTGCCGAGCGGGTAGCCGACAAGTTAGGAATCGCCCCCGCGGATCGGCCCCGCGCAGAGGCCTTGCTGGAAGCGGTAGCCCGGGAATGGCGCCGCACGGTCAGCTACCGCTAGCTTCGCTGCTTTCACTTCAGGTAGCCGCTCGCGTTCCTGCCAGCGACAGAATTGACTCGCTCGGGGGCAGTCCCTTTCGGGCTAGACGCGGATCTTGACCGAGGCGGGCCGATGGTCGCTGGGATACTTTTTCCGCGCCGGCTTCCTCTTCTTCGACCACTCCCCCTCGTTCTCCTTCTTGTAGGCCACGTGCTCGATGCGCGCCGACGGCTTCACTACCCGGGGAGTGCCTGTGAAGAAGCCGGGAGGGACGAGCAGGTGGTCAAGCAGGAGAGGGCGAAGGGTATTGTCGATCCGGTCGAAAAAGATGGCGGTGAAGCGGTCGGCGGGTGGAACTCGATTCAGCACCTCGGTGAGGATTTGCTCCGGGTGGTCGATGTCTCCTCTTACCTGTCTCAGAATGTCGGTCCCGAAGTATCTCTCCTCGAAGAAGTCTCGCCCCGGCCCGTCGTTCAGGTCACCGGCAAGCAGAATCCGTCCGTGGACGTCGCTGGCGAACGGATGGTTCTGTAGGTAACCGCGGAGCAGTTTCCCCTCTTGGAGGATTCGCGCCCGTTGTTCCAGGGCGGTGCCGATCGCCCGGGTGCGCTTTTGGCGGTCGGTGGATTTGACCCCCGACGCCAGGATGGCAAACTTCGACTTCAAGTGGAGGCAGATGACGGAAAAGGCGCCGCGCGAGGTGTGAAAGATCACCTCAACCGGCAGGCGGGTGAAGGGCCGAGTTCGGTGAAAGAAGCTATTTTTTTTCTCATCAAATTCGAGGAAGGAATACCTCCACTCGTCTGCGTTGAAATCGATGACCTCAAAGTCGGTCAGTGGGGGGAAGTTGCGGAACAAGATGTAGGGCTTTTGGGAGCCCCCCGTTTCTCCGCGAACCACTGTCCACGACCCGCTCAGGTACTTCTTGGTGAAGTTCTCCATTTGCGCCTTGCGGGTGGGGCCCTCTTGGATGCAGAGGATGTCCAGCTTGACCTCCTCGATGACCCGGGCGACCTTTTTGGCCACTCCATCAAAGGCGGGCGCCACTTGCGATTGGGTGTCCTGAAACCAATTGTTCATATGCTCGATGTTCCATGTGGTGACCTTGATATCAGGCATAATCCCGTCCTTGCCACCCAGGGGAGCTAGCTAAAGCGCCCCGGCAGCACATCTCCTCCTGGAGCCGCACAATAGCAAACAATTAACGTTGCCCCGTGAAAATCTGCCGCCGGCTGGGGGGGGACCCTTCTTACCTATGGTGTCGAAGCAGAAAGTTGGCCTATGAAGGTTTGAGCGCACAGGACTTTCAGTTTTCTTCCGCGTGGCCCCACGGGCCCCGGGCGGCGCCCATCGTGGCTATTTCGGCTTCAGGGGCGTCGCCTCCAGGCCGGGCAGGTAGAGGGAGTTGAACAGCAGCTTGAAGGTGCGGAGGGGCTGGGCGCGGTATTGGGCGCGCAGCCCGAGGAGAACGACGCGGCCTTTCCCGACTTTGAAGTCAACTACCGCAGCGCGTTTTTCCAGCAGCCCGCCGCCCTTGAGGTAGCCGCTGAGCAAAATCTCGTCGTCGTGCTCCGGATAGGAGGCCACCACCCGGCGGTCAAAGCGAGCGTCGGGGGGACGGGTGCGGAAGGCCGGGGAGCGGGCGAAGTAGCCGGCCTCCTCCCGCCGCATGCCGTAAGCGAGCGGATGGCTGTTGTCCACCCGGAGGCGGAGCATGGAGCCGGGGGAGTCGAACCGCTCCCGCTTCACTTTTTCGAGCACGTTGGTGACGGGAAGCTCGAGCAGCTCGATCAAGTAGCCGGCGGAGGAGTTGAGAGCCACCACCGTGCCGCCCTGCTCGATCCATTGCTTGAGGTGCTCGCCGCCCTGCTTGCCGATGCCGCCGGCGTACTCCGGGGGCAAGGGAGTGAAGAAGCGGCGCCAGCGCGCGGGCGGCTTGCCCGCCTGGATGATGGACTTCTCGAGGTCGGGCAACAGCAGCACATCGATCTGTTCTTTGAAGCTGCCGTCTTTGATCTGCTGGTTGCTGAGGTTGATGTAAGGGAACTCGTACTGCTCCAGCAGCCAGCGCGTCCAGCCCTCGTCGATGCTGGCAATCCAGGGCTTGAAGAGGCCGACGCGAGTGGCCCGGACACGGTAGGCCTTCCCGGTGGGCGGCTTCGCGAGCGGGCGGATGGGGACGTGCAACTCCGAGGAAAGCCGAGTGAGCGCCTGGGGCGAAAGCTGATCCGCGGGCAGATAGATGTCGCCTACCCGGCCGCCGGGGGACGCCTGCTGGAGCCAGTAGAGCCTCTTGTTCTGCTTCAGCAGCCGGTTGATGGCGGTGAAGGCGGAGTCGGCGCTGTGGGGAATCAGGTAGCCGCCCGCGCTGCGCGCCACCCCACCCCCCGGCCAGGCGGGTGCCTCGATGCGACTCAGCCGCGCGTCATCAATGGGAACATCCACTGCCACCGCCTCCACCCCCATCGAGAGGGGCAGCGACCATGAAGTGACATCGTAGGGCGGGATGACGGGCCCGCCCATGTAGGGAAGCACCTCCGGGTAGCGCTGCCGCCGCAGCATGGTGAGAATAAACGCCCGATAGGGCTGCGAGGCCAGGATGACGTAGGAGCCGGCGGGATAGCGGGTGTTGCCCACCGAGAGGGCCGCGTCGGCTTGGTGGACGCGGATGCCGTGGCGGAGCAGCAGAGCGATCAGCCGGGCTGCGGCCACCGGGTCGTGCTGCTCGGGTGGCACGATGAAGCCGTAGGGCGGCTCGGAGGCACCCCGCTCGATTCCCTCCTGGTTGAGCCGGTAGAACGCAGCCAGCAGGTCCTGGCGATAGCGCGAGCAGGACTCGAGCAAGCTGCGCAGGGCGATGCGCTCGTAGTCCATGATGTCTCGCAGCCGCCACCAGCCCCCGCCCCAGGGCGAGGGGAAATTGGCCCGCCGCCCGTATTCGGGGAAGCCTTTGCGGCCCCCGCGTAACTCCCCCGGTTCGATGTAAACCGGAGTCGCGATGCGGGCGCTGGCCACCTCGGTCAGCAGGCCGACCACATTCTTCCACCAGGCGGTGTTCCGCGTCCCCCCGGGCCAGTAGCTGTCGTAGATCATACTGTGGCCGACGCCGCGCTTGCCGGCTTCTTCCAGGCGCATCCCCATGGCGGTGCCCAGCAGGTCGGCCAGACGGAAGATCATTGAGTGCACCTCCGGCGCCAGCGGATCCGTCTGCGGCGGCACGAACATACGCGGGCCGGTGCTTCCCATCTGGTGCATGTCGAGGAAGATTTGCGGGAACCAGCGGTGGTAGAGGACGTCGTTGACCACCCGAGTTTCCTTCTGGGTGAGCATGTAGAAGTCGCGGTTGTTGTCGTGCCCGACGTAGTGGTGGTAGAGCCAGGGCATGGAGCCGCCTTCGTACTCGGTGCCCAGGTAGCGGTTGTACCAGTCGATCACCCGCACCTGGCCGTCGGGGTTGATCGAGGGCATGAGCAGCAGGATGACGTCGTCGAGCCAGGCGAGCATCGCCGGGTCGGTGCTGGTGGCCACCTCGTAGGCGAACTCAGGGGCCATCTGGGTCGAGCCCACCTCGGTGGAGTGGATGGTGCCGGTGACCAGCACGATGGTTTTTCCTTCGGCGATCAGCGCCCGCGCCTCCTCCGGGCTCAGGCTGTCGGGGTTCGCCAGTTGCCGGGCGATGGCCCGGTAGCGCGCCAGGCGTTGCTGGTTGGCCTCGGAGGTGAGAACCACCACCAGCATCTCGTTGCCCCGCGTGGAGGTGCCTGCCCGTTCCACGCGCACCCGCTCCGAGGCCGCGGCCAGCGCGTCGAAGTACTCGACAATCGTGGGGTAGGGGGCCAAGCAGCGGTCCGTGCCCAGCGGCCGGCCGAAAAACTTTTCCGGAGAAGGGACCTCTCCGGCCGCCGCCACCAGGCTCAGACACAGAATCGCTGCCACGCTGCCAAGTGCCAACCGAGTCCGCATCGGCGTGCCCTCCCTAAAGTATGCGCTTGGATTAAGAGAGAACTTATACGTGAACGCGGCCCATCTTATAACGCGGCGAAGCCGGTAGCGGCGACGAAGCCGGCCGCTTGGTCGCCGGCTTTTCTCTACCGCCGGGCTTTTTTCCGGCGGCGGCGCTCGAAGTGGGCGGAGAAACCGCTGTGCCCCACCGCGGCGCGCTCCACCGTCCCGCTACCCACCAGCCGCCGGCCCACTCGGGCTTCCACCGCAAAGATGAACCGCAGCCGGTTGGCGTTCCTCGGGCGATAAATGCGCTCGAAGGCTGCGGTCACCCGCAGCCGCTCGCCCACCGTAGCCGGCGTCAGGTGGCTGACGTTGATATGCGTGCCCACGGAAATCGCCCCCTTGGGCAGATAGGGTTGTAGGAGCTGGGCGGCGGCCACCTCCATCTGCCCGATCATTGACGGCGTGGACAGCACCGGCGGCAGCCGCCGGTCGTAGTAAGCAATCGTGCGGCGAAACTCCACCGGGCGCACCAGCGTCTTCTTCACCCCCCGCCGCAACCGCTCCAACCCACTCGCCATTTCGCTTCCTCCTATTGTCCAACCCCGCGGCCCCGGCCGCTGGGCAGCCTATTTCAGTTCCGCAAACGCCTCCCGGGCGGGGCCAGCGTCTCTTCGATGTCGGCTTCCGCGTGGGCCAGCGACACGAACGCCGTCTCAAACTGTGACGGCGGCCAGTAGACGCCGCGCCCCAACAACGCCCGGTGGAACCGCGCAAAGCGTTCGGTGTGGCTGCGCTTGGCCGAGGCGTAGTCGGTTACCGGTTCGTCGCTAAAGAACACGGTCAGCATTGAGCCGCAACGGTTCACCTGCACGGGCACACCCGCTTCGGCGGCCGCCTCGCCCAACCCGTTGCCGAGTTGCGCCCCGCGGGCTTCGAGCTGCGGGTAGGTGTCCGGTTTCGAGAGCAGGCGGAGCGCGGTCAACCCCGCGGTCACTGCCAGCGGATTCCCCGAGAGCGTGCCCGCTTGATAGACCGGCCCGCGCGGGGCCACTTGATCCATCAGCTCGCCCCGGCCGCCGTAAGCGCCCACCGGCAGCCCCCCGCCCATGATTTTGCCCAGCGTGGTCAGGTCGGCGCGCACCCCGAAGTGCTCCTGGGCGCCCCCGTAGGCGATGCGAAAGCCGGTGATGACCTCGTCGAAAATCAGCCGGGCGCCAGTCTTTTTCGTCAGCCGGCGCAGGCCTTCAAGGAAGCCCGGCTGCGGGGGGACGCAACCCATGTTCCCCGCCACCGGCTCGACGATGACCGCGGCAATTTCTTTGCCCCGGGCGGCAAAAATGCCTTCCACCGCCCGCAGGTCGTTGTAGGGCAGGGTGAGCGTGAAGCGCACGAACTCTTCCGGCACGCCGGCGGAATCGGGCAGGTTGAAGGTGGCCACGCCCGAGCCGGCTTTCGCCAGTAAACTGTCGGCGTGGCCGTGGTAGCCCCCTTCAAACTTGACGATGGTTTTTCGGCCCGTAGCCGCCCGCGCCAGGCGCAGCGCCGACATGGTCGCCTCGGTGCCGGAGTTCACCAGACGCACTTTTTCGATCGAGGGAAAGGCGGCGGAGATTTCTTCCGCCAGCTCCACTTCCAGCGGCGTGGGCGCGCCGAAGCTGGTGCCGCGCCGCGCGGCTTCCGCCAGCGCCGCAACGATTTCCGGGTGGGCGTGGCCGAGGATGAGCGGGCCCCAGGAGCCCACGTAATCAATGTAGGCGTTGCCGTCCACGTCGCAGAGAGCCACCCCGCTGGCGTGGCTGATGAAGGGGGGCTTGCCGCCCACGGCGCCAAAGGCGCGCACCGGCGAGTTCACCCCGCCGGGGATGCGTCGCTCAGCCCGCTCCAGCCACTCTTTCGATTTTCCGCCCATCGGTTTGCTTAGCTGTACCCCTGGCAGAAGCCAGGGGCCTGAACAAAACGCTCTCTGCTCACTGGTCAGTCCAGCGGCTTCCCTGTCCCGAGCTTGCCCGGAGCCTGTCCCGAGCGCCGTCGAGGGGCGAGGTCGAAGGGCCAAGTCGAGCAGCGCCGCTGGGACGGAAGAGAGCTTTGCGATTTCGACGACTCGTCACCCGGTCGAATGCACCCGGCAGCGCCAGGCGAGCCAGGCGCCACTTCACGCCGCGATAGCTTTGCGCGCCGGCAAAGAGGTCGTCGAGCAACTCTCGGAAGCGCGCCGAGCGCCGCCCCAGCTGAATCATTCGCCCGGTGGTGTTCACGCCCAGCCAGCGGCCGCGGTAGAAGGCAGGCTGCCAGGCAGCCGCGCAGCGCAGCTCCCGAGCGAAATCTTCTTCCACTCGCGCCGCGTAGCTTCTCGCGTCGGCGTGGATGAGCGCCTCAGCCAGCAGTTCACCCGAGCGCAGCGCGTAGTAGATGCCTTCGCCGGTGATGGGATCGACCAGGCCGGCGGCGTCGCCGATGCGCGCCTCGGCCGGGCCCCCGAGCGGCAGGCGCTTCCAGGTGGGCCGCTCGAGCGAGGGCAGCAGGTGACTGTAAAAGGCGCCGCCCCTCAGGGGAATGCTTTCGGCAGCCAGAAACCGATGCAGTTTTTCTTTCAGGCCGGCGCTTGAGTTCTGCGCCAGCTTGCCGCAGATGCCCACGGCGAGGTGATCGGCGCGGGGGAAGGACCACAGATAGCCTTCGAAGTTTTCCAGGAACTGCACCCGCAGCAGGTCGTCCTGGATGGGCAAGTAGTAGCCGAGGGTCAGCTCGAGGTCGCCCGGGCCGGGCGGCCAAGCCTGCTCGCCGCCATTGCCGCCAGCTCGGTGCTCGAAGCTGAGCGTGGTGCGAGCGCCGGTGGCGATGACCAGAAAGTCGCCGGCGAATTCGCCCCCCGCGGTGCGCAGGCGCGCCCCTGTGACATCGGTGCGGGCCGAGAGTGCGCGCGCCGGTACGACGGTGCAGCCGGCGGCTTCGGCCCGCCGCAGCAGAAAAGAGTTCAGTGCAGCGCGGGAGTAGATCGCCAAGGGGCGGGAGAGGGCGAGGCGCACGCGCGCGCCGTTGCCGGCGATGAGTTCCACGCTGCGGATGAGTTTTTTCTCCACCCCACCGTCAAGCAGGTAGGGGTAGCGCTCGAGTGTCTTCCAGGTGACGCCGCCCCCGCAGGGCTTTTCCCAGCCGCGACGCTCCTCGAAAATAGTTACCGCGCAGCCGGCGCGCGCCAGCCGCTCACCGCAGGTGGCGCCCGCGGGGCCCCCGCCGGCAATCAGGATTTTTCTGGGCGCAGGCATGATTTGGGTCGAAGCCATCCAGTATAGCACTCACCGGCGCCACCCATCGAAAGGCGGAGGAGAAAGACGGACGCAGGTGGAGCGGGCATTCTTGTCTGCTCAAGTTTCTTCGAGGCTTAGCGCAGCGGGAAGATGGTGGCGATGATCCACCCCAGGAGGAGCGTCTTGAGGAGCGCGTCGGCGTAGACGTTGGCCAGGGTGCGATAGAGCACGGTTGAGAAGAAATACTCCAGCAGTGAGAGCAGCAGCAGCGATACCGTTATAACCACGAGCAGACTCTCGCCGCTCCCCAGTGCCCATACCCCGTAGAGGATGCCGGTGAGCACGCCCAGGCGCCAGAGCAGAAAAGTCACCAGGGCGCGTCCCCCGCCCTTTTGCCGGGAGACGCTGCGGACCAGAAGCTCTTCCCCGAGCGCGTAGGGATACAGCAGGAAGGCCAGGAGGAGCATCTTCACAAAGCGCGCCGGGGTGGGCCAGAGATCAAAGAGCTGCCAGCTAATAAATCCCCCGCCCACCGCGATGAGGTAGACGGCCAGCCCGAGGGCGAGACCCACGCGGGCTGCGGTTTCGCCCCCCGAGCCGGGCGCGGGCCGCTGCTTGAGCAGCGGCACAAGCCAAACCGTGGCCAGCAGAAGAACCGCAGCGAGGTAATCGCCGTCGGCCAAGCGCAAAAAGCTGAGCGGGGGCGGCCCACCGAGCCAGGTCAGCAAATAGATGCCGGAGACCCCGGCGGCGCCCGCCAACAACGCATAGCCGGCCAGGGGCCCCGGTGACCAGAAGGTCAAACGCGTGGCCGGCAGCGCTTGGCGGAGGGGCTGGTGCTTGAGTGTGTGGCCGGCGAGCCCGGCGAGCGGCACAAAAAGGGCGGCCAGGAAGAAAAGTCCGGAGAGTTCCACAAGCAGCAGCGACTCGTTGAAGAGCGGCGGCAGATCGAGACCAGCGTCGTCCCGAACCTTCGGGAGGGCGCGGTTGGCCCAGTCCACCAGGGCTCGCTGGACGGTGGAGTGGAAGGGGAGGCTGGCGTGCGTGGCGAAAAACTCCTTGCGGCCGGTGACGCCGGGGCCGCGGCGGGCGCGCTCGTACATGCGGTCGGCCGCGCGCCGCAACGTAGGAATCTCAAACCGAGCGGTGATGAACAGCAGGTTCGGGGGTCGCCCGGGTTCGACCCGGCGCTCGAGTCCCGCCAGCGATACGGTAGCGATGGGCGTGACCCGGCGAGTGACGTCGAGCGCCACCCCGCCGCCCAGCGAGTGCCCCACCACTACCAGCCGCTCGGGGCGAACGCCGAAGCGGCGCTCGAGGTGGCAAACCACGGCCAGCGCCGCCTCCGTTTCCCGCGGCGTGGGCATGTTCGCGCTGGGTCCTCCGAGCGGGAAAGGGGAAAGCGCCGCGGGGTGGTCGCCGCGGCCGGGGAGGTCGGGCACATAGACGTCGGCACCGGCGGCGGCCAGCACTTCAGCCAGGTGGAGTAAGTGCCGCCGGTTGGCGCCGTAGCCGTGCAGGAGGAGGAAACGAGCCGGATAAGCGGCGCGGGCTTTGAGGCGTACCCGCTCGACCGGCGCGGGCACAGCCCCCTCCACGCGAAACGACTCGAACACAAAGCGGGCGCGCAGCCGCGCCAGGCCCACGACCGAGGCGAGGGCGCCTGCCAGGAAGAGCAACAGGAGTAGCAGAGGGCGTCGGCGGGAAGGCGAGGCGGCAGCTGTGCTAGAATCGCTGGATGCGGTCACGATGAGAAGCGAGGCCGTATGAGCGTCAAAAAGATTCTTCCCCGCGCGGAACTGATTATCCGCCGCCGGCAGTGGAAAGACAACCGCCGCCGGGTGGTCTTCACCAACGGCTGCTTCGACCTGCTCCACCCCGGCCACATCCGCTTGTTGGAGCAGGCGCGCGCCCAGGGAGATGTGCTGGTGGTGGGCCTGAACAGCGACGCCAGCCTGCGCGCCTTGAAAGGGGCGGGACGCCCGCTGGTGCCCGAGGCCGAGCGGGCGGAGGTGTTGGCGGCGCTGGCGGCGGTGGATGCCGTGACCATTTTCGGCGAACCCACCCCGCGAGAGCTCATCGCCGCCTTGCTGCCCGATGTGCTGGTGAAGGGCGGCGACTGGGGTGTGGAGGAGATCGTGGGACGCGCGGAGGTGGAAGCTGCCGGCGGCCAGGTGGTCACCCTGCCCTATGTGGAAGGCTACGCCACGAGCGCGTTGATTGAAAAAATTGCCGGCCAGCGGTAAGCCGCTTGCTCCGGGGGAGGCAGACATCCGTGTCTGCTCGGGGCCTTAGAGAAGGACATCAGCAGACGCTGAGCACGCAATGATCATTCCTTTTGTCGAACAGGCCATCCGGCCGCTGGGAGAGGGCCCCCGCCTGCAGGCGGTGGTGCGCGCGCTGGAGCTGCGGGTGCAGCTCCCGTCCCGAGACTTCGGGATTCGGGACGCGGCCACGCCGCCCCGGAGCGAGCTGACCCTGGCCGGGCTGACCGACACGGCCAAGGTGCTGGTCGCCGCGCTGGTGGGGCGCGCCCTGGGCCGCCCGCTGCTGCTGATCACCAGCACGAACCGCCGCGCGGAAGCGCTGGTCGAGCCGCTGCGCTTCTTCTACGGCGTGCTCACCGGCCACCCGGAGTCATCCGTGGTGCTGCTCCCGGCGCACGACGTTTCCCCCTACCGCGGACTCTCGCCCCACCCCGAGATTGCCGCCGCGCGAGCGGTGGGACTATGGAAACTGGCCACGGGCGAAGCCGAGCTGGCAGTGGTGCCGGTGGGCGCCGCCCTGGGGCGGCTGGTGCCGCGCGAGCTCTATGCCGGGCTGGGGCGGACGGTGCGGCCGCGCGACAGGCTCGAGCTCGAGGAGCTGGTCGCCTATCTGGAAAGCGTGGGCTACGAGCGGCACGAGCCGGTGGAGATGGCCGGGGAGTATTCGGTGCGCGGCGGCATTGTGGATGTGTTTTCTCCGGAAGCCCGTCCGGTGCGCCTCGAGCTGTTCGGCGACACGCTGGAGGAGCTGCGCGAGTTCGATCCCGCCACCCAGCGCTCCACCGCCCCGCTGACCGCGGCCACCTTCCTGCCTCTGGTGGAGGTGCCGCGCACCCCCGAGCGGCTGGGACGGCTGTGGGCGCTGCGGGAAGGCCGCGAACCCGAGGGCCAGGTCAATCCCTTTCCCGGCTGGGAGTTTCTGCTGCCGTTGGCGGAAAGCTTGGGCGGCACACTGCTTGACCTGGCGCCCCGGGCGGTGGTGCTGCTCGACGAGCCCCAGAGCCTGCGCGAAGAGGCGGACAAGTGCTGGGAGCGGTTGGAGGAGGAATACGCCGCCCCGCCCCGACTTTGTCGGGGCCAGCGGGCCTCGGCGAAGGCGTGCGCCGCACCGGGCGAGTTGTTCCTGCGCTGGACGCCCTTCGCCGCCGGCAGCGCCGCGCGGCCCTGCCTGCACCTGGAGCAACTGGCGCTGGAGATTACCGGGGCCGAGCATTATGTGCTGCTGAGCCAGCCCACCCGACGCTTTCGGGGAGTGGTGCGGGCTTTTGTGGAGGAGCTGCGCCAGCGGCTGCGAAGGGGTGGGCCGCTGCTGGTGGCCAGCGCCACCACCGGTGAGATGGAACGGATGGCGGAGATTTTGAGCGAGTACGAGATTCCCTACCGGTTCGGCACGTCCGAGGGGCGCCGCTCCGGGCTGGTGGAGGAAAAGAGCGTGCTGGCCCCGCCGTTAACCGGGCAGGCGGGCGAGGCCAACGCGGTGGTCTTGCTGCGGGGCACGGTGCCCGAAGGGGTCAGCTTCCCGGAGGCCTCGCTGACCCTGTTCGGCAACTTTGATCTGTTCGAGAGCCTGGCCCCGGCCCGGGCGCCCGCCAAGGTGAAGGTGAAGTCGAAGGCAGCCGCCTTTGCCGCGGACATCAGCGAGTTGCAGGAAGGCGACTACGTGGTGCACGTTGACCACGGCATCGGTCAGTTCGCCGGATTGAAGCAACTCACCCACGATGGCGTCACGGAAGAGTTTCTGCAGCTCAACTACCTGGAGGGCGACCGCCTCTACGTCCCCCTGCCCCACCTCGACCTGGTGCAGAAGTACCGCTCCCTGGAAGGAGTGCGCCCCACGCTCGACCGCCTGGGCGGGCTCGCCTGGGCGCGACGGAAGGCGCGGGCGGCGCGCGCCCTGCGAGAAATGGCCGGGGAGCTCTTGCAGCTCTACGCGGCGCGGGCCACCGTGCCCGGGCACGCCTTCGGTGCCGACACCCCCTGGCAGCGCGAATTCGAAGACGCCTTCGAGTGGGAGGAGACCCCCGACCAGCGCGCCGCCAGCGAGGAGGTCAAGTGCGACATGGAACGGCCGAACCCCATGGACCGCTTACTGGTGGGCGACGTGGGGTTCGGCAAGACGGAGGTCGCCTTGCGGGCCGTCTTCAAGGCGGTGTGCGATTCCAAGCAAGCGGCGGTGCTGGCCCCCACCACCGTGCTCGCCTTCCAGCACTATGAGAATTTCCGCCGGCGCTTGGCGCCCTTTCCCGTGCGGGTGGAGATGCTGAGCCGCTTCCGCACGCGTGGGGAACAGAAGCCGATTCTGGCCGACGTAGAGGCCGGCACGATTGATATCGTGGTGGGCACGCACCGGCTGCTGAGCGACGACCTGCGCTTCCACGACCTGGGCCTGTTGGTGGTGGACGAAGAGCAGCGCTTCGGGGTGCGGCACAAGGAACGGCTGAAGCAGTTGCGCATGCACGTGGACGTCCTCACCCTGACCGCCACCCCCATCCCCCGCACCCTGCACATGGCCCTCACCGGACTGCGCGACCTGTCGTTGATTGAAACCCCGCCCCGCGACCGTCTGGCCATCCAGACGGTGGTGGCGCCGGCCAGCGACGACTTGGTAGTGAGCGCGCTCGAACAGGAGTTGGCCCGGGACGGCCAGGTCTACTTTGTCCATAGCCGCGTGGAGACCATTTTCGGGGTGGCGGAAAAGCTGCACCGGCTGGTGCCGAAAGCGCGCATCGCCACCGCGCACGGGCAGATGAAGGAGCGCGAGCTGGAGCGCATCATGCTGGGCTTTATGCAGCACCAGTACGACGTGCTGGTGACCACGAAAATTATCGAGAACGGGCTCGACATCCCTTTGTGCAACACCATCGTCGTGGACCGGGCCGACCGCTACGGCCTGGCGGAACTCTATCAATTGCGGGGGCGGGTGGGGCGCTCGAACCGCCGCGCCTATGCCTATCTCCTGGTGCCGCCCCCGGCGTCCCTCTCGGAGTCGGTGCGGCGGCGGCTGGCGGCGCTGAAAGAATTCAGCCAGTTGGGCTCGGGCTTTCGCATCGCCGCGCTCGACCTGGAGCTGCGCGGCGCCGGCAATCTCCTGGGCCGGGAGCAGCACGGGCACGTGAACGCCATCGGCTTCGACCTCTATACCCAGATGCTGGAGCGGGCCATGGCCGAGCTGCGCGGCCAAGCGCCGGGGCCGGAGGCCCGCGTCACCCTAAAGCTGGGCGTGGACATCCGCATTCCGCCCGACTACATCGAAGACGAGCGACAGCGCCTGCGGATGTACAAGCGGATTGCCTCCCTGGGTGGGAGCGAGGCCGAGCGGGCGGCGCTGGTGACGGAACTGGAAGACCGCTACGGGCCCTTACCGGCCTCGGTGGAGAACCTGCTGGGCTACGCGGCGCTGAAGGCGCTGGGCGAGCGGCTCCTGCTGGAGTCCATCGAGCAGCGCCGGGGGGAGATACAGGTGCACTTCCATCCCGAGACCCGGGTGCGCCCCGAGCGCCTGGTGGGGTTCGTGCGGCAGACGCCGGGGGCGCGTCTGGAGCCGAGCGGCGTGCTCCGCCTTCCGGCGGCGCGGGTGGCGGCCCGCGAGTGGCTGGCGCAACTCAGAAAGCGATTGCTGGCGCTGGAGGGCTAGGCTAGAATTTTTCCTTCTGTTGCTCGGGGCAAGAGAGGCAAGGAACAGATGAGGAGCTGGCTTTTCCGGTTGTTTTTGGCCGTTCTGCTGGCGGGGCCGGTGTGGGCGGCGGCGCCGGAATCGGTCCAGCGGGTGGTGCTGGAAGAGATCGTGGCGCGGGTGAACAACGAAATCATCACCCTCTCCGACCTGGAGCGCAGCCGGGAGTTGCTGCGCGAGGAGTTGGGCGCCAAGCACAGCGGCGCGGAGCTGGAGGCGAAGGTTCAGGAGCAGGCCGGCGACCTGCTGCGCGACCTGATCGACCAGGCCCTGTTGGTGCAACGCGGCGACGACCTGGGCCTCTCCGTGGAAGCCGCGGTGATCAAGCGCCTGGACCGCATTCGCCAGAATATGCGGCTGGAGACCATGGAGGAATTGGAGCAGGCGGTGACCGCCCGCGGGTCAGACTTCGAGGATTTCCGCCAGCAGTTGCGCCAACAGATTCTCACCGACCTGGTCATCCAGCGGGAGGTGGCGGGCAAGGTGATGGTGGACACCGAAGAGATGCGCCAGTATTACTTGAAGCACCGGGAGGAGATGGCGCAGCCGGAACAGTTCCGCTTGCGGGAGATTTTGGTTTCCTCGCAGGACCGTACGCCGGAGCAACTGGACGCGCGCACCCGGGAGATTCTGGAGAAGATTCGCAAGGGAGAAAAGTTCGACGAGCTGGCCAAGCAGTACTCCGACGCGCCCACCGCGGCCCCGGGGGGCGAACTGGGCTACTTCGAGCCGGAGAAACTGGCGCCCGCGATTCGCGAGGTGGTCACCAAGCTCCGCGAAGAGGGGGTAAGCGATCCGCTGCGCACCCGGGAGGGCTACCTGATTTTGCAACTGGTCGAGCACATCCCTGCGGGGATTCCTCCCTATGAAAAGATCAAAGGGCTCGTGAGGCAGAAGCTCTACTTTGACCGGGTGCAGCCCGCCCTGCGCGAGTACCTTTCCGAGCTGCGCCGGGAAGCCTTCATCTCCGTGAGGGCGGGCTACGTGGACACCGGTGCGGTGGAGCCGCCGGCGAAGCCAAGGCGGCGGGGCCGGCGGCGGCACGGGCGGCGGCGCGACTGAGGGATGATGAAACCGATCTACGTTGGTGAACTGGCCCAGCACGAAAACCAACCCATTGTCTCCTTCTTTCTGGTCGAGTCCAAAGAGCTGCGATCGACACGGGAGGGCAGGCCCTACCTCGCCTTGCGGCTCACCGACCGCAGCGGGACGGTGGAGGCGCGGGTGTGGGACGAGGTGGCGCAGCTGGAGCCGGAGTTCCAGCGGGATGACGTGGTGAAGGTGGAAGCCACGGTGGAATCCTACCGGGGGGAGATCCAACTGAGGGTGAAGCGGCTGCGCCGGGCCCGGGACGCCGAAGTGGAGATGGCGGACTATCTGCGCCAGACGGACAAAGACGTGGAGGGGCTCTACGCCGAGTTGCTCCAGGTGGCGCGCGGCGTCGGCGATGCCCACCTGCGGCAATTGTTGCTGGCGGTGCTCGAAGAGCCGGAGTTGGCCGCGCGCCTCAAGCAAGCGCCCGGGGCGAAGATCATGCACCACGCCTACCGGGGCGGGTTGCTGGAGCACATCGTCTCGCTGTGTCGTCTGTGCCAGCAGGCGGCGCCGAACTACCCGGAGATTGACCTCAACCTGCTGCTGGCCGGGGCGGTGCTGCACGACCTCGGGAAGGTCTACGAGCTCAGCTACGAGCGTTCCTTCGACTACACCAGCGTGGGCAACTTGCTCGGCCACATCGCTATCGCTCTCGAGCTGCTCAACCGCAAGATGGACGCCATCCCCGGCTTTCCCGCCCCGCTGCGGGTTCTGGTGCAACACTTGGTGTTAAGCCACCACGGGCGGCTGGAGTTCGGCTCCCCGGTCACCCCCAAGTTTCCCGAGGCGGTGCTGCTCCATTATCTGGACGACATTGACTCCAAGATGGAAGCCATGCGGGCCAGCCTGAAGGGGGCGGAAGCGGCCGACCGGGAGGGCGAGTGGACGGCGTGGAACCGCTCCCTGGAACGGTTTCTCTTGCGCCGGGAGAAGTTCTCCGCCGAGAGCCCCCGGGCGGCGGAGCCCACCACTCTATTCGACTCCAATCCAGCCGAGCCCATCCCCGCTAGCGACAAACCGGCCAAGAAGAAATGAAACGGGCCGCGCGCAGTTCTCGTCGGGCCTCGCCCTCGCCTGCCGGACGGGCAGGCCGCCGGGCCTACGTCCCCCGGAAGACAATCTACGAGCTGCCGCCGCTGGAGCTCGAGTGCATGAAGGTGGTGTGGCAAGGGGAGGAGGTCAGCGTGCGGGAGATTCGCGAGCAACTGGCGGCCGACGCCCGCCCGCTGGCCTACACCACCGTGGAGACGATTATGGACCGCTTGACCCGCAAGGGGGTGGTGGAGCGGCGCAAGCGGGGCAAGGCCCACCGCTACACGCCCGTTTATCGGAAAGCCGAAGCGCGAGCGCAGGCGGTGGCGGCGCTGGCGGAGCATTTTTTTGACGGCTCCCGCCAGGCCTTGCGCGCCTACCTGGAGGGCGCGCCCTTTCGCGAGAAGCCGCGCCCGGTGGGCTCGCTGGCTTCGAAACGCCCGCCCGCTTCGCGGCCGCCTCATCGGGAAGCCGCCGTCGGGCGTCCTCGCCGCCCGGCTCCGCCTGCCCGCAAGCCCGAACCGACCCTCGACACCACCTTGCTCTAGCGCCAGCGGCCGCCGGCTTGCGCCCGCGGTTAGCTTTCCGGCAGAATAGCAACCGTTCTCGGGGGACGGGATTTCGATGATCGAGCGGTATGCACAGTGGCAGGTGGGCGGCCGGGTGCTCCGCCCGGCGACGGTGCTGGCGCCGATGGCGGGCGTCACCGACAACGTCTTTCGTCGCTTGATCCGCGAGCAGAGCGGCTGCGGGCTGCTGATCACCGAGTTCACCAGCGCCGACGGGCTCTTGAAGGCCAACGCCCGCACCCGCCGCTATCTTTATTTCACCGAAGACGAGCATCCGATCGAGGCTCAACTCTTCGGCGCCAACCCCGAGACCTTGGCCGAGGCGGCGGCCTTGGTGGAGTCGCTGGGCTTCGACCTCGTGGACATCAACCTGGGCTGTCCGGCGAAGAAGGTGGTCAAGTGCGGCGGCTCGGGCTTGCTGCGCGACCTGCCCTGGCTTGAGAAAATTCTTCGCCGGGTGCGCGCCGCGGTGCGGATTCCCCTGACCATCAAGATTCGCGCCGGCTGGGATGAGAACTCCATTGTGGTGCGCGAAGTGGGCCGGCTGGCGGAAGACTGCGGGGTCGAAGCCATTGCCCTGCATCCGCGCACCCGCGTGCAGGGCTACTCAGCCGCGGCCGATTGGGGGCGGATTGCGGAGTTGAAAGAGACGGTGCGGATTCCGGTGGTGGGCAACGGCGACGTTCATCGGCCCGAAGACGCGGCGCGGATGTTCCGGGAGACGGGCTGCGACGCGGTGATGATTGGGCGGGCCGCGGTCGCCAACCCTTGGCTCTTCCGGCAGATGGCCGACTACTTCTCCACCGGACGCTACTCGGAACCGACCGAGGAGGACCGCTACCGGCTACTGCAGGAGTTCTACCGGCGCCTGCTGGCCCCCGCGGCATTTCTCGATGGAAAAAAGTCGGCGGGGCAGGCCGGCGAACACCCCGAGGCGCTGGGGCGGATGAAGCAGTTCGCCAGCCGCTTCACCCACGGGTTGCGTCACGGGGGAATGCTGCGCCGGGCCATCCACGCGGCGCGCACCCCGGCGGAGGTGATGGATCGCGTGGAGGCGTTCTTTTCCCAAATTGCCCGCGGGCCCGCAGCGCGGCGGGTGCCGGGGGAAATGCCCCGGGAGGCCTGTGCCGCCGACGATTGAGGCGCGGAAATGATGGAGGGGAAAAAAGCGGGTTGGTCGGAGCAGCGCTCCAGCCGGCGTATCTACGTTTCCCTGCCGCTGCTCGTCCGGGGCCACGACGTCCACGGCAGCCCCTTCGAGGACACCACCGCTAGCTACAACGTCAGCCGCGACGGCGCCAGCTTCCTCACCTACCGCGAACTCGCGGTGGGGCAAGAGGTGGAGCTAATCATTCCCCACCGGCCGCTGGGGCGGGAAGGCGGCTTCCGCGGCGACTTCGAGACCACCGGTGAGGTTCGGCGAGTGGTGGCCAAAGAGGAAGGGCGCTGGGAGGTCGGCATCCAGTTCACCGGCCCCCGATTGCGCACCTACATCCCCGAGTCCACCTAATCGTCAGGGCAAGGCTTGAGCCGCGCTGCCACCCCAGGCAGGGCGCAAGCCGCAGGAAGGCCTGCGGCCATCCTGCGCTACCGGCGCAGGGGCTAAAGCCCAAATTCCATTGTGGGCTGTTCGGCACGGCTGAAGCCGTGCCCTGCCGAAAGAAGTACTAAGCCTGCACGTAGGTGGTGGGACAGACATTCTTGTCTGTCCCGCCATCCTGCGCTACCGGCGCTATCTCACCGCAGAGGCGCAGAGGACGCCGAGTCGCGGGTCGCTAATCTTCTGCCAGGGCTTTTTCTTCTTGCAAGCGGCGGTAGGCTTCGCTGCGGGAGAGGCCGAGTTGGCGGGCCACCTGTTTGAGGGCGGCTTTGAGGTCGAGCCCTTTCTGCTTCTGCAGGCGTTGGACGCGGGCGCGCACGGAGGGTTCGCGGCGCGCCGGCTGCTTCCAGGCTTCGGGGTCGGCCGGGGCGACCAGGACGGTGATCTCCCCTTTGGGCGGGCGTTTTTTCACCTCGGAGAGGATTCGGAGCAGGGGGCCGCGAAGGAATTCTTCATGCAGCTTGGTAACCTCGCGGGCGAGAACGATGTAGCGGTCGCCCAGCATCGCCGCCATATCGGCGAGCGACTCGGCGAGGCGGTGCGGGGCCTCGTAGAAGATGAGGGTGCCCGGCTCGTCCTTCAGTTGCTTTAACGCCTTGCGTCGCTGGGTGCGCCGCGCCGGGAGGAAGCCGACGAAGTGGAAGTGGTGAGCAGGCAGCCCGGAGGCCATCAACGCGGCGCCAAAGGCGGTGGCGCCCGGGACGGGGACGATGGGGATGCCGTGGCGGATGGCGAGGGAGATCAGATGGTCGCCGGGGTCGGAGATGCCGGGGGTGCCGGCGTCGGAGACCAGTGCCACCCGCGCCCCCTCTTCCATCTCCAGAACGATTTCGGCGGCGCGCACCACCTCGTTGTGTTCGTGGTAACTCAAGGCGCGCTTGTGGATGCCGTAATGCTGCAACAGCTTGGCGGTTCCCCGGGTGTCTTCGCAGGCGATGAAGTCCACTTCCTTGAGCACGCGCAGGGCGCGCAGGGTGATGTCCTCCAGGTTGCCGATGGGTGTGGACACCAGATAGAGGCAGCCGCCGTTGGCGTTGCGGCGCGGTGCGGGATAGCTGGCCGTTTGCGTGCCCATCAGCGATGGCGAGGTGGAAATCGGCCGGGCGGTTGAGCCGGCAGAACCTTTGAACCCTGCCTCTCCTCCACCCCGCTCCGGAGTCTACCACGCTCTCACGGGGGGAGGAAACCGGAATCCCTTCCCCTCCGGGCCGGTGCCCGGGGAGCCCCCCGGTCGGCTGTGCTAGAATGGCTGTTCACGGCGGGCGGGGGACGAATCCGATGCCACTCTACGAATACGAATGTGCCGGGTGCGGGAAGCGGTTTGAGCTGCTTCAGAAGTTCGACGACCCGCCCCAGGCTCCCTGCCCGAGTTGCGGCGCCTCCGCCAGCCGCCTGCTCTCCGCCCCCGCCATCCAGTTCAAGGGCAGCGGCTGGTACGTCAC
>JBHHYS010000024.1:0-31121 GCA_046757645.1 Terriglobia bacterium | reverse complement strand
GCGGCCGAGTCGGGTATCGACGAGGCGATCTACCGCGCGAGCACGCCGACCGGCTCGAGAGCCCCGAGCAACTCGACACTGCACTCGTCGACGCGGACTTCGTGGTGCTGGCAGCGCCGCAGACACCCGAGACCCGACATTTTTTTGGGGCGGAACTCTTCGCCGCTATGAAGAAGAGTGCCTACTTCATCAACATCAGCCGGGGCGCTCTCGTAGACGCCGAGGCGCTGGTGGCGGCCTTGCACAAGAGGACCATCGCCGGGGCGGCGATGGACGTGGCCGAAGTCGAGCCCCTGGCGCCGGACAGCCCCCTGTGGGCGGCGCCCAATCTGCTCATCACCCCGCATCTGGCCGGGGTTTCCGAGCGGCTCTGGCACCGCCACGCCGCCCTGCTGCTCAATAACCTCGACCGCTACTTCGCCGGTCGGGAACTCTTGAACTTGGTGGACAGGAACCGAGGATACTAGAGGTTAGTCGGGCGGGGTTTCAACCCCGCCGAAAAAAGCACTCTCTAGACCCGGGGCTTTAGCCCCTGAGGGCCTCAGCGGTTCGAAGGATGGAAAGGAGAAGGTGACGATGAAAGCCGTTCAGGTGATGAAGTACGGCGAGCCGGAGGTGCTCGTGATGCGCGACCTGCCCGAGCCCATGCCGGCGCCGGGCCAGGTGGTGGTGCGCGTGCACGCCGCGGGATTCAATTTCGCCGACGTCTTGATGCGCCTGGGGATTTATCCCGGCGTGCCCAAACCGCCCTTCACCCCGGGCATCGAGGCCGCCGGCACGGTGGAGGCGGCGGGGGAAGGGGTCGAGCGGCCGCGGGTGGGCGCGCGGGTGGTAGCCTTCACCTTCACCGGCGGGTACGCGGAAAAGATTGTGGTGCGGGCGGAACGCGCCCTGCCCCTGCCGGCGAAGATGAGCCTCGAAGACGCCGCCGCCCTGCCGGTCAACTATCTGACCGCCTACCAGGCGCTGACCCATATGGCCCATTTGCAGGCGGGGGAGCGGGTGCTAATCCACGCGGCGGCGGGCGGCGTCGGCCTGGCGGCCATCCAGCTCAGCCGGCTGGCCGGAGCGGAAATTTTCGGCACCGCCTCAGCCTCCAAGCATGACTTCCTGCGCCAGCACGGCGTGGCCCACCCGATCGACTATCACACCCACGACTTCGAAACCGAAGTCCGGCGGCTCACTGGCAATGAAGGGGTCGATGTGGTTCTCGACGCCGTGGGTGGCTCCTCCTATCGAAAGAGCTATCGCCTGTTGCGCCCTGGTGGGCGGCTCATCTGTTACGGGATGTCGGCCGCAGTCACCGGCAAGGGCCGCTCGGCGAAAGCCCTGGCGGTTTGGTGGAGCACTCCGAGCTTCAACGCCCTGGACCTGGTCGGCAAGAACCGCGCCGTCATCGGCGTCCATCTGGGCCAGATGGGCCGCTCGCAGCCGGCACGGGTACGCTCCTGGATGGAGGAGATGTTCCGCCTGTACTCGGCGGGAAAAATCAAGCCGCACATTGGCGCCACCTTTCCGCTGGCCGATGCCGCCGCGGCCCACCACTTCATCCACGAGCGCAAGAACATCGGCAAGGTATTACTGCTGCCATAGACTGCGGTGGAGGCGCCTCCTCGCCGCCGGTGCCCTGGGGCGGCAGTTTTCCACCCGCGGGCAGCTCTGGCTGAACGAAGTGAAGCATTCCCGGGAGGAGATTCTTCGCTTCGCTCAGAATGACGGAAGGGTCCTGGCGCCGGCAGCGGATCCAGCAATCAATTAGTCAACGAACCAACTCATCCCGGGGGGCAAAGTAGCCCGGGCGGGCAAAAACCCGGTAGGCGACCCGGTTGCCCTTGGGGTCAAGGCCGGCGAGCGGCGCGCCGTTTTCGTCCACCAACTCCACGCTAATCGTCCGGTAGGCGCCGTCGCCCGCCCGGTTGGTGGGGTAGTAGCCCAGGCTGTAGAGATTCCGCAGGCGCGCGGCAATGGCGCGGTAAATTTCCTCCAGTTCGGCGGCCGACTCCGGGAAGTACGCCGCGCCAGCGCTGGCCTCTGCCAACCCGCGCAAGCGGGCGTCAGCCTGGGCGAAGGCCGCGTCCACGCTCGCCGCGCCTGGCTCCTGCCGCCGGCGCTTGTTCTTCTCTTTCGCCTTGCCCCGCAGCAGGCGACCAATCGCCAGGGTGAAAAACGTCACCTGGCTGGCGCCCACTCGTTGTTTCAGCTCGTCCCACGCCGCGGTGCTGCCGGTATCGAGTCCGGTGCCAATCACCAGCACCGCCGTGCGCCGGGGCGGCGGACTGAGCCAGTCGAGCGTGTCGGCGACGGCGTCGAGCAGGTTCATTTCGGCTATCCCCAGCCCGAAGCCCCCCAGCCCCGCCAGCCGCTGCTCCACCCGCCGCTTGTCGCGGGTAAAGTCCACCTCCGGGTGGGTGTTGCGCGCATAGCTTACCAGTGCCACTTCGTCTTCGGCCCGCAGCTCGCGCAGCAAGTGGTAGGCGGCGAAGAGGTGCTCACGCCGGATGAGGAAAACAGCCGGGTTGGCCTCGACCAGCAAGGCGATGCGCACCGGGGTCCGGGTGGGAGCGAAGTGAGCGAGGGTTTGCCGGGCGCCATCCTCCCGCAGGCGAAAGTTTGACGGCTTCAGGTCGGAAACGAACTTTCCCCTGGCATCGGTGACGGCGACCTCCACGTTCACCAGTTGCACGTCCACCCGCAGGGCATAGCTCTCCGGGGGCGGTTGCTGGGCCGGTGCGGGCAGCCCAGTGGAGAAGAGCAGGAAAGTGAGCAGCGGGAGGGAGCGACGCCCGGACGCGAGGATGGGCGCGGCGCTAGGCTTTGGGAGCGTGGTATCCCTTGCGGGCGTAGATCTTATACTTGATCTTCTTGCCCTTTTGGTTGACTACCTTCAGGGGTTTGCCGTCGGGGCCCACCAGCTTCACCTTAATCTTGTGGAACTGGCCATCCGGCCGGAAGTTCTTGGGGCGAAACGCCAGGCTGTACTGGTTGCGCAGCATGGCCCCGATTTCGCCGTAGATGTTGGGCAGTTGACCGATGAAGCGCGGGAAGTAGGCCCGACCACCGGTCTGCTCCGCCAGGTCCTTCAACTGAGCTTCCCCCATGCGCACGTCCAGCAGTTGGGGGCCCACCCGCCCGCCGAATCCCGCCCGGCGCTCGAGGTAGCGCTCGATGGGCCAGGACAAGCCGATGGCGAAGATGGTGACGCTGTGCTGGCGGGCAATCCGGCGCACCTGGTCCCAGGTGAGTTTGCTGATGGTGTCGATGCCACCCCGGCCGAAGACATCGGGGGGCACGCCGCCGGCGATGATAACGATGGATTTCTTGCCGTCCACCTCCTTCAAGCGGTCGAGGGTGTCGGCGAGAGCGTCATAGAGAGCCACTTCGCTGAAGCGACCCGAGCCGTATTGCATCTTGCGCAGCCCTCCTATGATCGCCCGCCGGTCCTGGGTGAAGTCCACTTCAACCCGAGGCTTGATGTCGTAGCCCACCAGCGCGATCCAGTCGCCCTTGCGCAGCTGGTTCAGGAAGAGGTAGGCAGTCTCCAGGTTCTGGTAGAGCAGGTAGCCCAGCGCCGGGCTCGCCTCCACCAGGAGCACCGTGGTCAGGGGCGCCTCGGTGGGGGCGAAGGCCACGATCTCCTGCTCCACTCCGTCCTGGTAAACCCGGAAGTGCTCCCGGCGCAGACCGCCGATGAGGTTGCCGTCGCGGTCCATCACCGTCACGTCCACGTTGACCACCGGGACTTCGACCCGCAAGGCGTAGGGGGCTTTCTCTTCCTGCTCCGGCTTGGGCTTGAGCGGACCCTGCTTCTGCTCACTTGGCGGGGGCTGCTGCGCCCCGGCCAGCAGCATTCCTCCGCCCGCCAGCCACAGCGCCAGCCCCAGCCACCAGGCTTTCTTGCTCGGCGTCTTCATCATCACCCCTTTGCTCAGCCAGTGTGCCACGCCGCTGCCGGGCGGGTCAATCGTCTATGCTAAGATGAAACTCCTTTTGGCCCGCAGGCCCGGAGGTTCGCAGCGCTGCGATGCGTATGGTGTCTCGTTCGCTCCTGCTACTCTGTTGGATGCTGCTGCCCATCCTGATGGTGCCTGCACCCACCGGCGCGGGGCTCGACTGGGATCAGGTCGCTCAGGAAACTCTTCACCACCTCCAAGCCTTGATCCGCATCGACACCACCAACCCCCCCGGGAACGAGCTGGCAGCGGCGCGCTACCTGAAGCGGGTGCTGGATGGAGAAGGAATCCGCAGCCAGTTGATCGAAACCGCCCCGGGGCGGGGAGCGCTGGTGGCTCGGCTGGAGGCCAGCGGGCCGGTTGCCGGGGAACCCCTGCTGTTGGTGGGACACCTGGATGTGGTCGGGGTGGAGCGGGCGAAGTGGTCGGTGGATCCGTTCGCGGGGGTGGTGCAGGAGGGGGCCGTCTGGGGCCGCGGTGCGCTGGACGACAAAGGCATGGTCGCCGCCGAGCTGGTGACTCTGCTGCTGAAGCGCCAGCGGGTGCCGCTCCTGCGGGACGTCATTTTTCTGGCCGAGGGAGACGAAGAGGGCGGGGGCACCTACGGGATGGAGGCGCTGGTCGCGGACCACTTCGCGGAGTTTCGCGCCGGCTACGCGCTGAACGAGGGGGGGCGCATCCTGGAAAATGACGGCCGGGTAATTTTCGTGGGTATCCAGAACAGCGAGAAGACCGCGCACAACGTCACTCTGGTGGCGCGGGGCCCGAGCGGCCACGCCTCCATCCCGCATCCGGAAAATCCCATTGCCCGCTTGAGCGCCGCCCTGGCCAAAATTGCCCGCTATCGGGCCCCGGCCAAACTCACCCCCACCACCGCACGCTTCTTCCAGAACCTGGCGCGCACTGCGGATCCGCAAACCGCCGCCTGGATGCGGCGCCTGCGCAATCCTTCCCAGCGGCAGCAGGTCGCGGACGAACTCAGCCGCCGCAGCCTCCACTGGAATGCGCTGCTGCGGAATACGATTTCGCCCACCTTGATCCACGGCGGAATCCGCACCAATGTCATTCCCGACGAGGCCCGCGCCAACCTGAATGTGCGCCTGCTGCCCGGAGAAAGCCTGGCGGTACTGGTGGGGCAACTGAAGGAGCTGGTGGACGATCCGAACATTGAGTTCGTTTACGAAAACGATCCCGGCCCGGAAGCGCCCGCTGCACCCATGGACGGCCTGTTTTTCCGCGCCCTCGCCCGGGTGGCCGCAGAAATGTTTCCCGAGGCCGTGGTCACTCCTTATATGCACCAGGCCGCGACCGACTCGGGGCCGCTGCGCGCCCGGGGGGTCGAATCCTACGGCCTGCTGATCTTTCCCATTACCGGGAAGGAACTCTTGCTGCTGCATAGCAGCAACGAACACCTGCGCCTGGTGAGTTTGCGGCGCGGCACCGAGTTTCTCTACCGCGTGGTTCGGGAATTTGCCGGCAGGCACTAACCCCGGAGGCGACTTGTGGTTCGCAAAGCTAAAATCGTGGCCACCATCGGGCCCGCCTCGCGGGCGCCGCGGATGCTGCGGGCGTTGCTGGAAGCCGGGATGGACGTGGCCCGCTTGAACTTTTCCCACGGCCAACACAGCGAACACGCCCGCACCCTGCGCGACCTGCGCCACCTGACCCCTCTGCACAAGCACTCCCTGGCGGTCATCGCCGACTTGCCCGGCCCGAAGATTCGCACCGGGCGGCTGGCGAACGGTCGGCCGGTCGAGCTCCGCTCGGGCCAACGGCTGCGGCTCACCGGCCAACACCTGGTGGGGAACCGGGAGCGCATCGCCATCAACTATCCCCGCTTGGCCCAGGACGTTCGCCCGGGCGATCGCATCTTGCTGTCGGACGGCTTGATTGAGTTGCGCGCGCTGGGCACGAAAGGCCAGGAGGTGCTCTGCCGGGTGAGCAACGGGGGCACGCTGGGGGAGCGCAAGGGCGTGAACCTGCCCGGGGTGAAACTCTCCGTCTCCTCGCTCACCCCCAGTGACCTCGGCCACCTGAAGTTCGCCCTCGCCCAGGGGGTGGACTACATCGCCCAGTCATTCGTGCGCGCGGCCGACGACGTGCGCCAGCTCAAGCGCCTCATCCGACGCGCCGGCCACGATACGCCTGTACTGGCCAAGATCGAAAAGCCGGAGGCGCTCGAGAACCTGGGTGCAATCCTGGAGGCGGCCGACGGGGTGATGGTGGCTCGGGGGGACCTGGGGGTGGAGATGAGTCCGGAACAGGTGCCGGTGGCGCAGAAGAGGATCATCGCGCTCGCCAACGAGCACCGCCTCCCGGTGATCACCGCCACGCAGATGCTGGAGTCAATGATGGAGAACCCCCGCCCCACCCGCGCCGAGGCCAGTGACGTGGCCAACGCCGTCTTTGACGGCACCGACGCGGTGATGCTCTCCGGCGAGACGGCTGCGGGGCGCTACCCGCGCGAAGCGGTGGAAATGATGAGGAAGATTATCTGCGAGGCCGAAGCCGTGCCGGGGCGCCTGCCCCACCGAATCCCCGCGCAGCCGCTGCGGGTGGCGGAGACGGTGGCGGAAACCGTGGCGGTGGCCGCCGAGCAGCTCCAGATGAAAGCCATCGCCGTCTTTACCGAAAGCGGCTACAGCGCTCGGCTGGTGTCGAAGGCGCGCCCGGCTCCGCCGGTGATTGCCTTCTCGCCCCACCTGGAAGTGCGCCGCCGTTTGGCGCTCCTCTGGGGTGTGCTGCCCCGGCGCATCCCGCAGGTGCGGGAGGTGGACGCGCTGGCCCGCGAGGCTGAACGCTGCCTGGCCCGGGAAAAGCTGGTCAAGAAGGGCGACATCGTGGGGATCGTCGCCGGCACCCCGCTCGGCACCAAGGGCACCACCAACCTGCTCAAGTTCCACACCATTGGCGGTCGGTAGGGGCGGGGTCGCTGCCGCTTAGTGGATCCAGCGGTCGTGGCGGGGAATCTCCCGCTCATCCTCGTCCTGCTCGTGCATAGAGACGTCAAACTTGCGCCGCGACTGTTTCATTCGCCAGTCCACGTAGCGATCCAGGGCGCCGCGGTAGAGCCCGCGCCAGCCGCCCCGCAGGTAGAGGTAGCCGAACAACATCCCCCCCAGGTGAGAGACGTGGCTGACGCCCGAGCCGGGCCCCCCGAGGGCGGACACGAAGGCGATGGCACCGAAAATAAGCACAAAGATGCGGGCAGGAATAGGAAACAGGAACCACAGGAAAATGGGCTGGTGGGGATAGAGCAGCCCGAAGGCGAGTAGGATGCCGTAGATGGCACCGGAAGCGCCGATGGTGGGGACGATCGCCGCCCGCCCCCCCCAGAGCAAGGTGACAACCACGTTTAGGATCCCCGCGCCGACGCCGGTGAGCAAGTAGTAGCGCAGGAAGCGCCGGCTGCCCCAGTCGCGTTCCAGCGGCGACCCGAACATCCACAGCGCGAACATATTGAAAAACAGGTGCCAGAAGCCGAGGTGGAGAAACAGGTAGGTGAGAGGTTGCCAGAGGCGGAGCCCGAAAACCACATCCCGGGGCACCACCCCGAGCAGGCCGACCAAGCCCGCCACCAGCGGCCGGGAAAACCCTCCCAGCACCGCCAGCCCCAAGAAGATGGCGGCGTTCACCAGGATGAGCTTCTTCACCATGGGGGTGAGGCCCCAGCCCCCATAGCCGCCGTAGGCCCGGTAGCTGGGTCCGCCCCAGCCCCCGCGGTAGGAGTAACGCATAGTGCTTCTAGAGTAACTCAGGTCAGTTGCGGAGGCTAGTGTGGCTGGGTTGCTAGGTTGCTCTGTCGCTACGCGAAGTCCTGATCGGAGTGCGGGCACAATTGCCTGCGCCCGCACCTCACCGCAAGAGCCTTTGGAGATGAACAAGGATTATGCGACTCGGCATTGGAGCCGCGTTCAAGCCCCTCGGCTATATTCGACAGCACGGAAACGGTGGCCCGGCGTAGTGGTTGGGCCAGCGCGGGGTCACGGGAGAAGGCGCGATTCTGCGTCAACGGGTAGATCCGACGCACCAGTGCGCGGGGGTGTTGAAACAGATGTAAATTGTCGAAGTTCGTAACACGCTTTTTGCTATCTCCTTGCACCGCAGCACCCCAGCAACCGAGTGACTTAGCAACGCAGCAACTCCTATCAGCTTTCCAGCAGGCGTTTGCGACCCACCCAGAAGAGGGCGGCGGCGAGTGCCAAGAAGAAGCCGACCGCCACCAGGTCGCTCTGCGCCAGAGCCGGCCAGAGGCGGTCCCCGATGGCGAAGGGCAACTTTCCGGCTGCCAGCGTCTCCCCGGCACGCTGGGCGGCCGCAGCGGCGTCGCGCCGAGCCGCTTCCAGCCAGGCCACCGCGAACAGTCCGGCGATCGAGCCGCCGGCAATCAATCCGGCGCCGAATAGCGCCCCGCTCGACACTTCCCCGGTTTCCGCCTTCCCCCGCATCGACTTTTGCACCAGCCAGTTCACCACCCCCCCGAAGAAGATGGGCAAGGTGGTGGAAATCGGCAGGTAGGTGCCCACCGCAAAGGCCAGCGAGCGCACCCCACTCAACTCCATCACCAAGACGATGAACACACCCAACAACACCAGCCCCCAGGGCAGGCTCTGCTTGAGGATGCCGTTGATGACCGTGGCCATCAACACCGCCTGCGGCGCGGGCATATCAATCGAGCCGATCCCGTGCCTGCGCTGGAATTCGATCATTCCCTTTTCGGGGCTGTAGTAGTAGGTGCCGTCGGGAATTTTCGCCGAGCCGATGATGGTGATCATCTGGTAGCGCCCACCCTCAAAATCAATCGGGGCCACCACGCGGGCCTCGGCGGGGAGTGCGGCCAGAGGAATCTCCCGACGCTCGGTGACCGTGTACTTCTCATTGAGAAAAGTGACCGTCCAGCCGATGACCGCCACCGAAGCCAGCACCCCCACGATCAGCGCCACCTGCTGCCGCCAGGGCGTGGCCCCCACCAGGAAGCCCGTCTTCAAGTCCTGCGAGGTGGCTCCGGCGTTGGCCGAGGCGATGCACACCACCGCCCCGACCGACAGTGCCACCGCCGCGTAGGCTCCGCCGGTCCAGCCGACCGCCAGAAAGAGCAGGCTGGTGGCCATCAGTGTGGCGATGGTCATTCCGGAGATGGGGTTCGAGGAGCTGCCGATAATCCCCACAATTCGCGACGACACGGTGACAAAAAGGAAACCGAAAACCACCACCAGCAGCGCGGAAACAAAACCCGAACCCAGGCCGGGCACCAACTCCCATTTCCACAGAAAGGCCCAGACCGCCAGCACCAGGATGACGGAGCCCACGAAGACCCAGCCCAAGGGGAGGTCGCGCTCCGTGCGGGTGCGGGCTGCGGCGCGGGAGGCGCCCCGGAAGAGGTCGCCCAGGGCGGCGCGCAGGGAGTCAATGATGGTGGGCATGGTGCGGATCAGCGTGATCAGCCCTGCCATCGCGACCGCCCCGGCGCCGATGGGACGGATGTACCTGTCCCAGATGGCAAAGGCGTCCATCTCACTAATGGGGACGGTGGAGGGGAAGATGGGCGTGGGGATGCTCTGCCCGAAGAATTTGATCATGGGGATGAGCACCAGCCAGGAGAGCACGCTGCCGGCCACGATGATGCCGCCGATGCGAATGCCCAGGATGAAGCCCACCCCCAGGTACTCCGGGGTGATGGCCGCCGCCAGGGTCGAGCCCGGGTACCAGGCGGGCGCATAGGTAGGCGTCGCCTTCCAGAAGCGGAGGCCTTCGTTGAAGAACTTGTAGAGAGCCCCCAGGGCAAACCCCCAGAAGACGCGCCCGGCAAAGCGTCCCCCGCGCTCGCCCGCCACCAGGACGTCGGCGCAGGCGGTGCCTTCCGGGTAGGTAAGGGTGCCGTGCTCCTTCACCACCAGGTAGCGCCGCAGTGGAATCATAAACAGCACGCCCAGGCAGCCGCCGATGAGGGCAATCCAGAAGATGCGGCTGATTTCGAGCTGGTAGCCGAGGAAGATCAGCGCCGGCAAGGTGAAGACCACCCCGGCAGCGATGGACTCGCCCGCCGACCCCGCGGTCTGCACGATGTTGTTTTCCAGGATAGTAGCGCCGAAACGCTTGAAGATGGCGATGGCCAGCACCGCGATGGGAATGGAGGCCGACACGGTCAAGCCGGCGCGCAGGGCCAGATAGACGGTAACGGCGCCAAAGGCTAGGCCGAAGAAGGCGCCCAGGATGACCGCCTTGAGGGTGAACTCGGCCAGCGACTGCTGGGGCGCAATGAACGACTTGAACTCACCCGGGGGTGCAGTAGAAGACCAACCTCTGCCGGGAGGGGTGGGCTCGGCCATCAGCTTCTCCTCTGCGCCCCGGGGTCAAGCGATCGGGGCTCGGTGTTGATTTTTTCTTCTCGCGTCCAGTTCCGCGGAACCCGCAGGTGGGTTCTCCGCCGGCTTCCCGCCGGAAAACGGATTCCGGTTTCTGGGAGCGCGCACGGCCAGCGCAAGCTAGCACGCCTGCACGCGGCACTTCAACCCTCAACTGCGCGCTCTGCACTCCTGGGACAACCGAGCTCCAGCCACACCCAGTCGTCCGGCCGGGCGAGCCGTTGTTGCACACTCCGCGGCGCCAGTCGGCGGCTTTCGTGCCGCAGCCGGGCGCGATCCACTCCGCTCAATGCGGCGCGATAGAGGTCGGCGCGGTGATAGTAGGAGTAATCCTGATAGACCGGCTGCTGGCGGTCGGCAAAGTCCATTAAGAAATTCCAGAAGCTCTGGGGGCGGAACCAGCGCCGCCGGGCGGCTTCCTGCTTCTCGAGCGTCAAGGAGTGCGGCACCGGCTGGCGGGCGTCGTAAAACTTGGCCCACTGGCAGTCCCCACCGCGAAAGGGTCGCGTCGGGTCGGGGTCGGGAAATGCCGCCAGCACGGCGTTCAGGGTGGCGTCGTCAATTTCGAAGCTGTCCCACCAGTAGCGGTAGATGTTATAGACGCAGGTGCCACTGCGCAGGTGGGCGCGGATGCGACGGGGATGCTTGCCGGTGCTGGTCAGCACCAACCCCACCAGCTCCCCCAGGGTCATCATCTGGCGCACCACCGGGCGCAGCTCGGCAAATTGTGCCAGGTCTTCGCTGTACTTGACCGGAATCTTCTCCGGCGCGCTCATGGGGGTCGCGCCTTCCGGCGCACCATTTCCGTCCTGCCCACGTTTCGGGCTTCAGCCTCTGGAGTCCACCACGGGCGGGCACTAGGCCTGTGGCCCTACCTGTTGCCTGCCCGGGTCGAACAGGGGTTGGTCCCCTGCCCGAGCAGCTATCCGCCAGAGAGTCGCTGGCGAACCAGTTGGTTGACGCGTTTGCCGTCCACGTTCTGGCCGGCCAAGCGCCCCATCACCACTTTCATCACCTTGCCCATGTCTTTGACTGAGGCCGCCCCGGTTTCCTTGATCCCTTCCTCGATTGCCCCCCGAATCACCTCTTCGCTCACTGCCGCGGGCAGATAGGACTGCAGCAGGGCGATCTCCTTCTCCTCTTCCGCCGCTTGCTTCGGGCGGTTGCCCTTTCTGTAGCCTTCCACCGCGTCGCGCCGCTGCTTGATCAACGACTTCACCACCCCCAGGCTTTCGGCCTCGTCCAGCTCGGCGCGCTTTTCGATGCGGCGGTTGTGCAGGGCCGCCTTCAGCATCCGCAGTACGCGCAAACGAAGTTCGTCTTTGGCCTTCATCGCCTGGGTCAGCTCTTTCTGGATGCGGTCACTGAAGGTCATTGGAGTCGTCTTGCCTCCTGGGGTCAACGCGCCGGAGGTCGGCGGTTTCGGCGGGTTCCCACTCAATTCTCCGCTTCAGCCCAGCAGCGACTCGGGGCGTTCAGCCTGCGCGGGAAGCCACTGCTGGACCATGCTGGCGAACAGTTCGTAGTTTTCCAGGCTGGTGTAGACGGTCAGCTTCTGCTTTTCGCCGGCGTCGAACTCCACTGCCTTCTCCGGCCCCCAGCCCCGCAGCCGCAGCTTGCGTACATCCTTCCAGGCAAGTACCTGTGTCGACCGGAAACCCTCGATCCGAATCCCCTCGGCGTCCACCCGCACCCGATGGCTCAACCGCTGGATTTCCCCCCAGGCCAGTCGGCCCAGCACCGGGGCCAGCGTCAGCAGGTAGGAGCTTCCGCCTTCCCGCAGGTACCACCAGAGCAGAGCGATCAGCCCCAAGCTCCAGAGCACAAGCATATACAGCCGGCGGGCGGTCGGGTAACGGAACTCCACTCTTGCTCTTCTCCGCTGTCGGGTACGGGCGCAGCGCGCAAAGTTTAGTAGAATAGCGGATGCTCTTAGGGCGAAGCAAGCGGGACGACCTCGGAGCGAGAGGCGGCCAGAAGATGGTGCGCGATGGGCCGGGCGGAGGCCGTGGCCCAACTCATCCCCCCATGAAGATGAAGATTCTGGTAACAGACAAGATCGCCGAGCGGGGCCTGGAGCTGTTGCGCGGGGAGGGCTGGCAGGTGCGCGAACTCGTGCCAGCTCCCCAAGGCGCGCTGGCACGGGAGTTGGCGGCTGCCACCGCTTGGATTCTGCGCTCAGGCACGCGGGTGAGCGCGGAGCTGCTCAAGGACGCCCCGCAATTGAAGGTCATCGGGCGCGCCGGCGTGGGCGTGGACAATATTGACCTCGACGCCGCCACCCGCCGCGGGGTCCTGGTGATGAACACTCCCGGGGGCAACGCGGTCAGCGTAGCCGAGCACACCTTGGCGCTGCTGCTGGCGCTCGCCCGGCAGGTGCCCGCCGCCAATCAGTCCACCCGCGCCGGCGAGTGGCGCAAGAGCGACTTCAGCGGCTACGAGTTGAAGGACAAAACCCTCGGTCTGATTGGCCTGGGGCGCATCGGGCAGGAAGTGGCTCGCCGCGCGCTGGCCTTGGAGATGGTGGTCATCGCCTTCGATCCGTTCGTGGCCGCGCCCCTGGCGCGCGACCTGGGGGTGAAGCTGGTCGGGTTCGAGGAGCTGCTGGCGCGCGCCGACTTCCTCTCCTTGCACGCCACCCTGACCCCCGAGACCCAGCAGCTACTGAACCGCCGGACGTTGGCGCAGTGCAAGCGCGGCGTGCGCGTGGTCAACACTGCTCGCGGCGAACTGATTGACGAAGCGGCGCTCACCGAGGCTCTTCGCAGCGGCCAAGTGGCTGCGGCGGCGCTCGATGTCTTTGCCAGCGAACCGCCTCTCCGCTCCCCGCTGTTCGAACTCCCCAACCTGATTGCCACCCCGCATATCGCCGGCTCCACCGCCGAGGCGCAGGAGGAAGTGAGCTGGCGCATCGCCCAGCAGGTGCATGACTACCTGAAAGAAGGGGTGGTGCGCAACGCGGTCAACCTCCCCACCCTCTCGGCGGAGGAGTACCGTCGTCTGCGACCCTACCTGGAGTTGGGCGAGCGTCTGGGCGGGTTTGCCGTGCAGGTGGCGGGACCCATGCGCCGCATCAGCCTGCGCTACGCGGGGGAAGTCAGCGAACTGAATACCCATCTGTTGCGCAACGCAGTGCTGAAGGGGATACTGGGTCGCGTGGTCAGCGAGCCGGCCAATCTGGTGAACGCAGCGACGCTGGCCGCGGAGCGCGGGCTGACCCTGGTAGAAGCCCGGGTGCGTCGCCCCCAGGGCTTTCCCGATACCCTGGGCGTCAGCCTGCATAGCAATGGCGCGCAGTTCTCCGTCGAGGGCACTGTGGTGCACGGGTCGGCGCTGCGCATCCTGGCGGTGGATGAGATCGATATCGAAGCCCCGCTCGAAGGCACGCTGCTCTTTCTGCGCAACCGCGACGTCCCCGGCGTCATCGGCCAGGTGGGAACGATTCTCGGCAGCCGCAACATCAATATCGCCACCTTCGCTCTGGGTCGCCGGGAGCAGAGCAGCCCGCTGGCCAGCCGCGGGCCGGGAGCGGGCGCCGATGCCGTCGCTATTATCCGCGTTGACAGTGGGGTGCCCGAGGCGGTGCTCGCCGCGCTGCGGGCCGTCCCCGCCATCACCTTCGCCCAGGTAGTCGAACTCTAGTGTCGGAACACAGATAAGGGGACTGCCCCTGTGTCATTTAGGCAGCGAGAGGCGGGCTTGGGCACCTTACTTCTCAGGGCACGGCTTCAGCCGTGCCGAAAACAGACGCAAATAAAAAGGGGCTTCAGCCCCTGAGGCCCTCAGCGGCTAAAGCCGAAGAATTTGCGGCACCAAACGGACGGGCTGAAGCCCGTCCCTACCAAAGAACTCGTGATGTCCCCGCCATCACCTTCGCCCAGGTGGTCCAGCTCTAGCTAGAAAAATCAGAGGGGAAAAGAGTTCAGTAGACCATTAGCTGTGCCTTCCACGTTGCAAGCCGAGGCTAGTTTTCTTGGGGTTCAGTTTCTGATTGGGGTAGTTGATAAACCTCCACCACGCCGTTAGCCAGAATGGCTAACAGCGATCCGTCCGGGGAAAGGGCAATGTGCAGTCCGGGCTTTGAGAGGAGCTTGGTTTTCAAACTGTAGATAGCGCGGCGGCTCGGGATATCGTAGACGACCAAGCGGTGGGGTACTGGGTACGAATACATGTCGAGTAGTTCAATGGTGATGCCCCTCATCTTTTCGACCAACACGGCGAACCGGCGGCCATCGCGTGAAGGGTAGACGCTCTTGCTTACGCGCTCCCTCCAGCCCAGCCGGTCAGTCAGCAAAACCTGCGCATCGCTACTAACCACTACAACGCGTTTGCATGTGCAAAAGGCACCCGTAAGGATTAGCGTCCTATTGTCGAAGAGTATCGGGTAGTTGCAGCCTTCATGCGCCGGAGCAGCGACCGGTCGCCAGCCCTCACCCAATTTGCGAATGAGTATTTGCGTCGGGTTCTGCCGGGAGCTGCCCGCGAGATGGGAGTCGGTGAGGGAGGTAACAAATGGGTCTTCTTGGTTCCACGACTGGCGCACTTCCAGAGTGTCTGTCTCGATTACCTCCATCTCGCCGTTTGCCAAGCGGTGAGTGAGTATCGACCGTCCGCTGGGAGAGATTAGTACCTGAGGCGTCCGGTGACCTTCGTCGCTTTTTCGCCCTATCCTGCGTTGCTTCAATTCTTCGAAGTTCGCTGAATATAGACGAATCAAGTGGCCGGTCCGGATGAGTAATTTTCCATCGGAACCGGCCCACAAAGCAGCGGCTGGAAATGGGATGTACCATTTCCGAGTCATCAACGGCTTTCCTGTCCTCGCTTCAAAAAAGGCCACATGGAGTTGACCCGGCCACGGTACCCAAACTTCGGGCTTGGGGGGAACCCTAGCAGGGGTGTCGAGGGTCACGAACCCTGCGACCAAGACATTCTTGTCGGTCAGGGCAAGCAAATTCCACCCCGAGTTTGCAACTTTCTCTGCCCATACCTTGGGTTCGCGGTAATCCACGGGACGAAGATCAGCTCGCCACAAAGGCTTTGGTTTGCTCGCCGACCTGGCGCTTTGTTTGGCGAGACCGAAGACGAACAATGCCAACACCGCGACAACGAGTAGTCGGATGGTGAGGTCTGAGCGATTGCTCTCGATAATGGCTTTCATCGCAGCCTCGGTTTTTTGCTTAGCCTTTGATAATGCCTATGGGTTCCCCACGACAGGCTTCCGGCGGGCGTTAGCCTTTGATGACGCCCATGGGCTTGAGGCGCGCGACTTTGCAGGAAATGCCGGCTTGGTGGACGACTTCGATGACCTCGTCCACGTCCTTGTAGGCTTCGGGGATTTCTTCGGCGATGCCATCCCGGCTCTCGGCTTTGACGTAGATGCCTTGCTCGGCCAGGCGCTGGCGAGCGGTGCGGGCCGCCTCGCTCTTGCGGGCGGCGGTGCGGCTCATGCGGCGGCCAGCGCCGTGGCAGACGGTGCCGAAAGTCTCTTCCATTGCTTTTTCAGCGCCGACCAGCACCCAACTGGCCGTGCCCATCGAGCCCGGAATCAGCACCGGCTGGCCGACGCTGCGGTAGGCTTCCGGGATTTCCGGCCGGCCGGCCGGGAAGGCGCGGGTGGCTCCCTTGCGGTGCACCAGCACTTCGCGCTCTTCGCCGTCCACCCGGTAGCGCTCGCGCTTGGCGATGTTGTGGGCCACGTCGTAGACCACGCGCACCTGGGTCGAAGCTCCGAACAGCCGCTCGATGGACTTGCGGGTGAAGTGGGTAATGGCCTGGCGGTTGGCCCAGGCGAAGTTGGCCGCCGCGGTCATCGCCCCCAGATAGCTGCGCCCCTCGGGCGAGTTGATGGGCACGCAGGCCAGTTGCCGGTCGGGCAGCTCGATGCGGTAGCGGCGCATGGCCGCGCCCATCTGCTTCAGATAGTCGGTGCAGACCTGGTGGCCCAGGCCGCGCGAGCCGCAGTGGATGTGCACCACCACTTGCCCTTCTTCGAGGCCGAAGACTTTCGCCACCTGGGGCTCAAAGATTTTCTCCACGTACTGGACTTCCAGGAAGTGGTTGCCCGAGCCCAGCGTGCCCAGTTGGGGGGCGCCGCGCTGCTTGGCGTGGGGGGAGACCTCATCAGGGTCGGCGCCGCTCATGGTGCCCTGTTCCTCGGATGACTCGATGTCCTGCGGCAGACCGAACCCGCGCTCCTCAACCACCCACTCCGCCCCCCGGGCGAGCACCTGGTCAATCTCTTTCAGCGTGCAGCTCACCGCGCCCTTCCGCCCGGTGCCGCAGGGGACGTCGCGGAAGAGCTGGTGCACCAAGTCTTTGATGCGCGGTGCCACCGCCTCCCGGGTGAGCGAAGTGCCCAGCAGACGCACGCCGCAGTTGATGTCGAAGCCCACCCCGCCGGGCGAGACCACCCCGGTGCGCACGTCGGTGGCCGCCACGCCCCCGATGGGAAAGCCGTAGCCCTGGTGGATGTCGGGCATGGCCAGCGAGCGCCCCACAATCCCGGGGAGGAAACTGACGTTGATCGCCTGCTCCAGGGAGAGGTCGTTGAGGATTTGCCGCAGTAAGGCCTCGTTGGCGTAGATGAGTGCATCGGTGCGCATTCCGGGCTTGGTTCCCTTGGGGATCAAGTAGCGGCACGCGTCCAGCTTCTTCAGTTGTTCCAGTTGCAGCTTCATCGCTCCCCCGCGCCGGAGTCAGGCTCCTTCCATCCTGACTACTACCATTATACGCCCCTGTTCCCCGGCCTCCGCTCTAATCGCACCCGCCTGGTTTTCGCCGGGGCGTCTTTGCCCGGCCGCTGGTTTCAGGTAGAATGGGCGCTGAGTCAGCGACGGCCCGATCTGCGAGGTGAACGATGCCGGTGACGGAAGAGCAGGCCTGGGATGCCCTGCGGGAGTGCTACGATCCCGAGATTCCGCTGAACATCGTGGATCTGGGGCTGGTCTACGCGGTCAAAGTCGAGAACGATGTGGTGAGCGTGAAGATGACCTTGACGGCGCAGGGGTGCCCGGCTCACGGCATGATCAGCGACAACGTGCGCGAGCAACTGAAGCTGCTTCCTGGGATCAAGGACGCTACCGTGGAAATTATCTGGGACCCGCCCTGGGACCCGAGTCGCATCAGTGAGGAAGGAAAAAGGCGCTTGGGAATCAGCGGCTGAGGGAGATTCCCCGCTGCCGGGCAGCCTTGCCGCCGCGTCCGTTCTTTAAGTGGCTTTCTTGAAATAGTCCGCGTTTATCTGGGTATAATTGGCCCACTTCTCCGGCAAATCTTCTAGCACAAAGATAGCGGTCACCGGACACACGGGCACGCAAGCCCCGCAGTCAATGCATTCATCCGGGTTGATGTAGAGCTGGGGTGCGGATTCGAACTCGGCCTCATCCTTGCGGGGGTGGATGCAGTCCACCGGGCAGACGTCCACGCAGGCAGTATCCTTAGTACCAATGCAGGGCTCAGCAATGATGTAAGCCATCGATGCGTTCTCCTCCCTTCCTGAGTTCTGTTCTGGGATACGCGCCCTCGGGCGCCGCCCCCAAAGCGCAACAATAATTTATATAACACGGGGAGACGAAGACGCGCAAGACGCTTTGCGGCTCTCGGCTGCTTTCCTTCCTGACTGCGATGTTCCCCGCAGGGCGGCCCGGGTGGCTGGCAGCACAGCCGAACCGCGCCGCGGGAGGCGCAGCCACCCGCCCTACCCGCGGGGGAAGCGCTTGAGCACCGCTTCAATTTCTTGCCACCCGGGGCGCTCCTGGGCGTCTTCGGCCACCGCGAGATAGTAGGCGATGCCGTACTTGTCGTGCACGATTAGCGCCGGGGTCACCCGCTTGGGATGGAACCAGCCACCCTCCAGCAGGCCGTAGTGTTTGGCGAGCTCGCTGCCGGGATCGCTCAACAGCGGGAAGGGCAGCTTCCACTCCCGGTGGGTGTGAGCCAGGGTGGCTACGGGCTCGGGCGCGATCCCCAGGATCACCGTCTTATAGGCGCGGGCGGTGACCACGCGCTGGCCGAGTTCCTGGCAGTAGTGGCGGCAGCGAGGGTTGGTGACGCTCTGGAGGAAATAAACAATCGCGTGGGTGTGCCCGGTGTAGTGGTGCTGGGCCACAATGCGTCCGTCGTGGGCAGTCAGTTTGTAGCTGGGTGTCTTCTTCAGGTAGCGCAAGGTTTTGGTTTCCGCCCGCACTCTTCAACTCCACAGCGCTCGGGCCAGGGTGGCGAGGCTGACGGGCTCCCCGTAGAGGAAGGTGCGCGCCGCCATCCCGCACACCAGCCGCGAGCGGAAAATCCATCCGATGCGGTCCGCGGTTTGCTGGCCCTGTTCGGCGCCCGGGAGGTCGCGCAGGTAGCGCCCCAGGCGGGCTGGCCACAGGGTCGGGAATTGTTTCAGTTCATCCGCTAACTTTCCCTGGCTCAGGCCGCGCGCGGTCAGCTCCACCGCCAGTCGCGCGCTTTCCATCGCCGGGTAGATGCCTTCGCCCGTGGAGCCGGAGACGAATCCCCCGGCGTCGCCCACCAGAACCACCCGGCCGCGGACGAGCGGCTTGCCTTTGTTTACGGCGCCGGCAGGGTCGACGGCGTAGTAGACCTTGCGGGGGCTGAGCTGCTCCGGCAGCAGGCCGCGGTGCTGCGCGGCGCGGAAGAAGGCGCTATACCACTTTTCAATGCGCTCCCCCGGCGGCAGCCGCCCGCCGATCCCTACACAGATGTGCTCGCGCTTGGGAAAAATCCAGCCGTAGCCGGTCAGGCCGTCGAAGCGCAGCGCTACCAGCAGCGGCCGGGCAGGCGAATAGCGCCGGGTGATTTCCTCCGCCGGGTAGGGCAGGTCTTCATTCGCGCACAGAACGGATTCGTCTTTGGCCCAGCCGTATCGCATGCCGGTGAGGGCCGCCACTTTGCTGTGGGCGCCGTCGGCGCCAATCAAAGCCTGGCCGGTGAATGCCTCTCCGTTCTCCAAGCGGATGCTGACCCGGCTGTCCTGGGCTTCCACCGCCGCCACGCCGCTGCCCTCGTGGAACTCGGCGCCGGCGGCGACGGCGATCTCCTTCAAGCCGGTATCGAACTTGCTGCGCAGCGAGAGGTAGCCGGAGGGGCGCCGTTCAGTCCAGGTGGCGCGGCGGGCCAAGGCTTGGTCCAGGAAGGTGACGCCGTGGAAGGCGGAATCCACCAGCGCCGCTTGGTGTCCGCGCAGATAGGGAAAGCGCTCGAAGGCTAAGCGGTTGATCCAACTGGCGCAGGTTTTGTGGCGGGGAAAGCAGGCTTTGTCCACCAGCAGGGTGTGGTAGCCGGCGTCCGCCAGCAACTTGGCGGCTGTGGAGCCGGCGGGGCCGGCACCTACCACCAGAACATCGTAGCTTTTCGCCATGGAATCAGCCGTCGCTTGATGCGGGAAAGAAGGCGGAAACATAGCACAAGCTCACCCGAGCAGCAACGCGGGCCGAAGCGCGTTGCGCGGGCGGGGAGCCGCGGGTAAAATGTCGCCGGTCAAGGAAGGAGAGCCGCTGCGGCTGTTCTGAAGGGCACGGCTTCCGGACCGCACCCATTTTCATCTCAGGGCTAGAGGAGGCGATCGGTGGAGACGCGCGGTGTGAAGCTCACCTGGCTGGGGCATGCGACCTTCAAGGTCGAGACCCCCGAAGGAAAGACCATCCTCATCGACCCCTGGGTTGAGGGCAACCCGGCCTGCCCGGAGAACTGCAAGCAGTTTGACACGCTCGACCTCATGCTCATCACCCACGGCCACTTCGACCACATCGCCGATGCCGTGGCCCTGGCCAAGAAGCACAAGCCCACCGTGGTGGCCGTCTACGAGACTGGCCAGTGGCTGACCGGGAAAGGGGTCGAAAAAATCTCCGATATGAACAAGGGCGGCACGCAGCGGGTGAGCGGGCTCCAGGTAACGATGGTGTATGCCGATCACAGTTGCGGGATTCTCGACGAGGGAAAGATTATTTACGGCGGCGACCCCTGCGGCTACGTGGTGCGCTTCCCGAGCGGCTTCGCCCTCTACCACGCCGGCGACACCAACCTCTTCGGCGATATGAAGCTCATCGGCGAGTTCTACCGACCCGACCTCGCCTGCCTGCCCATCGGCGACCACTACACCATGAGCCCGCGCGAAGCCGCTTACGCCATCCGTCTGCTGGGCGTCAAGGCCGTCGTCCCCATGCACTACGGCACCTTCCCTTTGCTGCGCGGTACCCCGGAAGCCCTAAAGGAGCTAACCCAGGACATCAAGGGCCTGGAAATCATCGTCCTCAAACCAGGCGAGACCCTGGGCTAGCTTCAATCCGGGCGGAGCGACTACGAGTGTGAGCGTGCCGCTGCTCGAAGCCAAGGAGACCCCGAAATGAACGGAATCACCGAGCCTGGTGTGGAGAAATATCTCTACGGAATGCTGCCGGGGCGCGATCCGGTGCTGGCGGAAATCGAGGCGGCAGCGCGGCGGCGAGGGATTCCCATCGTGGGGCCCGCGGTCGGCCGGGTGCTCTACCAGTACGCGCAGCTCATCGGGGCCAAGCACATCTTCGAGATGGGCTCGGCCATCGGCTACTCCACGATTTGGCTGGCGCGGGGCGGGGGCCCGGAGGCGAGCGTCTACTACAGCGACGGCGACCCCAAGAAGGCCGAAGAGGCCCAGGGATATTTTGAGCGCGCCGGCGTCAGCCGCCGCATCGAGGTGTTGGTGGGGAACTCGCTGGAGTTGATCCACCGGGTCGAGGGGGAGTTCGACCTCATCTTCAACGACGTGGACAAGCACTACTATCCCGAAGTGTTTCGCCTGGCAGTACCCCGGCTGCGCCGCGGGGGCCTGTTCATCACCGATAACGTCTTCTGGTCGGGCCGGGTGACGCGCGAGGCCAAGGACGACAACACCCGAGGCATCCAGGAGTTCAACCGGCTCATCTACTCCTCGCCCGAGTTGTTCACCACGCTGCTGCCGCTGCGCGACGGCCTCGCCGTCTGCCATAAACTGTAGGGGAGGGGTTTCCCCTCTCCCAACTTGGGCGGGCGTAAAGCCCGCCCCTACGCAGGGGTTTTGAAGCGCCGCGACAAGCAGGTTCCTCGTCCCGATAGAATCGGGACTCGGAATGACAAGGTGTCGGCAGGGGATGTAGTTACTTGTGGGCTTGGGCTTCCAGCCAGCGTTCGGCGTCCATCGCCGCCCGGCAGCCGGCACCGGCGGCGGTCACCGCCTGGCGGTAGGTGTAGTCGTGGACGTCACCGGCAGCGAACACGCCCTCCACGCTGGTTTTGGAGCCGTCGCGGATGACGATGTAGCCCTTCTCCATTTCCAGTTGGCCTGCGAAGACTTTGGTGTTGGGCTCGTGGCCGATGGCGATAAAGACACCGTCAATCGCCCGGGTTTCCTCTTTGCCGGACTGGACGTTCTTCAGCCGGACCGCGGTGACCTGGTTTTTCTCCGGATCGAGGATGTCGGTGACCACCGTGTTCCAGAGGAACCCAATCTTTTCGTTCTGGCGGGCGCGCTGGCAGAGGATTTTGGAGGCGCGAAGCTGGTCGCGGCGGTGGACGACGGTGACTTTGGCGGCGAACTTGGTGAGGAAGGTGGCCTCCTCGACGGCAGTGTCGCCGCCGCCAACCACAATCACCTCTTTGCCCCGGAAGAAGAATCCGTCGCAGGTGGCGCAGGTGGAAACCCCGCGCCCAAGCAGCTTCTTTTCCGCTTCCAGCCCGAGCAACTTGGCGGAGGCTCCCGAGGCGATGATCAGCGCCTCGCCCCGGTAGGTGTTTTGGCCGGTTTTGATGGTGACCGGGCGCCGGCGGAGGTCGACCTCTTTGGCCACTTCCATCCTGTATTCGGCCCCGAAGCGCTGCGCCTGCTTTTTCACCAGCTCCATCAATTCGGGCCCCTGCACCCCGTCGGGAAAGCCGGGATAATTTTCCACCGTGGTGGTCAGAGAGAGTTGTCCCCCGGGCTCATGGCCTTCCAGCACCAGCGGCCTCAGATTGGCGCGGGCGGCGTAGATGGCGGCGGTGGAGCCGGCGCAGCCCGAGCCGAGAATGATCAGCTTGCGCACCATAGGGGTACCTCTCTTCGGTCCGAGATCAATCTGCGAGGCTAATTCTAGCGCAGAGGGCAGCGTCCTGTCGTGGCGCTGCTTTCCCCCGGCTTTTCTCGATTGGATGATAGGGTGAGCCCAAAGTTGCGGCGGGCGTGGATCGAGCCCCTCCGGCAGCCCGCCGGGCAGGCGGGAACTATGGGGGGGCGGCGCAGCAGCCGCCACGCGGGATGGGCTGGCCGTGGGGGCAGGTGCGAGGATGATTGAGGAAAGAGCAGATCTTGTCGGTCACCGCGGGACTTAGGATGTGCTCGAACTGGCAGGCGGTGGATTCCGCCTCGGCCTCGGCCAGGGTGAAGGTGTCGCTGAAGAGCCGCTCGGCGAGGCGGTAGCGGCGGATGAGGTCCGTGGCGCGCGCCTCACCGGCGAGGGTGAAGTTCACCTCGCCGTCTCCCACCTCGACCAAGCCGCACTCCGCCATCCGCCCCAGGGTACCGCTCACGTCCAGCACTTCCATGCGGCGCAGCTTGGCCAGTTCCGGCGACTGATTTCCTTCCCGCAGGAGCCACACCTTCTGCAAGAGGTGGTCCACGGTTTCGTCGCGCTCCTCCCGATAGACAGAGATGCCCGCCGGGCGCCCGTGCTGGAGTTCCAGGCGGCGGTCGGCCAGGCGGCCGATGGTGGGGTCGTGGGTCACCAGGACCAGGGTATGGCCCTGGCGGTGGAGTTCGTGGAAGAGTTGCATCACCACGGCTTCGTTCTGCTCGTCGAGGTTGCCGGTGGGCTCGTCGGCGAGGATGAGTCGCGGGTGGTTGATGAGGGCGCGAGCGATCGCCACGCGCTGCTGTTCGCCGGCGGAGAGTTGCGCGGGGAGGTGCGCCAGGCGATGGCCCAGTCCGACGCGCTCCAGGGCGCGCCGGGCCTGGGATTCGTCGGTCATACTGTGGAAGTACTGGGCCAGCATGACGTTTTCGATGGCTGTGAGGTAGGGGACCAGATGAAACTGCTGGAACACAAAGCCGATCTTTTGGGCGCGAAAGCGGGTGCGGGCGCCGTGGTCCAGCCGGCCCAGATCCACCCCCTCAAAGAGCACCCGACCGGCGCTGGGGGTATCGAGCGCCCCGAGCAGGTTGATCAAGGTGGTCTTGCCCGAGCCGGAGGGGCCCATCACCGTCAGCCACTCACCCGGCGCCAGGGTGAAGCTGATGTCTTCGAGCGCGGTGACTTGACCATCGTAGGTCTTGGCCAAGCCTTGGACTTCCAGCAGGCTCATCGCGTTACTCCCCTCGGAGGATGACCGCCGGCTCGGTCTGACGCACCAGCCGCAAAGGAAACAGTGTCCCGATCAGAGCAATCACCAGCGCCACCCCGGCCGTCAGCGGCAGGGTGGCCCAGCGCAGAGTGACACTGGCGGCGAACAGCGTCGCTCCCAGCCAGCGGGCCAGCTCGATGCCAGCGAGAAAACCGATGCCGCTCGCCAGGAGTGCCAGCACCGCGGCCTCGCTAAGGAAGAGGTAGGCGAGGCGGGCGTTCGAGGCCCCCAGGGCCTTCAGGGTGCCGATGGTGCTGCGGCGCTCGAAGGCCAGCGCGGTCATGGTGGCTAGAACACACAGCGCCGTGACAATCAGAACCACCAGCGTGGTGCCCACCAGCGTCGCCCGAATCCGCTCCACCACGCGGAACTCCGCCCGGGTGATCTGCCGGAGGGGATTTACGGCGGCGGTGGGGAAGCGTGCGGCCAGGGTGGCCGCCATTTGCTCGATGGCGGGGAGGTCGCCGCGCCCGCGGGCCAGGATGGCGTTGACTCTTCCCGGCGAATGGGTGAGGGTCTGCACCGCGTCCAGATCGGCGAGTATCTGGCTGTCTTCCGCCGCGCCGGTGGTGAGGATGCCGGCCACGCGGAAGCTGTGCTGCGCCTCGCGGTACTGTACCCGCAGGGGGTCGCCGGGCTGGAGCTGGAAGCGACGGGCCACCGCCGCGCCCACCCAGGCGACGTCCGTCGGGCCCCGACGGCCGGGCAGGGTTCCTTTTTCGAGTTCGAATCCTCCCAGGCGGGCGAACTGGTCGAGCCAGGTGCCGGCCAGCACCACGCTCTCGCCCCGCACCTGGACGACGGCATAGAGGTAGGGGGCGACGGCGGTGAGCTTGTCGGGGACCAGGTTCGCTTCGAGTTGCCTGGCGATGTCAGCCGCCAGAAGTTCCGGGGCGGCGTCGGCGGGGACGGTGCCGGCGCGCGGGGTGAGCATCAGGTTCGGCCCGTACCGGCGAAACTCGGAACGAATCTTGCGCTGCGCATCGAGATAGAGGTTGAGCAGAGCGGCGGTCAGGGTCGCCGCCACGGTGAGGGCGCCGAAAGCCACCAGGGCGCGGCTCTTGCGCTCCCACAGTCCACGTCGGATAAGTCGAGCGAACACGCTACTTCTCCCGCAGCACCACGGCCGGATCGGTGCGCTGGACGGCACGCAGAGGCAGCAAAGTGCCGACGACCGCCGCCGTGGTCGCTACCCCCAGCATGAACGGCAATAGCGCCGGCTGGACGCCTACCGGCGCCGCAAAAACGCTGCGGGCGATCCATTGCGCGCCTGCCAGCCCGCCCAGGTAGCCCAGCGCCCCTCCCAGCAGACCCAGCAGAGTGGCCTCGGCGAGAAACAAGGCGCCAATGTTCAGGTTGTCAGCGCCCAGAGCCTTCATCAAGGCGATCTCCGGACGGCGTTCAAGGATGCTGGTGGTCATTGTGCTCAGCACGACCAGCACCGCACCCAGCAGCGCCGCCAGGCTCATCACCGCCAGCAGGCGCTTGACCCGGGTGAGGATGGCAGTTTCCGCCCGGGTGATGCGCCGCACGGGGGTCGCCCGGCTGCCGTCCAAGACTTCTTCGATCTGGTGAGCAATGGAGCTGACATAGGGGGTGCAATACCAGCGGTCGTACTCCGCCGGGGTCAGGCTGCGGGGGTCGCGGCGAGCAAACGCATCGTCCGGGCTCACTAGGGCGCTGACTTCCAGGCGCCGAAAAAGGTTATCGCGCTGAGTGATCTGCTGCAACCAGGCCAGGGGGACAAAAATTTGCATTTCTTCGTTTCCCCCGGTGCGCAGGCGGCCGCGCACCTGGAGCCGGAAGCGCGGCCCGTCGGGCAGCCGCAGGATAATTTCATCCCCCACCCGCCATCCGTGGCGCTTGGCCAGGGCGACGCCCACCAAGGCCTGGGGCTCACGGGCGTCGCTCGGCCAGGAGCCTTCGAGTTGCCAGCCGGGATTCAACTCCTCGATGCCGGTAACGAACCTGGTGCCGTCTTCCAGGGGCAGGGATTTTTGAAACCAGGTGCCGACGAGCACGGCGGCGCCGCCCTCGGGCCGGGCGGCGCGCTGGTAGAGAAAGGGGGCGAAGGCCAGGATGTGGTGTCGCCAGAAAATGCTCTTCAGTTTGGGGAGGTCGTCTTCGCGCAGGAAGCTGCCTTCGCTGACCGGCCGCAGGTCCACGCCCCCGACCTCGAGCGGCAGGGTGTCGGCCTGGGGACGGACGAGGATGTTGGCGCCGAAGGAGCGGAGTTCGCGGGCGACCTTGTCACCAACGTCAAGGGCGAGGCTAAGGGTAGCCATCGTGACTGCCGTGCCCAGAGCCAGGGCTACCACGGCCAGCAGTTGGCGGCGGGGGCGGCGCAGGAAGGAATCTCGGAGGATGCGCAGGAACATAACCCGTGCTCAGTCGGGCTCGAAAATGTTCTGCCCGGAGACAAACTCGGCTACGGAAATAAGCAGCTGGCCGCCGTCCACGCGGGCCGCCAGTGGGATGGGGTTGCAGCCCCCCGGGAGGCCGATGGAGGGGATGTAGATGACGGCAGCGCAATTCTTACAAACCACGTTCCGGCCATCCTGGTAATACCCCTTCGGACCGCAGATTTGGCAGGCGTCGAGCGTCGCCTGCAACTGGCCGTTGCGCCCGCGGATGACGATGAATCGTACCGTGGTGCGGTTGTGGGTGAAGCTGAAGCGGTGCAGGTTGCCGTCGTTCACCTCCGCCACCGGGATGCGGATCACGGCGCTGGCGGTTTCCACGGGCACGGCCGGGGAGAGGGCGGCGCTGCTGCGGGCGTAGACGTAGTCGGCGGTCAGAGCCATCAGGATGGTAAAAGCGGTGGCCGCGGCCGCCGCCATCCAGCGACGCTCCCGCTGCCGTTCCCAGCGACGTCGACGCTGCTCGGCTTCGTTGAGGGCGGCGGGCAGGGGTGCGGCGTGGCGGCGGCGGAGAAGCTCGCGAGCCAGCAGCCAGGCGGCGGTCAAAAGCAGGATGAGGAAGAAGAAGATATCGTTGCGCACGATGGGCCCCAGCAGGCGCATCATCCCGGGGCCGCTGGGGAGGACGAGGGCTTCGGCGAGCTCGTGGATACCGGTCAAGGTAAGCTGGCCGGCGAGGATGATGAGCATAATGCTGGTGGCCTCAAAGAAGCGGTCGAGGCGGATGGGCAGGGCGCCCTTGAAAAAGAAGAGGCCCAGGGCCACGGCCAGGGCGAGCCCCAGCAGGGTACCGAACAGGAGCAGGATGCCCTCCGTGTTCAGGGAGACGGCGCCGAGGAACAGCACGGTCTCAATGCCCTCGCGCAACACCATGAAGAAGACGAACAGGAAGAGCCCCAAGGCGGCGAAGCGCACCCGGCCGGCCAGTCGGCCCACGCGCCCCTCGATTTGGCCGCGCAGGGAGCGGGCCACGCGCCGCATCCAGATGATCATAGTGACCAGCAGCAGGGCGGCGAGCAGCATGAAGAACCCTTCCACGGTCTCCTGGTTCCAGGCAAATTGTTCGAGCAGGGCGGCGGCGGCCACACTGGCCCCCAGGGCGGCACCCACCGCGTACCAGACCGGGCGCTCCAGGTCGAGTCGGCCGATTTTGCGCAGGTAGGCCAGGCAGATACCTACCACCAGGGCTGCTTCCACCCCTTCGCGGAGGCTGATGAGGAAAGCGGAGAACATCGGCGCCTCTGGTTGCAACTTAGTTGCAACTAAGAGACTAGTCTACGGCAGGGGCCGCAGGCTGTCAAGACGGAACGGCGAGTGAGCGCACCGGGAGGGCGAATTCCTCCCGGCCCACGGCCGAGTTTGATAGCATCTAAGCACACCTGAACTGTTAGGCGATGTCCAACCACAACCGGCCCCGCATCGCGGCGGTAGCCACCGCCAACCCGCCTCGGCGCTTCACCCAGGAGGAGGTGCTGGGGCTGCTGGGCTACCGGCGGGGGATTGAGCGGGAGATCTTTCTGCACAGCGACATTGATTATCGCTACCTCTACATCGACCCGGCGCGCGACTCGCGCGATGAGGACCTGGACAAGCTCCACCGGCGTTACCGGGAAGGCGCGGTGCTGATTGCCCGGCAGGCGGCCGAGCGATGCCTGGCGCAGGCGGGCCTGCGGGCGGGGGAGGTGGACTGCATCCTGGTCTGCTCCTGCACCGGGTACTTGTGCCCGGACCTTTCCACGATGTTGGTGAAGGAATTGAGCCTCTCCTCCCGGGTGCAGCGGGGGGCGCTGCTGGGGTTGGGCTGCGCCGGGGCACTGCCTACTTTGCAGCGCGGCTACGACCATGCGTGCGCCTACCCGGAGCATCGCGTGCTGCTGGTGGCGGTGGAGATTTGCTCGGCCGCCTACTACATTGACAATACCCTGGAAACGGTAGTGGGCAACGCCATCTGCGCCGACGGGGCGGCGGCCTGTCTGCTGACCTGCCAAGCCGACCCCGGCCCGCCTGCGAGCCGAGGCGCGCCGTCCGGGACGGGCGATGCCGACCCTTCGGCGGGCGCAGGCCCGCGCATCGTCGGCTTTGCCTCGGTGCTGGATACGAGCTGCCAGAGTTCGGTCGGCTTCGAGCAGCGCCAGGGCTATCTGCGCATCATTCTGGCGCCCACGATTCGCGACCTGGCTCCGCCCATCATTGACCGCGTGCTCAACGAGCTGCTCCCGCCGCACGGGCTGGGGCGGGATGACATCCGCTTCTGGCTGCTGCATCCCGGCGGGCGCAAGGTGATTGAGCGCGTGCAAGACTCCTTGGGCCTGAGCGACGCCGATGTGGCCCTCTCCCGCCACATCCTGCGCCACTACGGCAATATGTCCTCGCCCACGGTTTTGTTTGTGTTGAATGAGCTGATGCAAGCCGGAGCCCCCCGGCCGGGCGACCGCGGCGTCCTGCTGGCCCTGGGCCCGGGGTTTGCGGCCGAGGCGGCCCTGCTGGAATGGTAATCATGAAGAGGATCGCTGTGGCACTGCTGTTGCTCTTCGCCCTGATGGCGGCGGGCGGGCTGCCGGCCCAGGAGCCACCGGCGGAGTTCGCTGTGCACGAGATCCGCATGACCGCGAAGAAGTATAAGTTCACCCCGAAGGAGATTCGGGTGAAGCAGGGCGAGCGGGTGCGCTTGGTGTTGACCGCGCTCGACCGCAAGCACGGCTTCCAGATCAAAGAGCTGGGCGTCAAGACGGTGCTGGAGAAAGGCCAGGAGACGGTGGTGGAGTTCGTGGCCGAGCGCGCGGGGAAATTCAAGTTCAAGTGTTGGGTGCGCTGCGGCTGGGGGCACTTTCGGATGAAGGGCAAGCTCATCGTGGAGCCCGCCGCGGCGGAGGACTAGCGCCGTCGGTTCGCTGGCGCCGGGCGGATGCGGGGCAGGAGGAGTTCAGCGGTGGGCTGCTGGTGAGCGAAGCGGTCGAGCCAGGGCGTGAGGGCTTCGAGGAAGGCGGCGAGGTCGATTCCGTGACAGGCCGGCGGGTAGGGCTCTAATTTCTTCATCCCGCGCCGGAGCAAGGAGAGCGCCCCGCGGGGGTTCCGCTTCTCGAAGGATTGGTGGAAGGCGGCGGCCACTTGAATCAGCCCTTGGTAGAAGGGTTTTTCTTCTTCGGGCTCTTCGAGCCAGATTTCTTCCAGCAGCTCGTGAGAGGTGAAGAACTGGCGGTTGTTGAAGCAATCGACGCCGCGCCAGAAGGTTTCGCGTTTCCGCTGGGCGTCCATTGAGCGGCTAGCCTACACTGGAGGCGCAAACGGAGTCGAGCGCGGCCGGGTGGGCCGTGGCACGGGAGCGAGCAGATTGCTCGAGGGGCCGGGAGCCGCTAGTAGATGTTGTACTGGTCGAAGTGCAAGGTGGTGTCGGCCTGGAGGATGATGTTTTTGCCGGTGAGCTGCTCGAGTTCGCGCACCAGGGTGTGGTCGCGGCCCTTGAGCGCTTTGACGATCTCGGGGTGAGCGCGGATGGTAAGTTCAGGGGCGTCGATCGCCTCGGCCATCTTCCGGGCCTCGCCCTGGATTTCGTAGCAGAGCGTGGTCACGGATTTCAGCATCCCGGTGCCGACGCAGTAGGGACAGGGTTGACACAGCACGCGCTCCAGCGACTGGCGGGTGCGCTTGCGGGTGATGGCCACCAGGCCGAACTCGTTGAAGGAGAGCAACTTTGAAGGGGCGCGGTCGCCCCGCAAGGCCTCTTCGATGGCGTGCATCACCCGGTGGCGGTTGCGCGGGTCCTCCATGTCAATGAAGTCGATGATGATGATGCCCCCCAGATCGCGCAGGCGGATCTGGCGCACCACTTCCCGCACGGCTTCCAGGTTGGTCTTCACGATGGTGTCTTCCAGGCGGGTCGAGCCCTTGCCCACGAACTTTCCGGTGTTGACGTCGATGGCCACCAGCGCCTCCGTGTGGTTGATGACGATGTAGCCGCCTGACTTCAGCCACACCTTGGGCCGCAGGGCGCGGTCAATCTCCTGTTGCACCCCCAACTCCTCGAAGATGGGCGCGTGTTTGGTGTAGAGCTTGACCCGGTTGGCCAGGCCGGGTTGGAGGCGGCCGACGAACTCCACCACCTTGGCATACTCCTCCTGGCTGTCGGTCCAGATGCTCTCGTACTCCGGGGTGAGGTGGTCGCGCAGCATGCGGTGGACGAGGTTGAGGTCGCCGTGGAGCAGGGCGGGGGCCGGGTTCTCCTCCGCCCGCATCCGAATCTCGTGCCAGAGCTTGACCAGGTAGTCCAGGTCCTCCCGCAGGGCCTCTTCGCTCGAGCCGGCGGCGGCGGTGCGCACCACAAAGCCACCGCTGATGGTGCCTTTCAGCTCCAACAGCAGCCGGCGCAAGCGGGCGCGCTCCTCCCGGGTGCCGATCTTGCGGGAGATGCCCAGGTGGTCGATGGTGGGCATATAAACCAGGAAGCGCCCGGGCAAGGTAATGTGGGAGGTAATCCGGGCGCCCTTCTTGCCCATCTGCTCCTTGGCGATCTGCACGATGATTTCCTGCCCCGGCTTGAGGAGTTCCGCGATGGGCGGCTGGCCCTGCGTGGGGCGGGCGTGCATTGGCCGGCGCGAGGCGCGCTCGGGGCGTGCCCGCCGCCAGCGGGGTCGGCGGAAACGCGGCCGCCGGCGTCCGCTGCCCCCCCGGGGCCTTGCCCACTCCACCCCGCCCGCGGTGCGCTCGTGAACGGAGGGGGGCAAACCGACTTCGCCCTCGTAGCGGCGCACCCGCTCGATCTCCGCCAAGGTGGTGGCGTCGGGGTAGTTTTCCTCCGGGGCTTCGGGCGAACGGGCCTTCTCCACCCGGGCCGCGCCGCTCTCGCTTACCAGGGAACTTTCCTGCTGGGGTTCCTCCCGGGTGGCCGATTCTGCCGCACTGGGGGAGGGTTCAGCCGGCAGCGGTTCGCCGGAGCCCGGCTGTGCGCCGGAGTTGGCCGGCGTCTCCTCCCGGCGAAAGCTGTTTTCTGCTTTGGGGGCTTCGTCGGGGAAGCGAATCGGGCCGTTTGGCGGGTTGCGGTTGGAGACATTCCC
>JBHHYS010000023.1:0-31627 GCA_046757645.1 Terriglobia bacterium | reverse complement strand
CACACTCAGCTCCATAAGCATGATAAACGCCTCCTTTCACCGGTGTTCATTATAGCAGTTGCGCGGAGCGATGCCGGGTGGCCGCGACAACAGCGGGAGGGGGCAAGCCCCTCCCCTATCCATGTGGCTGCGCTCAGCAAAATGCGGGTAGGGCGGGGCCTTGCTTGCGCCGAGCAAAGTCGAAGGGTGCCCCGCCGAACGGCTGCAGCTCACTCTGCTCGAAGGCGGAAGAAGGTGAGGATGGCGTCGCCCTGGCGCAGGGTGCGGGTGCGGACGAGCGCCCCGTAGCGTTCGGCGAGCGCTTGCTTGGGTTGGTGCTCGGCGATTACGGTGGCGTCCGCGGAGAGAAGCGCCCATTCGCCCAGCAACGCCAGGGTGCGCTCGTATTCCTTGGCGGCCCGGTAGGGCGGGTCGAGAAAGACGAAGTCGAGGCGCAGCGTGCGCTCGGCGAGCTGGCGGAGGCCGGCGAGGACGTCCAGCGGCAGAATCTCGTAGCTCTCTTTGACGCCCAGGCGAACGAGGTTCTCCTCGATGACCCGGGTGGCGGGACGAAAGTTCTCCAGGAAGTAGACCCACTCGGCGCCGCGGCTCAACGCTTCGATGCCGACCGCGCCCGAGCCCGCGTAGCAGTCGGCAAACACCGCCCCGGCCACGCTCCCGCCCATTACGTTGAACAGGGTTTCGCGCAAGCGGTCGCTGGTGGGGCGGGTGCGCTGCCCTTTCAGTGTCTTCAAGCGTCGGCTTTTGAACCGTCCAGCAATCACGCGCATTTTCGATCCACCGGCTCTAGCAAGGTGCGGAAGAAGAAGCCAGCCGGGCTGTCATTCTGAGGAGGCCAGTGCGACAATGAATCTGGTACGGTTTCATTTCTCTCCAAACAGATGCCTCGGCTGGGCTCGGCATGACATGTTCGTTCCCGCTTGCCCGAGTGTTTGTCCCCCCGAGCTTGCCCTGAGCGAAGTCGAAGGGCGAAGTCGAAGGGTCTGTTCTTGCATTTGTCTTACAAACAGATTCTTCGCTGTGCTCAGAATGACAGGAAAAAGCGCAAAATGACAAGAAGAAGCGCGCAACCACAAGAGAGAGCAGAACGGCAGAAGAAAGCGCCGGATGACGGGAAAGACATTTTTGCCCCATCGTTCTAGCCTTCTAGGCCACTTCGGCTAGGCGGTAGCGGCGCTGCCAGCGCTCCCGCCAGTAGTCGAGCGTAGCGTGGAAGCCGGGGGGCGGCTGGGCGACGTAATCGAAGGCGTCGTGCTTGGCGCGGGCGAGCAGCTCGTGGTCGCGCAGGAGGTTGGCGATGCGCAGGTTGAGGAAGCCGTGCTGGCGGGTGCCGAAGAACTCGCCCGGGCCGCGCAGCTTGAGGTCAAGCTCGGCAATCTTGAAACCGTCTTGGGTCTCGGTGAGCGTCTCCAGGCGGGCGCGGGCGACCTCCCCGACTTCCGTCGGAGTCATCAGGATGCAGTGGGAGGGGTAGCGGCCGCGCCCGATGCGCCCCCGCAACTGGTGGAGCTGCGCCAGGCCGAAGCGCTCGGCGTGCTCGATGACCATCACGGTGGCGTTGGGAACGTCCACGCCGACCTCGACCACGCTGGTGGACACCAGAATCTGAATCCGCCCGCGGTGAAACGCCTGCATCACCGCCTCTTTCTCCGGCCCGCTCAGCCGCCCGTGCAGCAGCCCCACTTCCAGCCCGCGGAACATCTCGCGGGAGAGCCGCTGGTATTCCTTGGTGGCCGCTTTCAGTTCGCGCTTCGACTCCTCGATGACGGGATAGACGATGTAGGCCTGGCGGCCGGTGGCCACCTGCCGACGCACGAACTCCCATATGCGCGCGGCCGATTCGTCTTTCACCCAGCGGGTTTCGATGGGGCCGCGCCCGGGCGGCATTTCGTCCAGCACCGACATATCCAGGTCGCTGTAGACCGCCAGAGCCAGGGTGCGGGGGATGGGCGTAGCGGTCATCACCAGCACGTGCGGGTGGCGCTCGGTCCCCGCGCCTTTGCGGATGAGCTCCAGCCGCTGCATCACCCCGAAGCGATGCTGCTCGTCCACGATGACCAGTCCCAGGCGATGGAAGCCCACCTCTTTTTCCAGCAAGGCGTGCGTGCCCACCACCAGATCCAGATCGCCCTCGGCCAACTCCTCGCGGGTTTGCCGCTTTTCTTTGCTCGGCAGGGCGCTGACCAGCAGGCCCAGCCGGTAGGGGGTGCGCGCGAAACGCTGGCAGGCGTAGAGGTAGTGCTGCACCGCGAGGATTTCCGTGGGCGCCATCAGCGCCACCTGGTAGCCGTTCTCCATAGCAATAATGGCGGCTTCAAAAGCGACCATGGTTTTGCCCGAGCCCACGTCGCCTTGCAGCAGCCGGTTCATCGGCACCGGCTTCTGCATGTCGTCGGCGATTTCCTTGAGCACCCGCTTCTGCGCCGCGGTGGGATGGAAGGGGAGGATCTTCTTGATGGCCTCGCGGATCGAGTCGTGGAGCGTGAAGGGAATTCCGGGCGCTTGGCGGACGCGCTGCTGGCGCAGGGCCAGCCCGAGCTGCAAGAAGAAAAACTCTTCGTAGATCAGCCGTTGCTGCGCCGGGGTGCGAAACGCCTCCAGTTCGCTGAGCGCGGTTTCTTTCTCGGGGAAGTGCGCCTGCCAGAGGGCGGTGCGCCGGTCAGGAAGGGCGTAGCGGGCGCGCAACGATTCGGGCAGCGGGTCCGGCAGGGGGGATTCCACTCGTCCCAGGGTGTCGTAAATCAAGCGGCGAAAGACGCGGGCGCTCACCGGGCCGGCGGCTTCGTAGATCGGCACGATGCGCCCGGATTCGGTGGAGTCGTTCGCGGCGCGTCCCCCGGAGAGCACTTCGTGCTCGGGCTGGATCATCTGCAATTGCCCCGGCCGGTAGGGGTCTTCCTCCACTTTGCCGTAGAGCACTACCTGCTGCCCGGGGCGGAAGGTGCGGGCCAGGTAGTCCCCGTAAAACTTTTTGAAATAACCGGTAAACCACTTGGCATAAAGGATGCCGCTCGCATCGCTGGCGGCCAGATGGAAGGTTCGCTGCCGGCCACGCCCCAGGGGCATGAGGCCGGCGGTCAACACTTTGCCCCGGACGCAGGCAAGCTGACCCGGCCGCAGCTCACCGATGGGAGTGAACTGGGTGCGATTCTCGTAGCGGAAGGGGAGGTAGTAGAGCAGGTCTTCGAGGCTGCCAATGCCTTTCTGCACCAGGTGCTGGGCGCGGCGGGGCCCCACCCCGGGCAGGGCGGAGACGGGCGAATCGAGAGAAACCTTCATCAGCCACGCGCCACTATAGCACGAGGGCCGTTCCCTCTGTTGCTGGCGGAGATGCTCCCTCCACAGTGAGAGCGAACGGCGCTAGGCCGCCGCGGCTGCCTCGAAGACCGGAGCCACGCGGTTGAGGGCGGTGGCCAGCCGCAGCGCCGTGCGCACCAGAGACTCGAACCAGGCGGCTTCGCCCTCGGACGCCCCTTCGCGGAGCAGGCCGCGAACCGCTTTCAGCAACTCCACGCTCCGTTCCACCGCGTAGCTGAGGTGATCGAAGTGGGTCTTCCACAGGTAGCGGTCGGCGCGGGTTTCCTGGTAGCGCGCCATTTCTTCCTCCAGCCACGCCACCACCGCCAGGGCGTACTGGATGGTGCGGGTGCTTTCCGGTGCGGCCGCCATCGCGGCCGCCCTGAAGGCTTCTCGCTCCCAGGCAGCCAGCTCCAGCTTCGCTTCGTGCAGGGGGAAAACCGCTTTCTCGGCCTTGAGTTGCTCGGGGGATAATTTTTCCAGGAAGCGAGCAATGCGATGGACGATGGCGGGCAATTCACTTTCTTTCTCCGCCGGCTGGCCGCGGCGCACCAGGCGGTCGATGGCCGGGCGTTCGCCGACCGCTTCGAGAGGCCGGCCCCGGCCCGAGCCGGCTTCGGTGGGTGCTTCCTCCCCCGGGAGGACGGCACGAAGCGCGCGCTGGGCTTCGGGCAAGCACAGCCTTTCATAGGCGTCTTCGATGGCGCGCACTTGCTCCCAGACCTCTTCGAAGCGCCGGCGGGTCTCCTGGCGGACCACATCGAGTTGCCGGTGAAAGAGGGTTTCGAAGTGACGGCGGAAGTTCACGTTGAAGCGAATCACGGCGGAGAGGAGTTGGGGATGGTAGAACTCCTCCCCCAGGCTGCTCTTGAAGCCGCGCACGCGTTCCACCAGCCGCCCCTCCACCAGCTGGTTGAAGTCGGTGAAATCGTCGATGCGAGCGACGAGCGACTCGAGTTCGTGCAGCATGATTTCCACGGCGGGACTGAGCGGCTTCCATCCCACCCCGGCAAACAAGCCTTTGAGGGCGCGGCGGAGCTCCTCGGGGTGGGGCAAGGGCGGGGCGGCTGGCTCGGCGCTTCCCCCGCCGAAGTAGCTGCTGAGCAAGTAGTCGAGTTTGTCCCGGTCGCTTTCCGTGTGCGGCTGTTTGGTGAGAAAATAGCGGATGAGGGCGTGCTGCGAGGAGCGATCGGCTGGGTGAGTTTCCAGAAAACGGCGCAGCAGGAAAGGGCTGATGCCCAGGTCGCCCTCCGCCAACCACGGCCGCACCGCCTGGAGGGCCGCTGCCGCCTGGCGGAGGAATTGCCGGGCGGTCTCCTGCTCACCGTGCTTGAGGAGGTCGAGCGCTGCGCCCAGCGAGCCGCGGACTTTTTCCAGGTCGGCGGGCGGCTGGGCGGGCTTCATCACCTCGCGCAAGACGCGCTCGCTCAACTGGACGACCGGCTTCATTTGAGCGATTTCTTGATCCACCCGGCGAATCTCGTCGGCGAGCGACATCAGCGAAGGCGTCCCCCATCCGCGAAAGAGCGGTTGGGTAGGGCAGGGAGAAGATTCTAGCCTTGGCACCCAGAGATGACAATGACTTTTCCCCGTTCGCCCGAGAGCGGGGGAGCCGACGGGGCTCGAGTACGCTCTGGTACATCCTGGCTGCGGTGCTGGCGGGCAACGGCCTCTACTTTCTTCTCCTCTTCCCTCACCTGCCGGCGTCGTGGCAGCACCAACCCTTTGCCCTCGACCGCGGCTTGGGCCTCGACTTCCTTCTCTGCCTCGGCGCCTACGGGCTCATCCGCCTGGCCCAGGCGGCTGGTTTGACTCCCCGCGCCACGCGGCGCTAGGATGCAAGCAGAGAGTGCGCGGGAGGGTCGAGCCAATGAGGTGGCGGCGGAGGCGGCGAAGAGCCTGGCTCGGGTGCGCGCTCGGCGGGGTTGCGCTGCTGCTGCTCAGTTGTGACGGGCCGATTGTCGCCCGCAGCCCCGAGGCCCTCTATGCTCTCGCCAAACAGCAGATTGCCCACGCCAACTATTCCCCCGCCCTTGACACCCTGAGCAAGGTGATTCGCGAGTCGCCGCAAAGCGAGCCGGCGCGCCGCGCCCACGTGCTGCGCGTTGCCCTGCTGGGGGGGATGGCGCAAGCATTCAAAGACATCGCCGAGAGCTACCTGGAAGGCCACCAGCAGGCTGGCGCCGCCGCTTACGCCTCCCAGATGCGTTCAATGGCAATCGATTACTTCGGCCGTGCCCGGGGGCACTCGATTGAATTGGTGGAAGCGCTCGACCGCCTCCAGCAGGAGGCGACTCCGGCGCCCTGGCGACTCGACCTTCCCCTGCCCCAGGCGGCCAGCGGCAGCGCCGTGCTGGCGAAAGTGCGCCAAGGCACCTGGGTCGAGGACCCCGAGCGCGCCCAAGCCGAGCGAGAAGAACTCCGCCAGGGACTGGCCCAGATGCTGGCGGGGCTGGTGGACACCGAGGGCAACCTGGACCGGGCACGGGAACGGCTGCGCTTTCGCGGACTGCCATTCGAGGTCGAGCCCGCCAATTTTTACTTGGGGGCCGCCCGGGAACTGCTCAATCTGAGCAGCATCTACCGCCCGGAGGCGCTCCGCGACCCGCGGATGTTCCGCCTCTTCCACGAGCGGGCCGCGGCGGCCGCCGCCCGGGCGGCACAACGGGCGGCCGAAATCGGCAACGACAGGATTCGGGACGAGAGCGAGCAGTTGCAGCGCCACTGCCAGACTGTGCTCGAGCGAGGTTAACCCGCAGCAGATTCACCTTTCTTTCGCCTTCCAGCGGCTCACCTTTTTCTGCCCCTTGCGTCCAATGCTGTGATAGAGGACGGATGATACCCACGACGGATGGCGCCTGCTTGGAGTTGATCCGCCCAGTGCCCGGAGCGAGTCCTCAGCTAGATGCCGGGGACGAGCGCACCCTGATCCGCCAGGCACAACGAGGCGATCGGGGCGCCTTCGAGCAGCTCGTGCGCCTCTACGGGGCGCGGGTGCTGCGAGTGGCCCTGCAAATAGTGCGCTCTGAGGAGGAGGCCCGCGACCTCTACCAAGAGGCCTTCTTGAAAATTTACCGCTCCCTGGGCCGTTTTCGCTTCGAGTCGCGCTTTTCCACTTGGGTGTACCGGGTGGTGACGAACGTTTGCCTGGACCACCTGCGGCGGGTGGGCAGCCGCCGCGAAGTGCAGCCTCTTGAAGCCGACGAAGGCCGGGCCGGCTTCCTCCATTCGCTCCCGGAAGCGCGCCCGTCATTGAATCCCCACCGGGCTCTGCGCGGCAAGGAGATCGCGGGGCGCATCGAGGCGGCGCTGGGCCGCCTGAGTCCCCGGGAACGCCTGGTCTTCGAATTGAAGCACTACCACGGGTTGAAGCTGCGGGCCATCGGGGAATACTGCGGCACCAGCGAAGAGACCGCCAAGAATTGCCTCTTCCGCGCCACCCAGAAGCTGCGCGTGGAACTGAGAGAGCTGGTTTAAGGAGAAGGAGCCATGAACTGCCAGACGGTTGAGGAAAAACTGGTCTTCCACCTCTACGAGGAGCTAGCCCCGGAGGAGCGAGCCGCGGTGGACGCCCACCTGAGCGGCTGCCCGCAGTGCGCCGCCGCCGCGGACGAGCTGCGCCGCTTGCGCACCGTGCTCGACCAGCGCCCCCGGCGGGAACCTTCGCCCGACCTGTTGGTGCGCTGCCGGTGGGATCTGGAGGAGGCCCTCGACCAGGAAAGCCGGAGTTGGCGGGGGCTGGTGCGGAGTTGGTGGGGGCTCTCCCCGGGGCGCCCCGCCTGGCAGATGACTACCGCGCTGGCCATTCTGCTGCTGGGATTTTCTCTCGGTTGGACGTTGCAGGGGCGGACGCCGGTCGCCGCGCCGGGCGGCAACGAACCGTCGGCCGCGTGGATCGGCGCTGACCTAGGGAACGTGCGCATCAGCGGCATCAGCCATGTGGCGCCTGACCGGCAAACCGGCGACGTGCGCGTCACCCTGAACGCCGAGCGGCGGGTGACGCTGGAAGGCCCGCTCGACGACCCCCGCATCCAGAAAGTGCTGGTCTACGCGGTCAAGAGCTACGACAACCCGGGCATCCGCCACGATACCCTAGAGCTTTTGCAAGGGCGCAGCGACAACCCCTACGTGCGCGAGGCCTTGCTCTACGCCCTGCGCCATGACCCCAACGCCGGCGTGCGCCTGGGAGCGCTGGAGGCGGCCCGGCGGATGACCTGGAGTCCCACGGTGCGGCAAGCCCTCCTGGAAACTTTGGAGCGCGACACCAATCCGGGGGTACGGGTCGCCGCGGTCAGCCTCCTGATTGAGCGGGGCGATAAGGAGCTGCTGCCAGTGTTCGAGCAGTTGGCCACCCAAGACCCCAACCCCTATGTGCGTCTGAAGTGCGCCAAGGCGGTACGGGAGAGAGAGCGCGCGGAATTCTAGGAGAGATCCGATGCGAGTCCGTAGTCTTCTCGTAGTGGGGCTGGTGGCGGTCGGTGTGCCGCTGGCCGCCCAGAACCCGGCCTACGTCAAGCGTGGCAAGATTGAGCGGCAGGGGCGCGCCTGGGTGGAACGCATTGAGTGCGGAGCGTCTGTGCGCCCCGGGGCGCGGCTGCGGGTGCGGGCTGACCGGGGCTCGGTGCGGGTGAAGCCCGGCCCTGACAACCGCATGGAGTGTGAGGTGCGCGTGCGCGCGTATGCCGCCAACGAAGGGGAAGCCAAGCGCTACTTCAGCCGCTACGAACTAAGCGTGCGGCTGCTCGAGGGCGCCGGCGCCTACTTGCGAGGACGGCTCCGCCACCCGCCTACGCCGACCCCGTTGACCATTGAGTTTGAAATCAAGGTGCCGCGACGCTTCAACCTCGACCTGCAAACCGGCGGGGGCGACCTGATCGTGGAACGACTGGAGGGCGAACTCCGGGCTGTCACCGCCGGGGGTGATATCCGCACCGGAGACGTCACCGGCCCGGTGCGGGCCGAGACCGCCGGCGGCAGCATCGTGCTGGGCAACATCGGCCAGCGCGTGGAGGCGCGCACCGCGGGCGGGGCCATCCGGGTGGGGAACGTCAATGGGGACGCCACCCTGGAGACTAGCGGCGGCAAAATCCATACCGGGCGGATTGCGGGCGCGGTGCGGGCCAAAACGGCCGGCGGCGACATCCTGCTCGCCGGCGCCGGCGCCGACATCATCGCCCAGACCGCTGGCGGGCAGATCCGGATCGGAGAGAGCGGCGGAGGCGTGCGGGCCCAGACCGCCGGCGGCAGTATCAATCTAGACGCCGTTCGGGGGCCCATTCGCGTCGAGACCGCCGGCGGCAGCATCCACCTCTACCGCGTGCAGAGCGCGGTGCAGGCCGCGACCGCTGCCGGAAAAATTCTGGCCCAGATCGCCGCCAGCGCCGAGAACTTCGGGGCCTCGCTACTGGAAACTTCGTTCGGCGATGTTGAGGTCTATCTGCCCCCCGACCTGCCGCTCACCATCGATGCCACCATCCAGATGGCCACCGGGCACAAGATTCTCACCGACTTCCCGCTGACGATCGAAGGCGGCAAGGCGAGTTTTGGCCCCAGCACTTTGCGGGGCCACGGCGCCTTGAATGGCGGCGGAGTGGTGTTGCGGATACTCACCACGGCGGGCAACATCGAGATTCGCAAGCTGGATGCCAGCAGGTTGAAACGGCTCCCCCAACGCCAAGAACGCCAACCCCAACCCTGACGAGGCGGCCGGAAATGAGATACGTGAAACTCGCTTGGCTGAGCGTGGTTCTGGTTCTTGCCCTGGCGGATGCTTCCGCCAGCGGCTCCCCACAGGAAATCTGGACGATGTGCTATCCGTTGCCGGCGGGCGGCCGGGTGACGGTGGTGAACGTCCAGGGTTCGATCCGAGTCGAAGGCTGGGACCGATCGGAGGTCGAGCTCACGGTGGGCAAGAGCGTTGCCGGGGTGGACGGGAGGTTGGCTGGGGTGAATATCGAGGTGGAACGAGGCGCGGATTGGCTGCGGGTGCGCACGCTTTACCCCGAGGAGTCGGTGGAGCCGGTGAGGGTGGACTACTACCTGCGGGTGCCCCGCCAGGTGCGCTTGGAGGGGTTGCACACGGTCAACGGCGATATCCGAGTGCGAAATCTGGAGGGCCGGGTGGAGGCGCGCACGCTGAACGGCGACATCGAGCAGAGGGGAATTGCCGGCAGCGTGGTGGCGCGCACGCTGAACGGCAGCATCCGCGTGGCTCTGCGCGCCCTGCCCGAGCCGGACGGCGAGCTGCGATTGGAGACGGTCAACGGTGATCTGAACCTCTTGCTGCCCGCCGAGCCCAATGCCGAGCTGGAGGCCAGCACCGTGGCCGGGCGCATCTACAGCGACTTCTTCTCCGTGGCCGGGGGCCCCGGAGGCGACACGGCGCTGCGCACCCAGTTGGGGCGCGGCGGGCTGCGGGTCCGCTTGCGGACGATTCGCGGCAACATCCGTGTGGCCCAAACGGAGGACGTACTGTAAGAGTTCGGACGAACAAAGACCGAAAGCGAGCGAAGCCCAGAAGGAGTAAGCCATGAAAGGAAAGCGAAAGGTTTGGTGGCTGGCCGCGCTCTGCGGAGTCATCCTGGTAGGGGCAGCGGCCGCAGCGTTGGCCCACGAAGAAAGGGAGGTCAGAAGGCACGTCAATCGCATCGTGATCATTGACGGCCGCGCCTGGCTGGGCGTGCGGGTGTCCGAGGTCACTGCGGAGACAGTGAGTGAGCAAAAGCTGCCCGGCGAGTATGGCGCCCTGATCGAAAAGGTGGAAAAGGACAGCCCGGCGGCCGAAGCCGGCTTGGAAAAGAACGACGTCATCCTCTCCTTTGACGGCGAGCGGGTGCGCAGCGTGGAGCACCTGCGGCGGCTGCTACGGGAAACCCCGCCGGGGCGCACGGTCAGCTTGCAGGTGAGCCGCGCCGGGGGGGCGCGCTCGCTGGAGGTCACCCCGCGGGCGCGCCGGGCGCACATGCGCCTGCCCCAGATGCACATCCCCGAGATCCAAATCCCACCGGTGGAAATTCCCGAGTTCAGTTTCCGCTATTGGGGCCAGGGACCCCGCTTGGGCATCACCGCCGACGCCGTGACCTCGCAACTGGCCGACTACTTCGGGGTCAAGCAGGGCAAAGGGGTATTGGTGCGCGAGGTGCTCACGGGTAGCGCCGCCGAAAAGGGGGGACTGAAGGCGGGCGACGTCATCGTGCGGGTGGACGATAAGGGCGTGGGCAGCGTCCGGGAGCTGCGCCGAGCCCTGCGCGGCCGGGAGGGAAAAGAAGTGACCCTGACCATCGTGCGCAACCGCCAGGAGCAAACCGTCAAGGTGAAGCTGGAGGAGCCGACCCGCTACGCCCCCCGGCGCACGGCCGCGGTTGAGGTTGATTTCGAGCCCGGGGAGGAGTTCGCTGCCGCCGTGGAAGCCCAGGCCGCTGCTTGGGAGGAACGCCTCGAGCGCTGGGAAGAGAAATTCCAGCAGGAATTCCGCCAACGCCAGGCCGCGTGGGAGCGGCAGCTCCGCCAGGCTGAAGAGAAGATGCAGGAGCTGGAGCAGAAAATGGAGGGATGGGCGCGCGACTTGAAGATGCGCGGCCGGACTTAAGGCGCGGCGCTCTCCGGCACCACCTCCACATTTTCCAGCGGCGCCCGCAAGCGCACGAAGCCGCCGGACTCGGTCACCCAGAGCAGCACCCGGCTGTCCTCGGTGGTGATGGACAACTGCCGCACCGGTTGCGGCTGCCCCTCCACGGTAAGCGTCTCCACCCCCTGAAGCTCCAGGGTGGCCGGACCCGGCTGCACCTTCTGGGGGATGAATAGCTGGACGGTCTGCGGGCCTCCCTGGGAAAAGTCGTAGAGCCGGGCGAGCAAGAGGAAGTGGTGGTAAAGGTCCAGGATGGCCACCCGGGCTGAGCCGAAGTCAAACACCTGCTGGTCTTCCTTGCCTTTTTCCAGCGGGTAGCGGATGGTCGCCTGGCTGCCGGTGAATTCCACCCGCCGCCAGCTCTTTACCGGCTCTTCCATTTTCCATTCGTACTTGCGGGGGACAAGCTCCCGGTTCAAGAGCAGGCTGGCGGTCTGGCGCACCTTGACGCCGTCCATGCGGAGTTCGATCTCGCCCCGGGCGTGGATTTCCGTGGCCGTGGCGGTAATTTCGTAGCGTTCGCTCCCGATGGGCTGGCCATTTTGCAGGATGCGCAGGCGGCCTTTCTGTGACTCGGCAGCCGCCAGCCCCGCGGCCAGGCTGGCCAGCAGAGCCGCGGCCAGCAGCCAGCGAATGAGTGCGGATCCCACTGGTTGCTGGAAGGCGGAGGGCGGCGAGAAAAGCCGGCTCCCCCGGGGGCGCAAACCCTTGCGCCTGGCTCCTTCAAGTTCGAGCCGCACTAGAAGACCGCGCATCGCAAAATCTCCTCCACCACCGCCGCCGGGTCGGAGCGCTCCGCATTCACGCAAAAGTCAGCCTGCTGGTAGTAGGCCCGGCGCTGCTCGTAGAGCTGCTCGAAGCTGGCGGGGTCGCGAAACAGCGGCCGGTGGGTCATTCCCCGGCAGCGGCGGCGGAGCTCCTCCACCGAACAGTACAGCCAGACCGTGATGCCGCCATTCGAGCGAATCAATTCCACGTTGGCCGGCTGGGCGAAGGTGCCGCCGCCCAGAGCCACCACGGTGGGGGCGTGCTCGGCCCGCTGCAGAATTTCCTCCAGCAGCTTCCGCTCCACCTGGCGGAAGTAAGCTTCGCCCTGCTCGGAAAAGATCTGGTTGATGGTGCGAGCTTGGCGCTGCTCCAATTCTTCGTCCAAATCCACAAATCGCCAGCTCAGGCGCTGGGCCAGCAGGCGACCCACGGTGGTCTTGCCGCAGCCCATAAAGCCGAGCAGGAAGACCAGGGGGCGGATGGGAATCGGCCGCGTATTCATCGCGGGTGAGGCAAACAGTCGTGGGCTGAACTACCGTTTGCGCAGGCGGATTGTACCACTGAAGGAGGTCGCGCGCACCATGGCGTCGCCGGTCTGCACGGTGCCCAGCAGGCTGCGCATGCCGCTGCGCTGGGGGAGGCGGCCGTGGCGGCGCGATTTCACCGAGAGTTCGTTGATCACCTGGCCCTGGACGGAATTGGCGGTGAGTTCGAAGGAGGCCTGGGCGGGTACCAGCAGCTCAATGGAGCCCTCGTGATTGAGGAAATCGTAGGTGCCCCCGGGAAGGAAGCCTCCCTGGTAGAAGATGTCGCCCGAGGTGGTGTTGGCCACCAGGAAACGGTTCTGCATATCCAGGAAGCGCAGGCTGCCGCTGATTGAGGTGACCTCCAAGCGGCCCGAGCAGGCGACCGCCTCGATGCTGCCGTTCAAGGTCTTCACCGTGGTGTAGCCCGCCAACCGGCGCAGCAGCACTGACGCCGCCACCGCCTTCACGGTCACGTCATGACGGAAGTTCTCAATCTGCACCGTGCCGGCTTCCACCCGAAGTTTCAGGCGGGCGTCCGCCGGCGCCCAAATCTCGTAATCCACCACCCGCTCGCTGGCCGGCGCGGAGGCCTGCAACAGATGGGTGTGGAGATGGACGCGGTTGGCCACTTGCTCGAAGTGAGTTTCCACCGCCCGCGAGCGGCGCAGCGCCACCACCCGCACCTGGGGCTGGTCCCAGGCCTGGATGACCATCCGGCCGTTCAGGTTGCGCACTTCCACCAAGGGGTTGCTGGTGACCGGGAAGGTGCGCTCGATGCGCTCGGCGCGAGCGGCCAGCGGCAGCGCCAGCAAGGTGACCAGAAAAACCAGACAACGGTGAGAACGGTTCATCAGTGGGCTCAGCGGGCGACTTCCTGCCAGGTGGGATCGGCCATCGCTTGCAGCACAGTGACTTTCTGCTGGTAGAGCCGGTGCAGCTCTTCGCGGGCCAACGAGTCATCCGGGTAGCTGCTCAGGCGCAACTGGGTCTCCTCAATGGCGCGGTCCACTGTGTCCAAGGGACCCGCCACCAATCCCCGCAACTCCGCATCCGCCGGTCCGGACTCGGCCGACACCCGGTCTTCCATATTATTGAGGTGCTTATTGTAGCGGTCAGCGTAGCTGGCTTCCTGCACCAGTTCGCCTTGGGCGACTTGGAAGGGGGTGGCGGGGGCGGTTTCGGCCAGGGGTAAGTCGTGGCTGGGATAGCTGACCAGACCCACGCCCAACAGCAGCAGCCCCAGCAGGGCGGCAAACGCCGGCCGGGCCGGCAGCAGCAAGCTCCAGGCAGGGCCCGAGCTTTGCCACCAAGGCGGCTGCGCCCACAAGCCTTCTTGAGTGGCGGCTGCCGCCAGGCGCTCCCAGAGTCCGGGGCTGGGTTGGCGTGTGGGCAGGGCGCGGGCGGTGCGCTCAATAGCCTCCAGTTCGTTCAGCAGCCGGCGACAGCCAGGGCAGGAAGCCAGATGCTTGTGCGCTTCGGGGTGGCTCTCACCCTCAAGCACCGCTCCGGCCAAGTTGGCAAACTCGCTACAGTTCATGGCGCTGCGGAAGGCCAGATTCTAGTCTTCCTCCCCGGGCCAGGGCAAGCCCCGACCGCATAAACTATGATGTCAAAACTCACCCCGGCGTTTGCCCACCCCTCAACTTTTTCCTCTTGGCCGCCTGGCGCAGCAGTTCCCGCAGGCGCAGCCGGGCTTTGTGGAGCTGGGACTTGGAGTTGCCGATCGAGCAGCTCAGCATCTCGGCGATCTCATTGTGCTCGTAGCCCTCCACGTCGTGCAGGACGAAGATCAGGCGGTAGCCCTCGGGGAGCTGCTGGATGGCGTCTTCGAGGGCCACGCGGTCGAGTGAGCCCACCAGCGCCGGGTCGTCCGCCCCCAGCTCCCGGCGCAGCCCTTCGCCGGGCGACTCAGATTCGGTGGACTCCTCCAGCGACACCTGGGGCAGGGACTTGCGCCGCAGGTGCATCAGCACCACATTCACCACCAGCCGGTGCAGCCAGGTGGAAAACGCCGACTCCCCCCGAAAGGTGTGAATCTTGCGAAAGAGTTGCAGGAAGGCTTCCTGCGCCATGTCTTCCGCGCCCGCCGGGTTGCCCAGCATACGCAGGCAGAGGGAATAGACCCGGCTTTTGTGGAGCTGGTAGAGGCGCTCGAAGGCCTCCGCGTCGCCGCGCTGGGCGCGGCGGATGGCCGTGGCTTCCGGCAGAGGGCTTTCGCCTGGGTTGCGGGGGCTCACGTTCGGCTCGGACGACCCGGGGCACCGCGCTGGTTCGGCCGCCCGGCCCATTGCCAGGCGCACTCATCATCGGACGCAATCAGCAAAGGGCAGGGCAACCAAATCGGAAATCGCGTGTGCGGCGCTACGGGCAAGAACTCGCTTGGGGCGAACCGCTGCTCAGTTTAGTCACAACGCCCGAGCGGGTCAAGCCGCCCGGCTTTCTTGACCAGTTGGAAAGGCCGCCGCTATAATGCGCTTCGCTCCCGCGCGGGGGAAATCGCCCGAAGCAAGGCTCAGCCCGGATACGCCGCCGTTGTTTGAACCCCACGATCAATTCCTCCAGCGCCAGAAGAAGCTCCAGGAGATCGAGCAGCTCGGCTACGACCCCTACCCGCACCGCTTTGACCCTACGCACACCGTGGCCGAAATCGTGGAGGGCTTCTCGGGCGCCTCGGCGGAGACCCTGAGCGCCGAGCGGCCGCGGGTGCGCGTGGCGGGGCGCATCTTCGCGGTGCGCTTCCACGGCAAGACGGGATTCGCCGACCTGCACGCCGGGGGCGCGCGCCTGCAAAGCTATTTTCGCCGCGACCAACTCGGCGAGAAAGGCTTCCGGCTGTTTGAACTGCTCGACCTGGGCGACGTCATCGGCGTCGAAGGCCACCTGGGGCGCACCAAGACCGGGGAGTTGACCGTCTTTGGGGAGCGCCTGAGCCTGCTGGCCAAAGCGCTGCTGCCGCTGCCGGAGAAGTGGCACGGGCTGGCCGACGTCGAGCAGCGCTACCGGCAGCGCTACCTCGACCTGCTGGTCAACGCCGGCGTGCGCCAAATCTTCCAGACGCACGCCCGCATCATCGGCTTTCTGCGGAGCTTTCTCGAGGCGCGCAGCTACCTGGAAGTGGAAACCCCGATGATGCAACCCATCGCCGGAGGCGCGGCCGCTCGCCCCTTCGTCACCCACCACCACGCTCTGGATATGGATTTGTACCTGCGCATCGCCCCGGAACTCTACCTCAAGCGCCTGGTTATCGGGGGCTTCGACCGGGTCTACGAAATCAATCGCAACTTCCGCAACGAAGGCATCTCCAGCCAGCACAATCCCGAATTCACCATGCTGGAGTTCTACCAGGCCTATGCCGATTACCACGTATTGATGGAGCTCACCGAGGAGATGCTCACCGGGCTGGTCGAAGAGCTGACCGGCTCGCCGCGGCTTACCTATCAGGAGAAAAGCGTGGACTTCCGCCAGTGGCAGCGGCTGTCGCAGCGCCAAGCCATCTGCCGCTACTGGCTGGCGGGCTCCCCGCCCACGCCCGAGGAGTTGGCGGACGGCGCCGCGGCGCGGCGCTACGCCGAAGCGCACGACCGCTGGGCCGCTCGCCACCCGGAGCAGGCGCGGCTGGCCGACGTTCCCTCCCAGGCCAGCGCCGGCGTGGCCACCGGGCGGCTGTTCGAAGCCGTAGTCGAGCGGCAGCTCATCCAGCCCACTCTGATCTACGACTTCCCCGCCGAACTCTCCCCGCTAGCCAAAACGCGCGACGCCGACCCCAGCCTGGCCGAGCGCTTTGAAATCTTTGCCGGGGGGCTGGAGCTGGGCAACGCCTTCTCCGAGCTGAATGACCCCCTGGAGCAGCTCGAACGCTTCCGCGAACAGGTGCGCCGGCGTCAGCGCGGCGACCTGGAAGCCCACCAAATGGACGAAGACTACCTCCGCGCCCTGGCGCACGGCTTGCCGCCCACCGCCGGAGAAGGCATTGGGATTGACCGCTTGACGATGCTGCTCACCAACAGCCGCTCCATCCGTGAAGTGATTCTCTTCCCCCTGCTGCGCCCCCTGCGCGAAGCCGTGCCCGCTCCCAGCGAATCCGACCAGCCATGACGTTTGAGTGGATGGTGGCGCGCCGGTACCTGGCGGGGGGACGCGGGGCTCGAAGGGACCGCTTCCTCGGCGCCATCACCCTGATTGCGGTGCTGGCGGTGGCCGCCGGAGTCACCGCGCTGGTGCTGGCGCTTTCCATCAACGCCGGCTTCCGCGAGACCTACGAAGAGCAGCTCCTGGGCGCCACAGCTCATGTCACCCTGGCGCGCAAGGTCGCCGGCGGCATCCGCGACTATGACGCCCTGGCCGCCCGCCTCCGGAAGCTTGAGGGTGTCACCAGCGTGAGCCCGGTGTTGTATCAGACTGTGCTCATCTCCCACGCCAACCGCGCCCGGGGCATCATACTCAAAGGCATACGACCCCAGAAGGCCCCCGAGCAAGAAAAACTCTTTATTCACTTGCGGGAAGGCAGTAGCACGCTCGCGCAGCCCGAGCAGGGTGCCTCGCCGCTGATTATCGGCACCAAGCTGGCCCAGAACCTGGGTGTCTTTGCCGGTGACATCATCACAAACCCGCTGAAGGACGCCGAGACGGTCTTTGCCGACGCTAGCGGTTCTTTCCAGATACAGGTCGGCACGAACCGGCCCACGACGATAACGCTGCAAGCCGGAATCAATGACACTCTTAATAAACTTGCCGCTCATATTAACCGCCTCAAAATTGGCGTGAGCGCCAGTGTCATCACGGACGCTAATGGCGCTCGCCTCTCCCTTACCAGTCAAACCAGCGGCGAAGGCGACGAGCTCACGGTCACAAACGATGCCGACGACCCCATTAATGGCCTGACTTTCTCCGAGACGGTTGCCGGCACCAATGCCTCTTTCACTGCGGTGTTGATCACCAGCCCCCAGGGGCACCTGACCCCTTTCGGGGTGCTGCCTCGCTACCGCAGCTTCAAGGTCGAAGGGGTCTTTGAATCCGGCTACTGGTATTTTGACGACGGCTTGGCCTTCACCCGCTTGGACGTGGCTCAGGAGCTGTTCGGTTGGGGCGATAGGGTGTCGCTTCTGGAGTTGCGGCTGGCGGACGTCCGTGCCGCCGAAGAGGTCAGCCGCGCGGCGGAGAGGGCGGCGGGCCGCGACTTTGTGGCCACGCCGTGGATGGAAACCTACAAAAGTCTGTTCCGGGCCCTGCAAGTGGAAAAGCTGCTCACGGCCATCTTCATCGGACTGATTGTGTTCGTGGCCGGGCTGAACATCCTCATCCTGCTGGTGATGCTGGTGCTGGAGAAGCGCCGTGACATCGCTGTGTTGCTCTCCCTGGGCGCGCGCACGGCGCAGATTCAGAGAATCTTCATCCTCCACGGGGTGGCCATCGGGGCGCTGGGAACACTGCTGGGCTTGGGTCTCGGCTACGCCGTGGCCGTGCTCGGCGCCCGGTTCCAACTCTTCCCGCTCGAGCCACAGATTTACGGCATTGACCACGTGCCGTTTCGCACCGAACTACTGGACGGCTTCCTGGTTGTCGCGCTCGCGCTGGCCATCAGCTTGACCGCAACCATCTATCCGGCGCGGCGCGCCACCCGGGGGCATCCGATCGACGCGCTGCGCTATGAGTGAGCGGTTTGCTTTCGCTACTAGTACAAGAGTAACGCAGCCCCAGGGGCCTGCGAGGCATCTATGAAAGGAGAGCCGATACTGGCGGCGCGGGACCTGGTTAAGGTGTTTCCCACTCGCGCCGGGGAGCTGGTGGTGTTGGACGGGTTGAGCCTGGAAGTGGAGCGCGGCGAGATGGCGGCCGTGGTGGGTCCCTCCGGGGTGGGCAAGAGCACGCTGCTCTACCTGCTCGCCGGACTCGACCCCGCCACCCGGGGCGAGGTGATCTGCGCCGGACGGCGGTTGAGCGAACTGACGCCCGCGGAGCTGGTAGCGCACCGCAACCGGCGCATCGGCTTCGTCTGGCAGTTGTCGAACCTGCTGCCGGATTTCACCGCCCGGGAAAACGTGCTGCTGCCGCTGCTGATGCGGGGCGAGAGCCGGGACGCGGCCGAGCGCACCGCCGATCACTGGCTGGCCGAAGTCGGCCTGGGCGCGCGGGGCGAGCATCTCGCCGGGGAACTCTCCGGCGGCGAGCAACAGCGGGCGGCACTGGCCCGCGCCCTGGTCACCCAACCCGCCCTGCTTTTCGCCGACGAACCCACGGGCAATCTGGATGTAGCCACCAGCGAACAAATTTTCAGGTTGTTGGCCCAGCTGCACCGCACTCACGGCTTGACTTCTGTTCTGGCAACGCATAATCTGGCTTTGGCAGGGCGATGTGACCGGGTCTGGCGGCTGGAACGGGGGCGTTTGCTAGCCACTCCTGGTCAGATAACCTAACCGGGGAAGACCAGGGGAGACAAGATTCCATGTTCGAGCGCTACACGGAAAAGGCGCGGCGGGTGATTTTCTTTGCCCGCTACGAAGCCAGCCAGTACGGCAGCCCCTACATCGAGAGCGAACACCTGCTGTTGGGCCTGCTCCGGGAAGACAAAGCCCTCGCCAATCGCTTTCTGCGCGGCACCGGCTCGCTCGAATCCATCCGCAAGCAAGTCGAAGTCCGCACCACGATTCGCGAGCGGGTCTCCACCTCGGTGGAGCTGCCCTTCAGCGAGGAGGTGAAGCAGGTGTTGCGCCATGCCATGGAGCAGGCCGAGCGCATGGCGCACAAACACATTGGCACCGAACACCTGCTGCTGGGCTTGCTCTGCGAGGAGAAGTGCTTGGCCGCAGAAATCCTCCAGGAGCGCGGCCTGCGCCTCTCCACCGTGCGGGAGGAGTTGGCCCGCTCGCAGAGCGAGAGAATGGCTCCGGCGCGCGCGAAGGAAACCTCTCTGCTGACGGAGTTCAGCCGTGACCTCACCCAGGCCGCCTTGGACAACCAGCTCGACCCGCTGGTCGGGCGGGAAAACGAGTTGGAGCGCGTCGTGCAGATCCTCTGCCGGCGCACCAAGAACAATCCCGTACTGATTGGGGAGCCCGGCGTGGGCAAGACAGCCATCGTGGAAGGCTTGGCGCAGCGGATTGCCGACGGCGAGGTGCCCCCGCTGCTGGCCGACAAACGCATTTTGCAGCTCGACCTCTCGCTGATCGTGGCCGGCACCAAGTACCGCGGCCAGTTCGAAGAGCGGATGAAGACCATCATGAAGGAGTTGATGGAGGCGCAAAACGCTATCATCTTCATCGACGAGCTGCACACCCTGGTGGGAGCGGGCTCGGCGGAAGGCTCGCTGGACGCCGCCAACATTCTCAAGCCCGCGCTCAGCCGGGGCGAAATCCAGTGCATCGGAGCCACCACCCCGGCCGAGTACCGCAAATCGATCGAACGCGACCGCTCCCTGGAGCGGCGCTTCCAATCCGTCAAAGTGCCGGCGCCCGGCGAAGTGCAGGCCATCGATATCCTAAAGGGGATCAAGGAGCGCTACGAGAAGTTCCACGCGGTGACCTACACCGAGGAGGCCATCTCCTACGCCGTCTATCACGCCTCCCGCTACATCCCCGACCGCTACCTCCCCGACAAGGCGATTGACCTGGTGGACGAGGCTGGCTCCCGGGTCAAGCTGCGGCAGAGCAGCTTGCCGGAAGAGGTGAACGAAATCCAGAAGCGGATCAAGTTCATCACCCACCGGCTGGAAACCGCCATCGCCAACCACGAGTTCGAGAAAGCCCGCTTCTACTCGGACGAGGAGCGCAAGGAGCGGGAGAAGCTGCGGCAGCTCCGGGAGAAGCTGAACCTGGAAGAGTCGATCAGCGGGGTGGTGAGCCGCGAGGACATCGAAGAGGTGGTGTCACGCTGGACGGGGATTCCGGTCACGGCCATCAAGGAAGAGGAGATGGCCAAGCTGATGCGCATCGAAGAGGAGCTGCACAAGTTCATCGTCAGCCAGGATGAGGCCATCACCGCCATGGCGCGGGCGATTCGTCGCACCCGCGCGGGCTTGAAAGCCCCGGGGCGCCCGGTGGGTTCGTTTCTCTTCCTGGGCCCCACCGGGGTGGGGAAGACGGAGGTGGCGCGGCGGCTGGCGGCTTTCCTGTTTGGCAGCGAGAAGTCGCTGATCCGCTTCGATATGTCGGAATACATGGAGAAGCACGCGGTCTCGAAGCTGATCGGCGCCCCCCCGGGCTACGTAGGCTACGAAGAAGGCGGGCAATTGACCGAGCGAGTGCGCCGCTCCCCCTATTCGGTCATCCTGCTGGACGAAATCGAAAAAGCGCATCCGGACATCTTCAATATCCTCTTGCAGGTTTTCGAGGACGGCCAGCTCACCGACGGCCTGGGAACCACGGTGGACTTCAAGAACGCTATTCTGGTGATGACCTCGAACATTGGGGCGCGCTACCTGCAGAAGCAGGCCAGCCTGGGCTTCACCGCCCCCAGCGAAGAACAGAGCCGGCAGAAGACGGAAGAGATGATCATGAGCGAGGTGCGGCGGGTCTTCAACCCCGAGTTCCTGAATCGTCTCGATGAGGTCATTGTCTTCAACGCGCTCAGTCACGAGGATTTGCTGAAGATCATCGACCTGTTGGTCGGGGAGATCAACCGGAACGTCGCCCATCGCGGGGTGGTTTTGCAGATGACCGCGGAAGCCCGCACCTGGGTGCTGGAAAAAACCTGCAGCGACCGCAGCTATGGGGCGCGGCCGCTGCGGCGGGCCTTGCAAAAGCACATTGAAGACCCGCTCTCGGAAGCGCTGATCACGGGCCAGGTGCAGCCCCCGGCGACGCTGGAAGTGATTGTGGAGGAGGACCGGCTGGGATTCCGTGCCGTCCTCGAACCCACTCCATTGTTGAACTGAGAAGGAAAGGGCGCAGGGGGGACGGTGAAGGGGTTCACCGTCCCGCAACTATTTTCCCGCAGACTCTTGGGGGATTCCCGTTGAGGGCCGGGCAGCAATCTACCTTCCAGGCCAACTCACCCCGGCGGCGGCCGCCAGCCGGGGGAGCGGCGCTGCTGGTGGGGCTCTTCCTGTTGGGGGCGCTCTCGTCCTGGGCCCAAGGCATTCTCATCCAAGAGATCCGCTGGGAAGGCCTGCGGCGGATTCCCCGCGATACCATGAACGCCCGCATCCTCTCCAAGCCGGGCGACCCCTACGACCCCAAGGTTCTGCGGCGCGACTTCCAGGCGGTCTGGAATACGAATTTCTTTGAGGACGTGCGCCTGGAGGTGGAGGACGGCGAGAAGGGCAAGATCATCTATTTCATCGTGCAGGAGCGGCCGCTGATCCGCCGCATCGAGTACAACGGGGTCAACTCGGTCACCCAGTCGGAGATTCTGGAGCGCTTCCGGGAGCGCCGGGTGGGGTTGAGCGTGGAGATGCAGTACGACCCCACGCGGGTGCGCCGCGCCGAAGTGGTTCTCAAGGAACTGCTCAGCGAGCGCGGACGCCACTTCGCCAGCGTCAGCCACGAGACCCGCCGCGTGCCCCCCAATGCGGTCATCCTCATCGTGGTGGTGGAGGAAGGGCCCAAGGTGAAGGTGGGCACAGTAAGCTTCCAGGGGAACCGGCGATTTTCCGACCGCAAGCTGTGGCGCACCATGAAAGGCTCGCGCCCCTACGGCCTCCCCCCCTGGTTCTATTTCCTTTCCAAGACCTACCACGCCGGCAAGGTGCAGGAGGACCTGGAGCGGGTGCGGGAGGCCTACCAGGAACGCGGCTACTTTCGCGTCATCGTGCAGCCGCCCGAGACCCGCATGCGCGACACCCAGCCCTGGCTGCCGCTGCGCACCCTGCCGTGGTGGTTCAAGCCGGGCAAGGCGGTGGACATGCGGATTGGGGTGGAAGAGGGGCCGCGCTACCGGATGGGTGAGCTGACGGTGCGCAGCACCACCGGGAAAGAAACCGACCTCTTCTTCGCGCCGGAGTTTTTGCGGAAAGCCTTTCCCCTGAAGCAGGGAGACATCTTCAATGTGAAGAAGATCCGCACAGCCTTGGAAGACTACCGCAAGCTCTACAGCGAATTCGGCTTTATTAACATGACCACCATCCCGGAGACGAAGATTGACGACAACACCCGCGTCATTGACCTCACCCTGGAATTCGAGCCCAACAAGCAGTTTATCGTGCATCGCATCGAGTTTATGGGGAACACCACCACCCGCGACAAAGTGATTCGGCGCGAATTGCTTCTCGACGAAGGCGCCATGTTCAACTCCCGCCTCTGGGAGCTCAGCATCCTGCGCCTCAACCAACTGGGCTATTTCGAGGAACTGCGCCCGGAAAACGCGGAGGTGCGGCAGAATGCCGAGGAGGGCACCATTGATCTCACCCTCAAGGTCAAAGAAAAGGGGAAAAATTCCATCGGCCTGACCGGGGGCACCAGCGGGGTGCTGGGCAGCTTTGTGGGGATCAACTACTCCACCAACAATTTCCTCGGCCTGGGGGAGACCTTGAGCGTGAACCTGGAGTATGGGGACCGGCAACGGGCGTTTGTGTTTGGCTTCACCGAACCCTACTTCCTCGACCGCCCCATCCAGACCGGCTTCACCTTCTCGGTCCGCCGGTTCGAGTTTGACCAAGCCCGGGAAAGCACCCTCATCACCGGCCAGCGCATTACCACCGCCAACCCCTTCATCCAGGAACGCTTGGTGAACTACATCCAGAACTCCACCGGTTTCAGTGTATTCGCCAGCTATCCGCTGAAGCGGCGGCGCTTCACCCGGCTGGGGCTCACCTACGCCTTCGACGTCAGCGACATCCAGTGCCTCACCGAGGGCTGCACCAGCCTGTTTGAAGGAATCAACTTCCGCGCCTTCACCGGTCCCAACGCCCTGGAAGGCATCCGCTCCAGCCGCGTCACCCCCAGCTTCCTCTACAACACCACCAACCATCCCGTCTTTCCCACCCGGGGCACGAGCATGTTTGTCTCGGGCACGCTCGAAGGCGGGCCCCTCCTGGGCGGCAACCAGAAGACGTTTCGGCCGGCGTTCGAGATCAAGCACTTTCGCCCCATCAATCGGGGACGCAATACCTTGGCCTTTCGCCTGCTGGGCAGCTTCCTCACCGGCTTCGGGGGCCGGGTGCCGGCGCCGTTCACCCGGTTTTACATCGGGGGGGAGGATACGGTGCGCGGCTTTGATATCCGCGCCGTCAGCCCGCTGGCCTTTGTTCCGGTACGCACCAGCCTGCCGGTCTTTTTCCTCGATCCCACCCGCCTGGATCCGAACGGCAATCCCCGGCTCCGGCAGACCATCGTGGAGGTGCTCAACCAGACGGTCACCTTCCCCGGCGGGGACACCCAGCTGGTGGGCAACTTTGAGTACCGCATCCCGATTGCCGGTCCGGTCAGTCTTGCCCCCTTCCTCGACGTCGGCCTGAATACCATTCTGCGACCCTCGCAGTTGCGGCTGACACCGGAGAACCTGGCGTCGCTGCGCACGGACTTTCCCGATGCCAGCGTTCCGGACAGCCTGGATTTGGTGCCGGGGACGAATACCCGCATCCGGACCTCGGGCGGCCTCGAGCTGGTCATCAACCTCCCCATCGTGAACGCTCCTTTCCGCATTTACTGGGCCTACAACCTCAGCCGGCTGAAGGAGGAGATCAACATTCCCGCCAGCAGCTTTTCGGTGCCGGCGGGGATCACCCTCCCCCCGGGAGTGTTCGAATCGCAGATCCTGCCTCAACTGGGAGTGGTTTTCCGGGAACGCACGGTCTCCTTGTTCGAGCCGGTGAAGACCTTCCGCTTCACCATCAGCCGCACCTTCTAGGACTCGGGGGCGGGAAGACGGTTGACCCGCTTTCGGGGTCAAACCTATAATGACAACCGTGGGGAAGACTAGGAAGAGAATAGGAGTGCATTGATGCATATGCTTCGCATACGAGCGCTGATGCTGGCCATGGGGTTACTTTTGGCGGTTGCGGCGGGAGCCCAACAATTTGAGGAGCTCCCCACGCCGAAGCCCGCGACTCCCGCCCCCGCAGCCGGCGGGAACAAGATTGGCATCGTCAACATCCAGGCAGCGATGCTCCGAACCCAAGAAGGGAGAAAAGCCGCGCTGGACCTGCAGGAGCGATTCAATCCGCGCCAGGCTGAACTCCTGAAGCTTCGGGAGGAAATCCGCGATCTGGAGAGCCAACTGCGCACTCGGCAACGCACCCTCAGCAATGAGGAACAGGTTCGGTTGTTGCGCGAACTCGAGCAGAAGCGCAAGCAAGCCAGCCGCCAGGAGCAAGACTTGCGGGACGACCGCACCCGGGCCGAGACCGACCTCGTGAACCGCATTGGGCAAGAGATGCAGCGGATCCTCGACCAGTACGCCCGGGAGAAAAACCTCAGCATCATCTTCAACATTTTCCAGGGCGGGCCGGTCGTCTACGCCACCCCGGCCGTGGACATCACCGACGAGATCGTCCGCCTCTACGACCAAGCCCATCCGGTGGAGACCACCAAGGCCGCCCCCGCCTCGCGCCCCGCCGCCATCCCGCCCAAGCAACCCCCACCCCCCAAGTAGTCTCCGCGGCGTTTCCGGGGAGGGGTGGGCCGCCCAAGGGAATTTTTCCCTTGCTGCAAGGCAAGCAAGCTGCTATAGTTAACTTTGTTGAGGAGTTGACGACCGACCCCAGTGGGCGCCAGCCCACTTTTTTGTTGGGGGAGAAATGGAGCTGGAAGGCATCCGGCAGTTGGCGGAACGCGTGGTGAGCTCCGAGGGGCTGGAATTGGTGGCGGTGGAATGGGCGGGCACGCATCGCCAAGGGGTTCTGCGCATCACCATCGACCGCCCCGAGGGCGGCATCAGCCACCGCGAGTGCCAGACGGTCAGCGAACAGGTGAGTGCCCTCTTGGACGTGGAGGATCTGATTCCCGGACGCTACGTTTTGGAGGTGGCCTCCCCGGGACTCGACCGCAAACTCCACCAGCCCGCCGATTACCAACGCTTCCGGGGGCGTCGAGTCAAGGTTCGCCTGAAGCGACGCCTCCCCGCGCTGGGCGGCCGACGCTTCACCGCGGAGCTGGAGGGCTTGACCGACGGCGTGGTCAGCTTCCGGGTGGAGGGGCACACAGTTCGGGTGGCCTACGAGGACATTGAGGGGGCCAATCTGGTCGTCGAACTCTAGAGCGAGAACACCATGGCCATGAATTTGTTGGCACAAACGATCGATCAGCTCAGCCGGGAGAAGGGCATCGACCCGGAAATCATCGTGGCCGCGTTGGAAGATGCCATGGTGGTGGCGGCCCGGAAGTACTACAAGACGGGCGAGGAGCTGCGCGGCGAGTTCAACCGGGAAACCGGCCACCTGATCGTCTATGCGGTGAAGAAGGTGGTGGAGGAGGTCGCCGATCCCCTCCTGGAAATCAGCCTGGCGGAGGCCCGCCAGTCCGACCCCACCGCCACTCTGGAGGGGGAAATTCACATCCCCAAGCCCACCGATGTCCTGGGGCGCATCGCCGCGCAAACCGCCAAACAGGTGATCTTTCAGAAGGTGCGGGAGGCGGAGCGCGACATCATCGTGGCCGAGTACAGCGGGCGGGTGGGCGAACTGGTGAATTGCGTCATCAAGCGCCTGGAGGGCCCGGAGGTCATCGTGGAACTGGGGCGCTATGAAGCCCGCATGCCCAAGCGGGAGCAGTCGCGCCTGGAGAGCTATCACATCGGCGAGCGGCTGCGGGTGGTGATCAAAGAAGTGGACCGCGCCGCCAAGGGGCCCCAGGTGATGGTCTCCCGCGCCGACCCGCTGCTCGTGCAGCGCCTCTTCGAAATGGAAGTCCCGGAAATCTACGACGGCACGGTGCGGATCAAAGCGGTGGCGCGGGAGGCGGGGGAGCGCACGAAAATCGCCGTGCAGTCGCATGACCGGGACGTTGACGCTGTGGGCGCCTGCGTGGGGATGAAGGGGATGCGAGTGCAATCCATCATCCGCGAACTGCGGGGGGAGAAGATTGACATCATCGAGTGGAACGCAGACCCGGTGAGCTTCGCCACCAATGCGCTGAGTCCGGCCAAGGTGTCGCGGGTCACGGTAGTGGATGCGGCGGAGCGTCACCTGGAGGTGGTGGCGGAAGACAGCCAACTGTCGCTGGCGATTGGCAAGAAAGGCCAGAACGTCCGCCTGGCCTCGAAGCTGCTGGACTGGCACATCGACATCAAGAGCGAAGAAGAGAAGCGCCAGGAAGTCGAAGCCCAGATGGCGGGCATGATGCCCGGCAGCCCCCGCACGGCCCTGGAAGAACTGAGCGGCATTGGGGAGAAGACCCGGGAGAAGTTGCGCGGCCACGGCATTGGCAGCATCGAAGAGCTGGCGGCGATGACCCCGGAGCAGTTGATGGAGATCCCCGGCATCGGCGAGAAAATGCTGCAGAAGATTGCAGCGGCGGTGAAGCAACACTTCGAGCCGGAAGCCCCCGCCCCCGAGCCGACGCTCGTGCCGGCGGCCGAGACACCGGCGGAAGCCGCGCCGGCCGCCATGGAAGCGGCCAGCACCGAGGCGGGGACCTCCCCGGCGAAGGAAGAGCCGGCGGCGCCGGCGCCGGCGGGGGCCGAGACACCCGAAGCGAACGCCCGGAAGGCAGAGGAGTAGGCGGGAGGAACAATGGGGCAGATTCGCCTCAACGAGCTGGCGCGGGAACTCGAGGTCAAGAGCAAGCGCATCCTCGACTACCTGCCGGAGGTCGGGGTCACGGAAAAGAAGACCCACTCCAGCTCCATCGACGACGAGATTGCCGACAAAGTCCGGGCGCATTTCCGCGCCCTGGAAGCGGCCGAGCAGGAAGCCGCGCAGCGGGAAGCTGAAACCAAGGCAGCCACCGAACGCGCTGCCCGGGAACGCGCCGCCCGGGAACGCGCGGCGGCGGCCGAACGCGCGGCCGCCGAGCGTGCCGCAGCCGCCGAGCAGCTCGCCGCCACCCTGAAAGTCGAAGCGCTGCCCCCGCCACCCCCGGCGGCGCCCGCAGCCGGCGGAGCTCGAACGGTTCCCCGCCCGGCGGCCTCGGCCGGCGAACCGCGGCGAGTTGTCAGCCACCCGGCACCCGCTGCCGAAGCGGCTCCCGCGGCCCGGGTGCGCCCCGCGGCCCCCTCCGCGGTTCCTTCGCTGCCCGTCCCCGGTAAGCCCATCTACGAACGCAAGCCGCCGACACGGGTGCGCCCGGCTCCCAAAACCCATCTGGAGAAACGTTTCGAGGAAGGCGAGCGCAAGCTGACCCATCCGGTGCGGCCGCGGCTGCGGCCGGAGCCGGGCGAGCGCAAGGTCGCGCTCCGCCGGGAAGTCCCGCCGCCGGTACACCGGGAGCCTTTCAGCATCACCATTACCGAAGGCATCACCGTCAAGGAGCTGGCGGCGCGGCTGGATGTCCGTGCCAAGGATGTCATCAAGGCGCTGATGGACCGGGGCATGCTGGCCACCATCAACCAGTCGCTCGATGTGCAGCTGGCGAGTGAAGTGGCGAAGACGTTTAGTGCCACCACCGCCGTCATCTCCTTCGAGGAGGAGTCCCTGCAGGAAGTGGGGGGCGCGGAGGTGAAAGGGGAGCGGGCGGCCCGGGCCCCGGTGGTGACGGTGATGGGCCACGTGGACCACGGCAAGACCTCGCTGCTCGACGCCATCCGCGAGACGAATATCATCGCCGAAGAAGCCGGCGGGATCACCCAGCACATCGGCGCCTCTCAGGTGAACGTGAACGGCCGCAGGATTGTCTTCATCGACACCCCGGGCCACGAGGCCTTCACCCGCATGCGCGCCCGCGGCGCCCAGGTGACCGACGTGGTGGTGCTGGTGGTGGCTGCCGACGACGGGGTGATGCCGCAGACGCTCGAAGCCATTGACCACGCCCGCGCCGCCAAAGTCCCCATGGTGGTTGCAGTCAACAAAATCGACAAGCCGGGGGCGCTGCCCGAGCGCGTCAAGAAACAGCTCGCTGATCGCGGCCTGGTGCCCGAGCAGTGGGGGGGCGACACGGTAATGGTGGAGGTGTCGGCCAAGCAGAAAACCAACTTGAATCTCCTCCTGGAGATGATCCTGCTTATCTCCGATCTGCAAGAGCTGCGCGCCAACCCCGCCTTGCCCGCCACCGGCACGGTGCTGGAAGCGCGCCTGGATCGGGGGCGGGGCCCGGTGGCCAGCGTACTGGTGCAGGACGGCACGCTGCGCTTGGGAGACCCCTTCATTGTCGGCTCGATTTTCGGGAAGGTGCGGGCCCTCATCGACGACCGCGGCCATCCGCTCAAGGAAGCGCCTCCCTCGATTCCGGTGGAAGTCCTGGGACTGAACGGCCTGCCCGAAGCCGGCGACCAATTCCAGGTGGTCTCCGATGAAGCCAAGGCCAAGCAGGTGGCCGCTTACCGCGAGCAGAAGCTGCGGCAAACCGCCCTGGGGGCCAGCGCCCGGCTGACACTCGACCATTTGCACGAACAACTCGAGGCGGGGGAGGCCAAAGAACTGCCCTTAATCCTCAAGGGCGACGTGCAAGGCTCGGTGGAAGCCCTGAGCGAGCAGTTGACCAAGCTGAGCACCGCCAAGGTGAAGGTCAAGATCATGCACGCCGGGGTGGGGGGCATCAGCGAAGGCGACGTCTTGCTGGCCTCGGCCTCGAATGCGGTGATCGTGGGCTTCAACATCCGCCCGGAGCGCAAGGCGGCGGAGTTGGCCGAGCAAGAAGGAGTGGACATCCGCCTGCACAGCGTCATCTACGAAGTGCTGGAGGAGATCGAGCGGGCCGCCGCCGGCTTGCTCGAGCCCACCATGAAGGAGACCCTCGTGGGGCGCGCCGAAGTGCGCGAAACCTTCCGCGTCTCCCGGGTGGGCATGGTGGCGGGCTGTTACGTACTGGACGGCAAGATGGTACGGGATGCGCCGGTGCGGGTGCTGCGAGACTCAGTGGTCATCTACCAGAACAAGGTGGCCTCGCTGCGACGCTTCAAGGACGACGTCAAGGAAGTGGGTTCGGGCTACGAGTGCGGTGTCACTATCAGCAACTTCTCCGATATCAAGGTGGGCGACGTGCTGGAAGTGTTCACCCTGGAGAAGGTGCCCAGCGAAGTGTCCGCGTAGGAAACTACTTGAAGAAGCCCCTGATGGTGTCATTCTGGGGAGCCGCCGGCCACGAAGAATTCCACGAATTATTCGTTCGACCAAACCCCGATTCTTCGCCTGCCGGCCGCAGGCAGGCTTCGCTCAGAATGATCGCCAGAGAAGTTTTTTTTCTACTCTGAGAGGGCGGAGCGAACGAACTTGGCTCGGGGGAAGCGGTAAGAAACCTTGCGAGTGCCGGCCGCGGGGCTCGCCGAGGGGATTTCGGGAAATGGTCGTGGGTCTGCTCACCCTGGAAATTCATCTCCCCTATGCGCACTCGCTCAAGGACAAGCGCCAGGTGCTGCGCAAACTCAAGGAGCGCTTGCGCCGCTTCAATGTGGCGGTGGCCGAACTCGACCACCAGGAGGTCTGGCAGCGGGCCACGGTGGGCGTGGTCTCCCTCAGCAACGACGGCGCGCACCTCGCCCAACATCTCGAAGCGGTTTCCGCCGAGTCGGAGAAAATTCTGGGCGGCGACCTGGCGGATAGCCACATCGAATACCTCTAGCGCCCTTCCCACTAACGTAAGTCGAACCGAAATGCCAAGGAGCCCCGACAGGGTCAGCGGTGGGATGAAATGAAAGTGTTGATTAGCATGGAGCTGAACGATGGCGAACACCACACCGGTTGTTGGTTCGGTGGCTTCCCTCTGGCGATATCCGGTCAAGTCCATGACGGGGGAGGAGGTGAACGCCAGCGCTGTCACGGTGCGCGGGCTGTTGGGAGATCGTGCCTACGCCCTCGTGGACTCGTCTAACCGGAAGGTCGCCAGCGCCAAGAACCCCCGGAAATGGGGGAAGCTCTTCGACTGCCGGGCAGCCTTTATCGAACCGCCGCGCACCGGCGAGAGCGTGCCGCCGGTGTGGATCACTCTGCCAGACGGCACCGTAGCCCGCAGCGAGCAGAGTGGCCTCAACCATATCCTCTCGAAACTGCTCGCCCGCGAGGTGAGTCTCGAGAGGACGGCCCCGCAGACACCTAGCCTGGAAGAATACTGGCCGGATATAGATGGCCTCGCCCACCGGGAAACGATCACAGATGAGGCCATGCCGAGCGGGACTTTCTTCGACTGTGCTGTCATCCACGTGCTGACGAATGCTACGATCGAGCGGCTCCGGGAAATCTATCCTCAGGGGCGTTTCGAGGTGCGACGCTTCCGCCCAAACATCGTGGTGGAGGCAACCTCCAGCGAGAAAGACTTCGTCGAAAATGCCTGGATCGGCCACACGCTTGCCATCGGGGACGAGGTTCGCCTGCGCATCACTGGCCCCTGCCCGCGTTGCGTGATGACGACCTTGCCTCAAGGAGACCTGCCCAAGGATCCGGGCATCCTGCGCGCGGCAGCCCAGCACAACCGGGCCCACGTCGGAGTGTATGCCTCTGTGCTGCGGGGCGGCAGGATCCGGCGTGCTGACCCTCTGAGGCTCGAATAGTTCCGCGCGCGGCGCAACCCGTGCAGGGGAAAAAGATGGTGCCGCAGCCAATGGCAAGAGCAGAGCCAGGTTATTGTGGCGGGCGGAGAAGGGTAAAGAAGCCCGATGCCGGGGATGTGCCGCTCATGAGTAGAGGCAACAAGTTCGGGCGGCACTAGGCGGGCCGAGGAGCGACTCCAATGACGATTCCTGGACGCCGGCCCCAACGCCTGGGCGAGCAGCTTCGCGAGGAGATCAGCGGGTTGGTGGTCCGGGGGCTGAAGGATCCGCGGATTGGCTTTGCCACCATTACCGGGGTTCGGGTCACGTCCGACCTGCGCCAGGCCTGGGTCTACGTCAGCGTGCTGGGCAGCGCCGAGGCGCAGCAGCGGACGCTGGAAGGCTTCCGGGCGGCCAAGTCCTTCATTCGCCGCGAACTCGCCCACCGGCTGGACATCCGCCGCATCCCTGACCTGGCGTTCGAGCTCGACCGCTCCGCCGAACAGGCGGAACGCATCGAGGAGTTGCTCCGGCAGAGCCAGCCTGCGGCGGGCGGCCCGGACAACAGCGAGCCCCCGGACGAGAAGAGCTGATGAGGGTTTCGCCGTGAGTGATTCATCGAAGGCGGCTCACCGTGAACGATTCACCATGAATGGTTCGACTCCGCTCACCACAGGCGGCGCCTTGGTCATCAACAAAGCCCGCGGGGTGACCTCGCACGACGTGGTGCTCGAGGTGCGCCGCCTGCTGCGCCGGCGCTCGGTGGGCCATCTGGGCACGCTCGACCCGATTGCCACCGGGGTGCTACCGCTGCTGGTGGGGGCAGCCACCCGGCTGCAACAGTTCTACGGAGCGCGCCGCAAGCGCTACGAAGGCCGCATCCGCTTCGGCTTCGCCACCGACACCTACGACGCCGACG
>JBHHYS010000022.1:0-31655 GCA_046757645.1 Terriglobia bacterium | reverse complement strand
CTGCCTTTTATCTGTTTCGCGACGGCCCCGCCCTGCTCGCCCGCCTCCGAGACGCCTTACCGCTCGAACCGCAACAACGCGACCACCTGCTCCGCACCGCGCAGGACGTGCTCTACGCCACCGTCTACAGCAGCTTCGTGGTCGCGGTGATGCAAGGCGTGCTGGGGGGGATGACCTTTTGGCTCCTGGGAATCAAGGCCGCATTGTTCTGGGGTGTGGTGATGGGTTTCCTCGCGCTGCTCCCCGCGCTGGGGCCGTGGCTGATCTGGCTGCCGGCGGCGCTGTTCTTCCTGCTGGGAGGCAAGCTGGGGCACGCGCTGGTTCTGTTGGTGGTGGGGGTCGCGGTGATCAGCTTGGCCGATAACTTCCTTCGGCCAATGTTGATCAGCGGCCGCACCCGGCTGAACGGCTTGCTGGTGTTCATCAGCGTCCTGGGCGGCCTGGCTGTGTTCGGGCTGCTGGGAATCGTCCTCGGCCCCATTGTGGTCGCGGTGGGAGCGGCGGTGGTGGAAGCCTATACCGCCAAGCCCGTGCTGCCCCCCCCGGCCTCTCCCGAGCCGGGCTGAGGCATCCAACTCGGAGGAGGATTTTTTCGGCATGGCCAATCCCACCCACCTGAAAGCGGCCGGGGCGTTCCGCAAGGTGTTGCCGGAACAGTTGCGCTGGCGGTGCGACCCCGCGACCTTTGACTTCGAAACCACCGCCGACCTCGCCCCCCTCCAGGGCATCATCGGGCAGGCGCGCGCCCTCAAGGCCTTGAAGCTGGGCGTGGAACTCTACGGGCCCGGCTACAACATCTTTGTCTGCGGGCTGACCGGCACCGGTCGGGCCACCACCATCAAGCAAGTGCTGGAACACATCCGGCCCCAGTGCCAGCCGGCCCCCGACCGCTGCTACGTCCACAACTTCCAGCATCCCGAGCAGCCCCGCCTGCTCACCCTCCCCCGCGGCCAAGCCTCCCGCTTCCGCAAGGACGTTGACCGCGCCCTGGACTTCGTCGCTGCCCGCATCCCGCAACTCTTCGAAGGCGAAAACTTCCAGCGGGCGCGAGGACGCATCGTGGAACGCTACGGGGGCCAGGAGAAGGAGATGTTGGATGTCTTCTCCGAGCAGTTGAAGAAGGAGCAGTTCGCCCTGGCGGAGATCAGCGGCGGGGGCGCCACCGTGGTGCCGGTGGTGGAGGGCCAAGCCGTGCCGATGGAGAAGCTGAGCGAGTTGGTGATGGGCGGCCAGATGGAGGAGGTCCAGGCGCGCCAGATCGCCACCCGCCAGCAGGACCTGCAAAAGCAGTTCGTCACCATCTACCGCAAGACGCTTGAACTGCAGCGCGCCATGAACCTGGAGCTGGAGCTGCTGGAGAAGGAAACTGCCTCGGTCATCGTGGATAGCGTGATCGAAGACCTGAAGGAGAAGTATCCCTACGACCCGGTGGCCGAGCACCTGGAGGCGGTGCGCAACAGCCTGCTGGACAACTTAGCGGTCTTCAAGGGCAAGCCGGAGAGCGAGGAGGCGGAGGGGCTGCGCCTGCTGCTGCGGTCTCAAGGGTCCTCGGTGGACTCCTTCCGAATGTACCGGGTCAACGTGGTGCTGGGGCACGAAGACGAGCAGGGCTGCCCGGTCATCGTGGAGACTTCGCCCACCTACGTCAACTTGTTCGGCACCATCCAGCGCACCTACGATATGCGGGGCTTGGCGCATTCCCACTTCATCGACATTCGCGGCGGCTCCCTGCTGCAGGCCGACGGCGGCTACTTGGTTCTGAACGTCTTGGATGCCCTGATCGAGCCCGGGGTGTGGAAGGCCCTGAAGCGGATGCTGATCCACGGCCGGCTGGAAATCCAGGGCGCGGCCGATTGGCTGGGCCCCCTGGGAGGCAGCGCGCTGAAGCCCGAGCCCATCCCGGTGAACGTCAAGGTCATTCTGATCGGGGAGAGCTATTTCTACGACCTGCTCTACGCCCACGAGGAGGACTTCAAAAAAATCTTCAAGGTGAAGTCGGACTTTGACTCGGAGATGAATCGCACCCCGGAGGCGGTGCGCCAGTACGCCGCCCTGCTGCGCAAGCTCTCCCAGGAGGACAACCTCTGCCCCTTCGACAAAGAGGCGGTGGCGGCGGTGGTGGAGTACGGCGTGCGCCGCGCCGGGCGCCAGGACAAGCTCAGCACCCGCTTCTCCGACATCGCTGACCTGGCCCGGGAGGCCAACTACTGGGCGCAGGAGGATAACAGCAAGCACGTGCGCCGCACCCATGTGGAGAAAGCCATCCACGAGCGCATCGAGCGGCATAACCTGGTGGAGAACAAGATTCGCGAGCTGATCGAAAAAGGAGTGCTGCTCATCGACGTCACTGGTAAGCGCGTGGGGCAGGTGAACGGGCTCTCGGTGCACGATCTGGGCAGCTACGCCTTCGGCCAGCCGGTGCGCATCACCGCCGCCACCGCCATGGGCCGCCAGGGAATCATCAACATCGAGCGCGAGGCCAACCTCAGCGGACGTTTGCACGACAAAGGGGTGGCGATTCTCAGCGGCTACCTGCGGCAAAAGTTCGCCCAGGCGAGGCCGCTCTCGCTCGCGGCCAGCGTCTGCTTCGAACAATCCTATGCGGGGGTGGACGGCGACAGCGCCAGTTCCACCGAAATCTACGCCTTGCTCTCCAGCTTGGCGGAGCTGCCCATCCGCCAGGAGGTGGCCGTCACCGGCTCGGTCAACCAGAAAGGCGACATCCAGGCGATTGGCGGGGTGAACTACAAGATTGAAGGCTTTTACGAAGTCTGTAAAGCCAAGGGCCTGACCGGAACCCAGGGGGTGATCATTCCCATCGAAAATGTAGCCGACTTGATGCTGCGGCCGGAGGTGGCGGAGGCGATTCAAGCCGGCCGCTTCCACCTCTACCCGGTGGCCACCGTGGACGAAGGCATCGAGATTCTCACCGGGGTGAAGGCGGGCGAACGCCACCCGGACGGTGCCTTTGAAGAGGGCACGGTCAACGCCCTGGTGGATAAACGCCTGCGAGAATTGGCCGAAGGCCTGAAGAGCTTCGGGGCTCCCTCCCCGTAGGAGCCGCGCTCCGCCCGGAGTCGTTTCTAGCGGCGCGCCGCCGCCTGTTTGGGAACGCTCAGGTAGCCGGCGATGCGCTTCCTGCCCACCTCAAAGACGACGATCTCCAGCAGGTGGCGCCGGGTCCCCTGCATGTAGAACTGCACCGGCTCCAGCAGGGTCTTGTCCTTCTTCTCGATGCGCTTGTCGTTGGCCAGCACAGTCATGGTGTACTTCTGGCGCTTGGTGTCGGTCTTGTTGAGGCGGATGGAGATCAGGCCCACGCGGGTGTACTTCTTCGACTTGCGGATGTCAAAGTCGAAGTAGTCACGTGCGCCGCGCTGCCGGAGCTCTTCCAACTCGTCGCGGTTGCGGGCGATCAGCCCGCTTTGCAGGCCGAGGTCGCCGATGGTGCTTTGCAGTTGCGTCTGGGTTTCCTCGATTTGCTGGCGGGTAACGGCCACATCCCCTTTCACCTCGCTGACCTCCCCGGTGAGGGAGCCGAGTTGGGCCTGCTGTTCCTTGATCTGGCCGGTGAGCTGCTCGGCCGCCCGCCGCTGCTCTTCTTTGATCCGCCGGGCCAGGGCGCGGGCGCGGGTCACCTCTTTCCGGGTCAGCCCCAGACGCTCGCTGGTAACGTCCAACTGCGCCTTGAGGTTGGCGTAGTTGTCCTCCAGGGTGGCGCTGCGAGATTCCAACTGGCTCAATTGGTCGTTCGCCTCCCGGAGTTGCGCGGTCAACTCCGCTCGGATGCTGTACTGCGCGTAAGCCGTATAGACCAACAGCAACCCGAAAACCACCAGCAGCACAAACAGCCAGCGCGGGGTCCGAGTGCTGGCTGGCGGGCCTTCGGCTTGTTCGGTGGGGGGTTGGGGGGTTGTGCTCATCGGTTTTTGCTCTCCTCCAAGGGTGCGGCCCGCCTCGGAGGCGAGCGCCCCGGCAGTTTGGATAAACTGCCACTCCCTTTGATTATGATTCAATCCGCATTAGTTGTCTACGCGGTAGATAATTTGTCCGCCGGGGTCCCCCTTGTGCCCTGCGAGTGGCACTGCCGGGGGAAGTCGCGTGGTCGCCCGCTGAGTTGCGTCGCCCGCCTTGATTTCTCTGCGAACCTTGGGCTACCGTCCTCGCGGATGCTCGGCCTCGCTCGCCACTACCTTTCCACCCTGTGCGCCAACCTCGCCATCCTCCTCCTGGGCACTATCAGCGGCGTCCTGGCGGCGCGGCTGCTCGGCCCGGTCGGCCGCGGCGAACTGGCCATCATTACTCTTTGGCCGATGGCGCTCGCCATGCTCGGTGCCCTGGGAATGAACCAGGCCATCACCTTCTTTGCCGCCCGGGAGCCTGCCCGCCGCAATGCCCTCTTCACCGCCTTGCTCAGCGTCGCCGCCGCCCAGAGCCTGTTCCTGCTGGCCGTGGGCTATTTCTTGCTCCCCCGCCTGCTCGCCCCGCACCGGCCCCTGATTCTGCACTTGGCCCAACTCTTTCTGCTCTACATTCCGCTGGCCTTCTTCTCCGGCTATTTGCTCAATCTTTTGCAGGGGGGATTGCACCTGGGCGCCTTCAATTTCTCCCGGATGTTCTTGGCTGCCTGGTATACGCTGCTGCTCGCGGTGGTCTTTCTGCTCGAGCGTCCGAACCTTGCCCTAATCATCGCCGGGCAACTGGCCGGCTACGCCGCCGCCACTGGGCTGAATGCCTACTGGGTGCGCCGCCGCTTTCACCCTCGCCTCGCCTGGGACCCCGCCCTCTTCAAGCCTTTGCTCAGCTACGGCGCCAAAACCCAGTTGGGGGCGATGACCACCTACCTGAACCTGCGCCTGGACCAATTGGTGATGAGCGTTTGGCTGGCCCCGGAGGCGCTGGGCCTCTATGTCGTCGCCGTTACCCTGGCGTCGCCGTTGGCCGTCCTTCCCAGCGCTATCAGTATGGTTACCCTGCCGGCAGCCGCGCGTGAATCGCCGGCGGCAGCCCGCGCTGTCATTCGCCACTCCTTTCGCACCGTGGTGCTTCTGCTCGCCGCCGGAGCAGCTCTGTTGTTTCTCTTGGTGCCTTATCTGCTGCCGTTCTTCTTTGGCCAGGCGTTCACGCCCGCCACCGCTGCCTGCCGCATCCTGGTGGTGGCCATGGTTCCCTGGGGCTTGGCGCACGTGCTCTACGACTCCCTCCGCGCCCTGAATCACCCCTTGGTCCCGGCTTACGCCGAGCTGGTCGGCAACGGCGTAACCATTGTTCTCCTCTACCTGCTCTTGCCCGGCTTCGGCTTTCTCGGGGCCGCCTTCGCCTCCCTGGGTGCCTACACCGCCAGCTTTCTCTTTCTTCTGTGGTATGTTCATAGCCGCGCGGGCTTCTCGCTGGGGGAATTGTTGCGGGCTGGCGCCGCAGACTCGGGCCTGCCCTCTGACGCCGCGCTCGCCCCGCCCGCGCAGGACTCGCAAGCCTAAGAACAGTGAAAACGGCACCGCCTCTCGACCTCATCAGCACGGCGGAGCGGAATCGCATCCGGGAGTTCTACGACGGCGGGGAGGCCAGCCGCTGGGGTCGGGCGGCACTGCCCGAACTTCGTGCCCAGATCCAAGTGCTGATCGACCATTACCTCGCCCCCGCCGACCGCCTGGTGGAATTGGGCTGCGGTCAGGGCGCCCTGGAGGGCATCCATCCGCGCTATGTGGGGCTCGACCTCTCCCGGCGCGCCTTGCAAAAGTTTTTCTCGCCCACCACACCCCGCGTGCAGGCAAGTATGGAAGAGCTTCCCCTGCGCTCGGCCGCGGTGGGCATGGTGGTGAGCGTGGCCGCCCTGGAGCATGTGCCCCGTCCGGAGCGGTGCCTCGAAGAGATCGCCCGCGTGCTCCGCCCCGGTGGCCTGCTCTACTTGGCTCCGGCTTGGTTTTGTCGGCCCTGGGCGGCCCGCGGACTCCACGTCCGCTCCTTCCGCGAATTACGGTGGCGCGATCGCGTGGAAAAGTTGACCCTCCCGCTTCGCAATCATCTCCTCTTCCGGGCCGTCGGCATTTTCCCGCAGCGGTTGTGGAGCGAACTCGAGTGGCGGGCGCGGCACCGGCCTCTTCCTTTTCGCTATCGTCGCCTGCAACCCAACCTCAACCAGCACATCACCAGCGACTCCGACGCCTTTGTCTCCATGGACCCGCACCGGGCGATTCTGTTTTTCCTTTCCCGCGGCTACGATATCGTCAGCGCGCCGGGATTCTGGCGGCGATTTACCGTGCGACACCTACCCGTGGTCGTGCGTAAACCGACGGTCGATGTCTGAGCGTCCCTACCGCCTCGCCATCCTCACCACCCACCCCATCCAGTACAATGCCCCGCTGTTTCGCCGCCTGGCCGCTGACCCGCGCTTGGAGCCCACGGTTTTTTACTGCTACGGGGCCGAGCCGGGCCCCGGCGAAGACCCCGGCTTCGGCCTCCGCTTTGAATGGGACCAGGATCTGCGCAGCGGCTACCCGCACCGCTTTTTCCCCAACCTGCGCCGGCGGGAACCTCCGCGGGGATTCTTCGGCCTCATCAATCCGGCGATTTGTAACGAACTGCGTCGCGGGCGCTACGACGCTCTGCTGAGCTTCGGGTGGGCCCACGCTACCCACTGGCTGGCCTTCCTGGCGGCGCGCTTCACCCGCACCCCCTATTTACTCTTCGGGGATTCGGCGCTGCTCCATCCTCGGCCCCTGGGGCGCGAACTGTTGCGCCAGTTCGCTCTGCGCTGGCTTTTCGCCCACGCCCGCGCCGCCCTCACTCCCGGGTGGATGAACGCCCGCTTCTATGAACACTACGGCCTGCCTTCGCAGCGCCTCTATCCCGCCCCGCTGACGGTTGACCTGGACGAGATTGACGCCTGCCGCGCCCGGCTCTTTCCGCAACGCGCCGCGCTGCGGCGTCAACTCGGCTTGCCCCAAGACGCCATCGTCGTCCTTTTTGCCGGCAAGCTCATTGCCCGAAAGCGCCCCGGTGATCTTCTCCAAGCCTGCGCCCGCCTGCCGGATAGCCGTACGGTTGTCTTGATGGTGGGGGAGGGCGAGCGAGCGGGCGCGCTCCACCGCCAAGCGCAGCCCTTGGGCCCCCGGGTGCGCTTCGCTGGCTTTCAAAATCTCTCCGCCCTGCCGCCGTATTACGTGGTGGCGGACATCCTGGTGCTTCCCTCCGAAATCGAACCCCGGGGTTTGGTTGTGGTGGAGGCGCTCGCCTATGGCCTGCCGGTGGTGATCAGTGACCGGGTGCCGCTCTGGGGCCCGGGCGACATCGTGCGCGACGGGGAGAATGGTTTCGTCTATCCTGTGGGCGATATCGCGGCGCTGAGGGAGCGTCTGCAGCGCTTGATTGAGGATCCGGCCCGGCGCCGCCAGATGAGTGAGCGGGCTCGGGCTCTGATTGCGCCGTATAATTACGGGGCATTCGTGGAAGCACTCTGCAGCGCCCTGGCGCCGCGGCCGACTTAGATGGGATCACGCCCGGCCATCGTTCTCGATCTCGGCTGCGGCCGCCGTAAAACCCCCGGGGCCATCGGGGTGGACCGTTTTCCCCTCCGGGGCGTCGATGTGGTCTGCGACCTCAATGCCGGCCTGCCCTTCGCCGACAGCGCCGCCGACGAAATCCTGGCCTGCCATGTTCTCGAACACCTCGACGACTTCCCCGCCGCCCTGCAGGAAATCTGGCGCGTCTGCCAGCCCCAGGCCCGAGTGAGGATCTGGACGCCACACTTTTCCTCCGGACTGACCTCCTGGTCGGATCCGACCCACAAGCGCACCTTCACCAGCTCCAGCTTTGAGTACTTCTTGCCGGAGAGCAATTCCCACTACCTGCGGGCTCGTTTTCGTATCGACTCCATCCGACTCCATTTCAATTTGGGGGGCGTGCACGAACCCGGCCACAAGCTGCGCCACCGCCTGTACTATTACGCGGGGCGTGCCCTGGAGGGCTGGGCCAACCGCAGCCGTCGGCGGCAAAGGCACGCGGAGCGATTCCTCTGCCGGTGGGTGCCCTTCGACGAACTCTACATCGAACTGCGAGCCGAAAAGGCCGCCGCCGCACCCCCAGGGTGAACTGTGTCGGGGAAAACACCTTTGGTTGCCATCGTCGTCCTGAACTGGAACAACTGGCGGGATAGCGTGGAGTGCCTGGAATCGCTCGGCCGGATCACCTATCCCCGCTCCTGGGTCCTGCTGGTGGATAACGGCTCCACGGACAACTCCGAGCAGATTCTCCGCACCCGTTTTCCCCAGCTTGAAATTCTGCAAACCGGCGCCAACCGGGGCTATGCCGGGGGCAACAACTGCGGCCTCCGCCGCGGGCTACAAGGGGGAGCCGATTACCTCGGCGTCGTCAATAACGATGTTGTGGTGGAACCAGACTTTCTCGAGCCCCTGGTCGCGGCCCTGCAGGCCGACCCCTCGCTCGGCATTGTCGGCGGCTTGCAGTGTTCCTACCACGACCCGCGCATCATTCAATCCACCGGCTCCTATTTCAACCGCTATACCGGCATTGTGCGCACCGATTGCCCGGGGGAAGTCGAGCCGGGCCAATGCCATCGACCGAAGCCGGCGGATTTCATCAGCGGCTGTGCTTTCTTGGCGCGGGCCGAGATGGTCGAGGCTATTGGCTTGCTGGACGAATCGTTTTTTCTGCTGGGGGAGGAAGTCGACTGGTGCCTGCGCGCCCAGCAGGCGGGCTGGGGGGTTGGCTATGTTCCCGGATCGAAAATCCTTCACAAAGGTTCGGCCACCTTACGCTCCCGGCCCCCGCTCTATACCTACTACGGCCTCCGCAACCGCCTCTGGTTGCTGCGTCGATACAGCTCGTCCGGCCAGTACCTCCTCTTCCTGCTCCTTTTCTCCCTGTACTTTTGCCCCAAGATGCTGGTCGGTCGTTTGCTCAAAGGCGAAGCTCATCTGCTCGGACCCCTGCTGCGTGGCCTCCGTGACGGCTTCGCCCCCATGCACCCCGCCATCCCCGCCGGGCGGGAATCCCGGGGCGGGGTGCCGATGGTCTCCAGCGTCGAGTAGGATTCTATGCGCGTGCATCGCACCTCGGCCAATCTGGCCCTGATCTTGGCCGTCGGCTTCTTGGGCTTGGCGCTTTTCGGCGTCCCCCTGCTGTGGTGGCAGCCGTCGGTCGAGCTGGCCGCTTACCTGGGACTCCTCTTGCTCTTCACCGCACTGGTTGCCGGGCTGGTTCTCCGCCGGTGGTTGCACGGGCAGCTCGACTGGTTTGAACCCGGGGTGTTCGCCGGCTTCCTCTACCTGATTACCTTTGGCTACGCCGGCATTCGCTCCATGCTCGACCCCATGTCGCTTCACCCCTTCCTGCAAGCCGACCGGGGATGGGTGTATCGGGCGCTGTTCTTTGTGATGCTGGGAGTCCTCGCCCTCTGGGCCGGCTACTACAGCAACCTGGGTCTCAAACTTCACCAACTCCTTCATCGCCCGGTGCGGGAGCGGCTGCGCGCCACCTTGGTCATCCGTCCCTTCATGGGGGTGAGCCTCTACCTGATCGGATTGGCCACCCGGCTCTACATGGTGCACGCCGGCTGGTACAGCTATCTGATGAAGCGCGAAAGCTATTTTGCTTCTCTGGCCCCCGCCCAGCTGCTCATCATGATCGAGCTCTTCTGCGGCTATGCACTCGTACTGGCCTGGCTGGACTACTTCAGCCACCCCCGCGACGCGCGCCGCCGGCTGCTCGCTTATGCCTTGCTGGGCTCGGAAGCCGCGTGGGGCTTTTTTTCCGGGATGAAGGCGAACTTCATCCTCCCTCTCTTGCTGGTGATTATGGTCTACACTTATAAGAGGGGGCGTCTGCCGCTGCGCGCCTTGCTGCTCACCCTCGCCCTCATCATCCTCCTTTATCCCCTCAATCAGGTCTATCGCGACCTGGTGGTCAGCGGGATGATTCAAATCCGTAGCCCGCTGGACATGGTGGCCAGCGTCCCGGTGATGCTGCGCGAGTTGCCCTTTCGATTCGACGACCCCGAACTCTACCTGGCAAGCGGTTATCGGGCTACCCTGGCTCGCACCAGCCTCGTCCAGAACTACGCGCTGCTGCTCAAGTACCTGGACACCACGGGCGCCTATTGGTACGGCCGCTATCTATGGATGTTGCCCGCGTTGGTTTTTGTGCCCCGCTTTCTCTGGGCCAGCAAGCCGCTGGCCGACAAGGGCTACTGGTTCGCGGTCAACGTCTGGGGGCAGGACCCCCACGTGTATAGTTCCGTGGCCGTGACCTACCCCGGCGACCTCCACCTCCAATTCGGCCTCCCCTCCCTGCTGGGGGGAATGTTCCTCACCGGCGTCCTCTTCCGCTGGCTCTATGAACGCTACGCCCGCCCCCGCTCCGACTATTCCCTGTTTTTCTATGTCTTTCTCTTCTACAACCTCATGCAACACGAGACGGATGTGGCGTTCAAGTTGGCGGGTACGGTCAAGGCCTTCTTGGTCCTGTTTGCCTTGAGCTTGGTGGTGTTTCGCTTCCCTCGGCGGATGGCGCACTCTGCCGCCGTACCCCCATCCGGGCCGAGCCCCCAACCGATCGCGCCCACCTCCTGACTTCGCTATGCGCTTGCTCGTGGCCCTCACCGAAGTGTTTCGCTCGGACGGGGGCATCCCGATGTTCAACCGCGCCCTGCTGCGTGCCCTGAGCGAGTTCTGCGCGCATTACCACGCCGCAGCCAGCGTTTTGGTACTGAATGACGCTGCCGGCGACCTAGTCCCGCGCTACCTGCCTTCCTCGTCCATTCGCTTCCGGGGCTGCCGGGGCAACAAAGCCGCGTTCGTGCTGGGGTTTCTGCGCGCCGCCCTCGGCGAGGTTGATCTAGCGATTATTGGCCACGTCAACCTGTTGCCGCTCGCCGGGCCGCTGGCTCTGCTGGGGCGCCCGTATTTCTTGATCGCCCACGGCATCGAGGCCTGGCAGACGCTGCCGGCATTTTCGCGCACTGCCCTCCGGGGCGCCCGGAGCGTCTTGGCGGTGAGCGACTACACCCGGCAACGCCTGAGCCGGGAAAACGCAGTGCGAGCCGACCGCTGGCGCCTGTTTCCTAACACACTCGATCCGTTCTTTGCCCCGGCGCCGGCCGAACCGGCGCCGCAGCCCACCCTGCTCAGCGTGGCTCGGCTCGATAGTCGTGAGCGCGGCAAAGGCATCGAGAATGTCCTTGAGGTTCTCCCTCGGCTGCGAGCAGAGTTTCCCACCTTGCGCTACGTGGTGGTGGGGCGCGGCGAGGATCAACCCCGCCTCGAGGAACGCGCCCGCGCCCTCGGCGTTCAAGACTGCGTGCGCTTCGCCGGCTATCTCGCGCCGGCCGACTTAGCCCGCGCCTACGCTGCTTGCGACGTGTTTGTACTCCCCAGTGTGCAGGAAGGCTTCGGGATTGTATTCTTGGAAGCCATGGCGCATGCCAAGCCCGTCGTCAGCGTCCGCGCCGGCGGCATCCCCGAAGTGGTCACGCACGGTGAGACGGGTCTGCTGGTGGACCCGGGTGACCCGGAAGGCTTGGCCGCCGCGCTCGCTCAACTTCTCTCTCGGCCCGAGCGGCGCCAGCGAATGGGTGCAGCCGGTCGGCGCCGTCTGGAAGAGAAGTTCAGCTTCGGCCATTTTCGCCGGCGCCTGGCGGGCTTCCTCGTCGAGGAACTACCCGGAGCCACCTACCGGGCGCACCGCCAACAACTCATCCGGTAGACCATCGAGGCCCGATCCTGGCCAGAGCGAAACTCGCGCGCCGCACAAGCGCTTCCATCAAGCTGTTTTGTCCGTGCTACACTCCTGGGCGATGTGCGGCATTGTTGGGGCCTGCCGTCCCGGTGATCCGAATCTGCGGGGCGCCCTGCGGGCCGCCCTCGCAGCCCTACGGCATCGCGGGCCGGACGACGACGGCATCGAATTGCTCTTCGCGGGCGATGCCCCCAATGCCCTGGGGCTGGGGGTGCGCCGGCTGGCCATCCTGGACACTAGCGCCGCCGGCCACCAGCCCATGCACGATCCCGCCACGGGCAACTGGATCGTCCACAATGGGGAGGTGTATAACTTCCGCGAGTTGCGCCGAGAACTCGAAGCGGTCGGCCACTGCTTTCGCTCCCAATCCGACACCGAGGTTCTCCTACAGTCCTACGCCGCCTGGGGGCTTGAGTGTGTCACCCGCTGGCGGGGAATGTTTGCCACCGCCATCTGGGACGCCCCGCGCCGCCGCTTGGTGCTCGTCCGCGACCGGCTGGGCGTCAAGCCGCTCTACTTCCACCAGGAGGGGTCCCGGTTTGCGTTCGCCTCCGAAGTGCGCGCCCTGGTGAAGGGCGGCTGGGTCGCTCCCTGCTTGAACCTGACGGCGCTCGATAGTTTCCTCAGCTTCGGAGCCGTCCAGGAACCGCTGACCATCATCGCCGGGGTGCGGGCGCTGCCCCCGGGCCATTTGCTGGTGTGGGAAGGAGGGCGCCTGCAAATTTCGTCCTACTGGGACCCCTTTGCCGGGAAGGCGGCGCGAGGGTCAACCGCCGCCCGTCTGCCCGAGTTACTCGGGGAAGCGGCGCGCCTGCGCCTGGTAAGCGATGTGCCCGTGGGTGTTTTCTTGAGTGGCGGCATCGACTCCAGCAGTGTGGTTGCCTTGCTCAGCGGCCCTTCGCCCGGCGAGCTGCGGACCTTTTCCGTGGTTTTTCCCGAGGATGAATCCGACGAAGCTGCTTGCGCGCAGCGGGTCGCGGGAGAATTCCGCACCGCGCACCATGAGCTGGCTTTGGACGAAGCCGAACTGCTGCGACAGCTCCCGGGCGCGCTGGCTGCCATGGATCAGCCCACCGCCGACGGCATCAACACCTACTTGGTCTCCGGGGCCGTCCGGCAGGCGGGACTGAAGGTGGCGCTCTCCGGACTGGGCGGGGACGAACTCTTCGGAGGGTACACCACGTTCAGGCGGGCGCCCCGGTTGGCGCGACTCGAATCGGTTTGCGCCCGCTTGCCTCGGCTCGGCCGGCACGCCCTGGCGCGCTTGGTTGGGGCGCTGCCCCGGGCCACCGATGGCCATCGCAAGTTGCGCGCTCTGCTGCACGGGGGGGGTGCGGCCTTTCCCGATCCCGTCTTCCTTCTGCGGGCCCTCTTTCTCCCCGATCAGGTGGCCGAGCTTCTCACCCCGGATGCCATCCTGGGGCTCGATTACAGCGAGTACGCCGCCCGGCTCCAGCCCTTGTTGGCCCAGGCGCGTGTGCTGGACCCCTTCACCCGCGTCTCCTGGCTGGAGCTGCGCCACTACCTGCTCAACACTCTGCTGCGCGACACCGACCAGATGAGCATGGCTCACAGCCTGGAGGTGCGGGTGCCGTTTCTCGATCATCGCTTGGTCGAAGCCGTTCTCGCCCTCCCCGGCACCGCCAAGGCCAACGGGCGCGTCCCCAAGCCGCTGCTGGTCGGCTCACTCCCCCGGGCATTGCCGGCGGAGATCGTGCGCCGCCCCAAGCGGGGCTTCACCCTCCCGTTTGAGCGCTGGCTGCGCGGCCAACTGCGCGCTGAGGTGGAAGCCCGGCTGCTCCAGCCGAGCGCGCCGCTGGCCGGCGTGCTCCGCCCCGAGGCCATCGCCGAAGTCTGGCGCAGCTTTCTCGCCAGACGCCATTCCTGGTCCCGCCCCTGGACGCTCTACGTCCTCCTGCGCTGGGCGGAGGGTTTTGCGGGACGCCGATGACTGTGGTGGTGAACGCGGTGGCGGCCAAGATGGGCGGGGCCGCTACCTATATTCGTGAATTGGTTCGCGAGCTGGCGCGGCAGCCCGGCACTGACCGGTTCGTTTTCTATGTGCCGCTGGAGCAAGCCGAGGCCGGCCGCGCGGTGCCGGCTCACATCGAGTGGCGCGTGAGCCGCGTCGGCCACGCCGGTGCCCTGCGCCGGCTGTGGTGGGACCAGGTGACGCTGCGCCGCATTCTGCGCCGGGAACGCGCCGACGTGCTCTACTCCACCGCCAACTTCGCTATGTTCCGTTGCCCCCTGCCCCAGCTACTCCTGGTCCGCAATTCGCTCTATGTGTCAAACCTCTATCGCCACCTCTTCTTGCCTCGGCAATCGACGCGAGCCCGGCTGGCGTTCGCACTGCGGCGATGGTGGCTGCGGCGTTCCCTCCGTCACGCCACCCACCTGCTGGCTCCCTCCCAGGCGTTGCGCGACGAACTGACCCATGCCTGGCCGGGATTGACCCCGCACCTGAGCGTGAACCCCTACGGCGTGGCCGCCCCGGCGTACCCCAGCCCCTCTAGAGCGGCAGGCGCTTTCTTCAAAATGGCCTATCCGAGCCTTTACGCCGAGCACAAGAACCTGGCCACGGTTCTGCGGGCGCTGCGCCTGCTGGTCGAGAGCGGCGACACTGACTTCCAGTTCTGGACGACCGCGAACCCGAACTGGCCTCCGGCGCGCATCACTTCCACCTGGCAAGATGACTTGGTCTTGGCCGGACACGAAGCCTTGCGGGAGCGGGTGCGCTTCGTCTCGCCCGAGGGTCCCGATCCCCTCCGGCAGCTCTACGCCGGCTGCTCGCTCGTCCTCTACCCAACCCTGGTGGAATCCTTTGGCCACGGGTTGCTCGAGACGCTCCAAGCCGGACTGCCCGTTCTGGCCGCCGATACCCCCGTCAACCGCGAATTGGCCGGTGAGGCTGCCCTCTATTTTGAGGGTTTGAACTCCGCCGACTTGGCGGAGAAAATCCGCTTACTCTGGCGCGATCCTGGCCGCCGGACGGCGATGGCCAACGGAGGGCCGACGCGCGCCCGCGGCTTCCGTTGGGAGGCGCATGTGCAACGCCTACGGGCGATTGCCGCCCGCTCCTGCGAGCAACGATCGTCATGAATCAAGTCCGGCGCTGCTACGATCAATACTGGCGCAACCCCGCGGCCGCTCCTCCCGCGGAAGACCCCCTGCGGGAGCGCCGCCTGAAACTGCTCTTGCCCCACCTGCCCACGGGCGCTCGGCTGCTGGACGTTGGCTGCGGCGATGGGTACGCCACCCGCCGGCTGTGCGATCATTGCCCCCACATTGTGGGAATGGATGTCTCCCTGAACGCGCTGCGCGCCGCCCGGCACGATCAGCCGACGGGCCGCTGGCTCTGCGCTTCCCTTGAGGCTGAACTGCCCTTTGCCGACGCCAGCTTTGACGTGCTCCACTGCTGCGAGGTCATCGAACACCTCTTGGACGTCCCCGCGGCGCTCAAGGCCATGCACCGGATTCTCCGGCCCGGCGGCCTGCTCTTTCTTTCCACCCCCTATCACGGACGGGTCAAGAATCTGGCCCTGGCCTTGTTTGGCTTCGAGCGCCACTTCGATCCCACGGGAACGCATATTCGGTTTTTTACCCGCGGCAGCTTGCAGCGGCTGCTGCAGGGGGTGGGATTTGAGGTCGAGCGGATAACCGGGCTGGGGCGCTCCTGGCCGGTCTGGATGAATATGGTGGTTTGGGCGCGGAAGGTGTGAGGGAGCAGAGCGTGAGCGGCGTCTCCGTTCTCGTGCTTACCTACAACGAAGAAGCGAACCTCCCCGCCTGCCTGGAGAGTGTTCGCTGGGCCGACGACATCCACGTGGTCGATTCCGGCAGCCGCGACCGCACGGCGGAGATTGCCCGGCGCTCCGGCGCGCAGGTCTATGTCCACGCCTTTGAAAACTTCTCCGCCCAGCACAACTGGGCCCTGCGCCATGTCCGCTTCCGCTACGATTGGGTTCTCGCACTCGACGCTGACGAACGCACCCCGCCCGAACTAGCCGAGGAGATCCGGGCGGCGGTGGCGCAGGCGCCGCCAGCGGTGGCCGGGTTTGAGATGCGACGCGCGGTCGGCTTCTTGGGTCGTTGGCTCACCCATGCCGGCCAATTCAACCAATTCTGGTTCCTGCGCCTGTTTCGGCATCGAGCGACCCGGTACGAAGACCGCAGCGTGAACGAATACCCGCTGGTGGCAGGCGACCTCCGGCGCCTCCACGGCTGGCTCCTGCACGAGAACCGAAAGCCGGTGAGCGACCTGTTGGAGAAATACAATCATTACTCCACGCTCGAAGCGGCAGAGACTCTCCGCTTGCGGCGCGGAAGTGCGCCCACCGCACTCGCGCCGCGGTGGCGCGGCGGCCCGCAGGAGCGCCGCCGCTGGCTCAAGCATCTCCACTTACGGCTGCCGTTTCGCGGCCTGCGCAAGTTTCTTTATCTTTTCCTCTGGCGGCAGGGCTTCCGCGACGGGGTTCCCGGGTTGCTGTTCTGCCTGTTCATGGCCGCGCAGGAGTTTATGCTCTCTCGGAAGGTGGGGGCAGTGAAGCGAGGCCTCCCGGTGAGCTAGTTTCTGCTCGGCCGGCGGTTTAGCAAACGCGTAAGGCGCAGCCAGCGGATGCCCCAATAGACCCCCCGCAAAGAAGAGGGCAGGCGCACGGCTGCCAAATCGCTGGCCGTGGGCCGCAGCCGCTGAGCAAGGTAGCCGAGGCGATCGCGAAAGTCTTCGCGTAGGGTTAGGCGCAAGCGATGAATGGCCGCCGGGCTCAACGGGGGCGGCGGGGCGAAGGGATTCGCCACCGCGGCCGGCGGCAACCTGCGGGGACGCGCAGTTTCGAGCCCGGCCCGCACCGCCTCCGGAACCGGCGTCTCGAAATAGGTTTCGAGAGCCGCCAAAGTAATGGAAAGCAGGCGACGCAGCCGGAGGCGGTGGGCGATTCCCAGCAATGGCTCCCAGGCGGGCGGCTGGCGCGCCAGCCAGTGGGCGAGGTCCGTCAGCAATTTCAGTCTCCCCCAGCGGTGGGCGGCGGCGCGCACCGAGAGGTAGAGAAAGTTTAGTTCCGGGGGCAACGCGTGGCCGGCAGCTCCGCCTTCCCCCGGGGGGGCCAGGGCGGCCTGCAATTCCTCATCGGCGATGGGCAGGAGGCGCCAGTGAAGTTCGAGCATCACCGGCAGGCCCGTACCGGTGGATTGCAAGCTGCACTCGCTGGTGAACTCATCCCCGGTGGCGGCCAACTGTTCGGGCCGAAGACCGAGGGGCGCCACCCGTTGATAACCGCGGGCCGCGAGCACCTCAAGCGCGGCCGGCAACTGCTGCGGAGGAACGTAGAGGTCGATGTCAACCTGGGTGCGCAAGGCCAAGTCGCTGTAAGCCAGCTCGGCCAGCGTGGTTCCTTTGAGCGGGGCAGCGAGCACGCCCGCGGCGGCCAGCGTGGCCAGCAGCCGCTGCTGCAGATTGTGTAGATAGAGGTTGCGGGCGGCGTTGGCGCGAAACCGTTTCTCCCACTCCGGGCGCAGCGGCGCGGGCCGGCCATTGATGCTGCCGTGGCGCAGGCGGCAATACACCAGCGGAAAAACGTCGAGAGCCGCGGCGCGCTCCACGAGCGCTTCCGGGTGACCCAGCGCCGGGGAAACGTCAGCGGTCGGCGCGCACAGCGCCAGGATTCTCCGATCCAGTTCATTCAAGGGAAAGACAGGAAAGCACCAGCGCCGCCGGGCGGGCATGGGACTAGCGCCGGAAGACAACTACACCGGTGGTGATTTGAATGGCAGCCTCGACGGCGCGCCGCAGGCCCTTTTTGATCGGACTATCGGGAACAAAGAGGATGTCGTTTTCCCGCAAGAGAGGATCCGGAGCCTGACGAGCCATAATCTTGCTGATGTCGACTTCGATGGTTTCTTCTTCATCCCTGCCGGGAGGCCGACGGATGATGAGGGCCTGCCCCGGGCGCGCCGTGGCGGTCATATTCTCGGCGAGAGCAATCGCCTGCAACACGGTCAGGCGTTCGCGCCGATCCCGGAGGAGAAAGCCGCCCGGCTTTTTGACCGCCCCCACCACGTAGACGACGCCGGCAGGAGGCACAGTCACCACATCGCCGGCATAGATGGGCACATTGGCCGCCGGGTCGCGGGCTTCCAGCAAGTCGCGCACATTGACCACCAGGGTGCGCGGCCCCGGCTCTCCGGGCTCACTCACCCGGTCGGAGGCAGAGGGCAAGTTGTGGAGCGCCGCCCCGCGGGTGACGTAGATCAGGTTGCCGGCATCGTCCGCCAGGCCCCCCGCCGCCGAGAGCACTTGCAGCAGCGTGGTGGGCGCCATGACCGGGTAGGTCTGCGGGCGTCGCACCGCCCCCAGGATGGCTACCGGTCGGCTCTTGTACTCTTTGATCAGGACGGTGATCTGCGGGTTGCGCAGGAGCTTCCGCTGCTCGAACTCGCGCGCCAAGGCGGCAGCCAGTTCTTCAGCGCTGAGGCCATCGGCGCGCACGGCCTCGGGCAGCAACGGCACCAGAATGGAGCCGCGGGCGCTGACCCGGACCTCGCGGGAAAGCTGCGGCGCGTCATAGACCACGATCCTCAGGAGGTCGCCCGGGCCGATGACATAGTCCCCGGCGGGCGGCGCGGCCGGGCCCGCCGGCGGCGGGCCGGTTTCCTGTGCGCCTACCGCCATTCCAAGCACCAGCAGGATTGCCGAGAGTCCAACAATAACCTTTCCCATGGGTGTGTTTGCCCCATCTGCTGCGCCGCTCTCGGCCGCAGCGGAGTTGGCTCGAATCGTAGCACTGGCACGGGGAAGGGTCAACCGAGCGGCTGCCGGGAGCAGGCGGCGAAAAGTTTTTCGCACTTGTCCACGCAGGCGCGTCGGTCAAAGTGCTGGAGCGCATACTGCCGGCCGCGGGCCCCCAGGGCGGCCCCCCAGGCCGGGTCGTCGCCGAGCCGGCGAATGGCCGCCGCCAGTTCGGCCGGGCGGCCGGGCGGCACCAAGAGGCCGCAGTCGGCTTGACGCACGATGTTCCACGCATCGCTTTGTTCGTTCAGGCTGAGGATCACCGGGAGGCCCGAGGCCATAAAGCTCTGGAGCTTGGAGGGAACCACGGGCGTCCTCATCGTGTTCTTCAGTGTGACCAGACCCACGTCAGACGAAGCCACCAAGGCGGGGTAGTCCTCCCGGGGGACGAAGGGCAGCAGCCGCACGTTCGCCAGGCCGAGTTCGCCCAAGCGGCGCTCCACCCGGGGGCGTTCGCTGCCGTCGCCCACCAGCAGAAAGAGTGGGCGGGGCTGGTCGGCGAGGTGGGCGGCGGCTTCTACGATGGTCTCCATATCCTGGGCGTAGCCCATCACCCCGGCAAACAGCACTACAAAGCGGTCTTCCAGACCCAGACGGGTGCGAAACGAGTTGGCGGCTTGCCGGGTCTCGGGGCGATGCCGCTGGGTATCCGCCCAGTTGGGGATGACGTGCAGCTTGGCGGAATCGATGCCCAGGCAGCGCACCCAGGCGGCGTTGCCGTCTGAGTGCAAGACGATGGCGGCGGCGCGATGGTAGAGGAAGCGCTCCAAGGCGCGGAAGAAGGCGATCAGAAGGGGATTGTGCAGCGCGCCCAGATCGATGGCGTTCTGGGGAAACAGGTCCTGCACGTTGAACACAAAGGGAACCCGCCACCGCCGCGCCAGCCAGTGCGATGCCACCCCCAGGGTGAGCGGCGGGGAGTAGGTGAGAATCACGTCCGGTGGGGCGCGGTGCCGCCCCGCCGCGTAGAAGGCCAGTGGCAGGAGCAACTGTCCCAGGCCGCGCCGCCAGTGGCCGACGTTGTGGATGGCCGGCGTCCGAACCCGAGTCACCTCGAAGCGCGCGAAGCGCTCGCGGGTGACCCAGCCCCGCGGCCGCGCGGGCATCGGTGCGGGGAGGTTGTAGCGGGGCGCGCAGGTCACCACCTCCACTCCGTGGCCCCGGGTGCACAGGTCTTCCGCCAACTCAAACATCAAGTGCGACGAAGAGCGGATTTCCGGCGGGAAGGCGTCTGTGAGCAGAAGAATTTTCATCCGGCCACAGTCACCGCAATGCTAACCCGGCCGGCGCCGCCGCGGCAATAGCTCTCCGGAGCCGGGAGAAACCCGCGCGCCGCCTTCGCCCAACTGGTCATCGACACCTGCAACCCCACCCGGGGAATCCCCCCGGACAAGGAGAAGACAATTCGCGGCGAATCGGGGGGCGGGGTGCGCGAGGAGGCTATTCGCCTCGCGCGGCGCCTGTGTTAGATTGACGCCCTCGGAATGAAGCCACCCGCCCGGATGCTGGTACCCCAGGTTGACCTCAAGGCGCAATATGCCTGCCTGCGGGAGGAGATCCAGGCAGCGTTGGCGCGGGTGTGCGAGAGCCAGCGGTTCATCTTGGGGCCGGAGGGCGAAGCCCTGGAGCGGGAGGTGGCGGACTACTGCGGGGTGGGGCACGCGGTCGGCTGCGCCTCGGGCTCGGACGCCCTGTTGCTGTCCCTGGTGACGCTGGGCGTGGCTCCCGGCGACGAAGTGGTAACCGTTCCTTTTACCTTCTTTTCCACCGCGGGGGCGGTGGCGCGCCTGGGGGCCCGCGCCGCTTTTGTGGACATTGAGCCGCGCACGTTCAACCTGGCCCCCGCCAGGCTGGAAGCGCATTTCAAGAACCTGCGCGGCGAGCGGCGGCAGCGCACCCGGGCGATCATCCCCGTGCACCTCTACGGGCAGCCGGCGGAGATGGAGGCGATCGAGGGGATCGCGCGCCGCTTCGAACTGCCGATCATCGAGGACACCGCCCAGGCGCTGGGAGCCGAATACCACGGGCGGCGGGCGGGCAGCCTGGGTCGCACCGCCTGCTTCAGTTTCTACCCCACCAAAAACCTGGGGGCCTATGGCGACGCCGGCTTGGTGACCACGGAGGACGCCACACTGGCCGACCGGTTGCGCGCTCTGCGCCAGCACGGGTGCACGCACGAAAAGTACCAGCACGATGTGGTGGGCTGGAACAGCCGCTTGGACGAACTGCAAGCCGCGGTGCTGCGGGTCAAGTTCAAGCGTTTGGAGGAGTGGACGGCGGCGCGGCAGCAGTGTGCCGCTCGCTACGACCAGCTCTTTCTCGCCGCCGGCTTGGCCGACCGGGGAAAAACCTATCCAGCGGAGCCGCAGCCGGTGGTGATTCCGCACCGGGCCGAGGCTCGGCGGCACGTCTTCCACCAGTACGTGATCCGCGCCCGGCAGCGGGACGCCTTACGGCGCTTCCTCCGCGAGGCAGGTGTGGGGACGGAGGTGTACTACCCCGTCCCCCTGCACTTGCAGGGCTGCTTTCGCTTTTGGGGCGGGCGAGTGGGGGATTGCCCCGAGGCGGAGCGGGCCGCCGGCGAGGTGCTGGCGCTGCCCCTCTACCCGGAGTTGACCCCCGAAATGCAGCAATACGTGGTGGGCAAGGTGGCGGAGTTTTACCGGGGCGGCTGAAGCGACCCGCGCCGGGGCCACGATCTTGGGGTAGAATGGGAACGGGTTTCACGGGCGTAGGTGAACCGACTTTCGTTTGGGGGCTAATTCATGGGCGAGAACGGTCAGGACACAAGCAACGTAGCGAAGAGGGACAACGCGGGACGCAACCGGCTCCTTTTGGCCGGGGCCCTTGGGGTGGTGACCTACATGCTGGCGGTGGGCGTGCAGAGCCTGTTTTACGGGCTGGGTTGGCTGGGCGACTGGGGGGCGTGGGTGATCGCGCCGGTGGTGGCGGCCGGGCTGGCAGGGCGGATGGCGCTCGGCTGGCTGCGGTGCCGGGGGGCGTCGAAGGCCTTAAAGAAAGAGCGGGACCTGTTGATGAGCCACGTGCGGGAGATGACTTACAACATCAACAACCCGCTGAACGCCATCACCGCTCACCTGGTGTCGCTCAAGACCGAGTTCAACCCGGGGAGCGTGGAGCAGATTGAAATCTCCTCACGGCTCATCGCCAAGATGGTGAGCCGGCTGGCCAACATTGACCTGGCCGCGCTCCAGCAATCCGATGCGGTCAGCAGCAGCGGAGTCGACGTGGAGCAGATGGGCCGGGCCGGCTCGCTCTAGGAGGCTCCCCCCGGAGAAGCAAATGGAAAAAGAGCCCACGCGGGGCTCTTTTTTCTCTTCTCTTTGCCAGCCTTCTCCCCGACCAGCGGCCGTGGGAGAAGGACGGTATGAGGGCCTAGCAGCCCTACATCATGGTGGCGATCCGAACTTCCTTCCAGGTGTTCCCCTCTCGCACCTCAAGCTTGCTGGCGACGATGCTGCCCTGCTTGAGCATGCCAGTGGCCCGCGCCGTCCGGCCCACATAGTCGGCCACCAACGGGGCCGGCACCGCGAGGGTGTAGACCTTGCCGTCGGCGGTAAGCAGACTCACGGGAATGCCCATCTTGGCGCATGCCGTGCCGCAGTTCGGCATCGTGCCCTTGGGGGTCATGTGGTCATTGCCTGCATTCTTGGCGTTCATCAGGTAACACTTGCTGTCCACCAACGTCCCCTCAACCGTCTTGGCCCCGCCGCCGTAACCGCCAGCGAGTGCGGTTCCGACGCCCAGCGCCAAGACGAGCCCGAGGGTCAGGATTGTGGTTCGCTTGCTCATTTCATTCCTCCTTGGGGTGAGACTCCCTACTCCTTAGATTTACACCGTAAAATCTGGATTTTGTGCCCCTGTAGAGCCGCAGGCTACCATAGGCGTCAAGAGCGCACTGTGCGAAAAAATACAATTCAGCCCAGCCCCCGCTTGGGGCGATCCGAGTCCGGTTACATCCGCCGACAGCACCGCTCATTCCTACCTTCGATGCACGGGGGGAGGGAGGGGATGCGGATTTTCGCCTTTCCCCGGGACGCCGAATTCTTCTCCGGCGTGGGTGGGTGCCTTCGGGGCGGGTAACCGGGGGGGCGGCTCGGGCCCCCGGGGGGCGCGAAATTTCGCACCCTTCTCCCCCCTTTTTTCATCTCTATTCTGTAAGAGCCAAATCCCTGAGAGGGGGACGGTACTTCTCATGGAAAGTCACGCGAACTGCCTTGCTTTCTCCTCGTTCATCCGCGCCAACCTGCAGGCGCTGCATGGCTTCCAGACGCACCGCGAGTACGAGCGGGGCCAAACCGTCTACTGCATGGGCGACGCGGCGGACGAGGTCTATTTGATTGACCGTGGTCGGGTGAAGATTGTGCGCATCTCCGCTGACGGCCAGCAGAAGATTCTCAGCATCTACCAGAACGGTGACTGCTTTGGGGAGCTGTGCATTTGCGGCGGCACCAAGCGCAGCGAGCAGGCGGTGGCGCTCGAGTCGCTCAAGGTGACCTCCTTTCATGTCCAGGGCTTGCTGAAGATTCTGCGCAAGCGGCCGGAGATGGTGGTGGCGCTGTTGCTGGTCATCTGCGCTCGGCTCCGGGAGGCCCACGACCAAATTGCCACCTTGGCCTTCGAGAATATTCCCCGGCGGCTGGCGCGGGAAATCCTCCAGCTGAGCCGCTCCGCGAACGCCACCCCCGCGCCGCCCGGGGAGCAGGTGCGACTCAACCTGACCCACGAAGAGCTGAGTCATCTGGTGGGCACCTCCCGGGAAATGATTACCACGGTGATGAATCAGTTCCGCGAGCGCGGCTTGGTGGACTACACCCGACGCAACATCCTGGTGCACCCGGAACGCCTCCAAGCCTTTCTGGAAAGGACGTAGTCCGAAGCTTCCGTTCAGTTCCCTCCCGGCGATGATTCTTAGTGCGGGTTCCCCCGCAGGTGTGGCTCTTACGTTGCCTGCCCGATTGAACGCATCTGTGCTTATCGGCTTTGCTGGCGACAGAGGGGCCGTCGGACGCTTGGGTGGCTAGGCGCGGACGAGGGCAGCGAGTTCGGTCAGGCTATCGATGCGCAGGTCGGGCGGGTAGGCGTCCAGGCGGTGACTGCCCAGGCCATAGGTGACGCCGCAGGCCCACACACCGGCGTTGCGGGCGGTCACGACGTCAATCTCGGAGTCGCCCACCAGCAGCGCCTCTTCTTTCCTCGTCTGGGTTTCGCGCAGGATGACTTCCACGCCCATGGGGTCCGGCTTCTTGCGCGCAAAGCTGTTGCCGCCGTAGATCAGGCCGAAGTAGTCGGCCAGCCGCAGCCCGGCGAGGATGGCCCGGCTGAAGCGCTCCGGTTTGTTGGTGAACACAGTGAGGATGTGGTCGCCTTCGCTCAAGCGGCTCAAGCCGTCGCGCACGCCGGGATAGGCGACGGTGTTATCGAGCATATGCTCGCGGTAGTAGGTGAGGAAGAAGGCCAGGGCTTCTTCCACCAAGGCATCGTCTTCGGTGTGGTCGAGTGCGCGGCGCACCAGCATGGGGGCGCCTTGGCCGATGTAGGCATAGATTTGCTCGTGGGGCAAAGGGCCGCGGCCGAAGCGAGCCCGGGTGGCGTTGACCGCCAGGGCCAGATCGAGCTTGGAGTCGATCAAGGTGCCATCGAGGTCAAAAATGAAGAGGCGCAGGCGCCGCCAGAGTTGCGGATCCGGTTCCCGCCGGGTCATAGGGTGCGCAGGTGGCGGGCGGCCTCTTCCGGCAGTGCCTGGTTCAGGAAGTATTCCTGGGTGGGCAAGGTCTTCACGCGCTGGGGCAGCCGCGGAGTGAGTTCGATGTGCCAGTGGTAGTCGTCGGAGAGCGTCTGCCAGTCCTCCCGCAGCCAGGTGGGAAGCTGGCGGTTGGGCTCGGTGTGCAGGACGAAATTCAGCACCGGGGTCACCGCTTCGGCGCGGCGCAGAGCCGACTGGAAGGCGGCGGCCAGCTTGGCGAGGGCGGCGGGCGCGGCCACGGCCTCTTCGAAGCAGGCATGGTGCCGCCGGGGCAGCAGCCACATCTCGTAGGGGACCCGGGAGGCGTAGGGGCAGAGGAGCAAGTAGTCGTCGGTCAGCTCGACCAGCCGCCGCGGGTCGCGGATCTCCTGCCGCAGCAGGTCGCAGTAGATGCAGCGCTCCTTCAACTGGTAGTGCTTGTTTGCGGCGCGCAATTCCCGCTCTACGCGCGCCGGGATAATGGGGGCGCCGATGATCTGCGCGTGCGGGTGAGTAATCAGGGCGCCTGCCTCCTGCCGCTGGTTCTGGAAGAGTTCGACATAGCGCAGGCGGGAGTCGCGCTTCAGCGCCACCAGGCGCTCCCGGCAGGCCTCCAGCACCTGAGAGAATGCCGCCGGGGGAAGCCCCGCCAGGGTGAGGTCGTGCGCTTGACCTTCAACCACAATCTCGTGGGCGCCCACGGCGTTCATCGAGTCGTAGATGCCGTCTCCTTGCCGGTCCAGCTCGCCTTCGAAGCGAAACACCGGGGCGCGGTCGGCCAGCACCCGCACCGTCCACGCGCCGGTAGCGTCGCGCTTCTCGTCAATGACGACCTCACCCGCATCGCCGGCGGTGGGACAGAAGGGGCACTCCGCGGGGGCCGCCGGGGCGGTCCCACCGGCGGGCTCCCCGGCGATGATCCAGATCCAGGTGGTGGGGTCTTGTCGCAGTTGCGCCATCGGTTGGCGACCTCCGCGCTGAGAAGCGCAGCGGAATTATAGACGAAGTACGAAGCAGCGCAGAGGGATTCCCGCCGCCGAGCCTTGCCGAGATTGCGGTGTGCAGGTAGACTCGCGTGTTTCAACCGGCCGACCCCAATCGGGGCAAGCCCGAGTGGCAGGCAGGCTCGACTCCGGGCCGGCATTCCGGCCCGAAAACGGGCCCGCAGTCGGGGGAGAGAGCCAATGGCCAGCATCTACCCCTTCCGGGCGTTTCGCTACAACCCTGAAAAGGCGGGAACGGCCCTGGGGAATCTAGTCACACAGCCCTACGACAAGATTACCCCGGCGATGCAGGAGCGCTACCACCAACGCAGTCCGTACAACTTGGTGCGGCTGATCCGGGGCCGAGCAGAACCCGGGGACGATGGCGGGCAGAACGTCTACACGCGGGCGGCGCGCTGGCTCGAGGAATGGATTCGCCAGGGCGTGCTGGTGCAGGAAGCCCAGCCGGCGCTCTACCCCTACTTTCAGGAATACACCGTACCCGGCACGAAGGAACGCCGGGTGCGCAAGGGCTTCATCGCTCTCGGCCGGATCGAGGACTACGCGGCGGGGATTGTGCACCGGCACGAGCAGACCCTGGCCGGGCCCAAAGCCGATCGCCTGGAGCTGCTGCGCCACACCCGCACGCATCTCGGGCAGATTTTCATGATCTACAGCGACCCCGCGGGGGCAGTGGACAAGCTGCTCGACGCCGTGGCTCGCTCCGGGTCACCGCAAGAGGTGAGGGACGAATACGGAGCCGCGCATCGGCTGTGGTGCCTGAGGGAAGCCGAAAGCATCGCGCGCATCCAAGAGCTGCTGGCCGGCAAAAAGCTGATCATTGCCGACGGCCATCATCGCTACGAAACCGCGCTCGCCTACCGCGAGGAGTGCCGCGCCCGCTTGCGCCGAGGTTCCGGTGGGCAAGCCGGCGAGGAGGCTCGGGGGAGCGGCGGCCTCGACCTGGAGGCGCCCCACGAGAAGGTGATGATGACCTTCGTCAACATGGAGGGGCCGGGAGTCACCATCCTGCCCACCCATCGCGTGGTGGCCAATCTGCCGGGGTTCGACTTCGGCGCCTTCCGGGAGAAGGCCTCCGCCTATTTTGACTGGTATGCCTACCCGCTCGACCCGGGGGAGAAGCGCGCCGCCACCGCCCGGCTGCTCCGGGACTTGGCCGAGCGCGGGGCGACCCGGCCGAGTTTCGGGGTGTACGCCGCGGGTGAACCGGCGCTCTACCTGTTCCTGCTCAAGCTGAACGTTGATCGGGCGCGGGTGCTGCCCGGGGTCTCCTCCTGGCAACGCAGCCTGGATCTGGTGGTACTGCACAAGCTGCTGTTGGAAGGCTGCCTGGGACTGGACGAAGAATCGGTGCGCCAGGAAAGAAACCTGCACTACCTGCGGGAGTGGCGGGAGGCCCTGGAGAGCGTGGAGAAGAGCGAGGCGCAGCTGGCGTTTCTGGTGAATCCGGTTCGGGTCGAGCAGATGCGGGAGGTGGCCTTCCACGGGGAAGTGCTGCCGCAGAAGTCCACCGACTTCTATCCCAAGCTGCTGTCCGGGTTGACCCTCTACCGGTTGGATGCCGCCTAGGATCGCTGCAACTTAGTGGACCCGATTCCTCGGACACGCAAGCGAGCCGGTTGACCCGCGCGCCGGCCTGTGATGCTGAGCGCAGCGAAGAATCGCTGCTTGAGTTGTTTGACTTCGTTCAGCCTGACAGGCGGCAGATGAGTTCGCCGGCTTAGAGGGACCGGGGGGAGCCCGCCGTTTACTGGAAGCTGGCGATGCCCTCGGCTTCGCTGTTGAAGACATCAAAGACGGTCACGAGGCGGGTGACCTGCAAGACTTCCTCAGGCTTCTGGGTCAGGTTGGCGAGCTTGAGCTCGCCCTGTTGGGCCTTGGCGGAGGCGTAGGCGGAGACCAAGGTGCCCACCCCGGAGCTGTCGATGGAGCTCAGCTTCGCCAGGTTGAGGAGAATTTTTTTCTTGTTGTCGCGGAGGAGCTGTTTGATTCGGTCGCGCAGGGCGCTGGACTCATCGCCCAGGATGAGTTTGCCGCTGAGGTCAAGGATGGTGACTCCCCGGGTCTCCCGAGTGGTGATGGTGAATGGCATGTGGTTCTCCCTCCTGGCTGGCTTCTCCTAATCGTGGGTGGGCAAGTGGATTTTAGCCGCCTCCGCCTGCTGGCGCAGCTCATGGCGGAGCACGTCCAGGGTTGCCCCAAAGACCAAGTAGAGCTCGGCGCGCACCAGGGCCTCGATCATGGGCTGCAAGCGCTGCCGGACGACCTCAGCGGTCAGGTCGTCGGCCAGGGTGCGGGTGTTGAGGACGAGGGCAAGGTCGAGAAACTCCGGCGGCTCGAACTCGTAGAAGTCCTCCACCCGGGAGGGGAACAACCCGATCTTCGACAGGCAGGTGAGGTAGTGCTCGAAGGCCAGACGGTGCACAGGGAGGCCGTTCTTGCGGAAAATATCGGCGGCGTGCAGCCAGCGGGCTTCGAGCTTCAACTCCACTGCCCAGGGCGCGCCTGCCTCGTCCTGGTGGGGCGGCGCGAAGCAGCGTTCCAGAGCCGCCCGCGCAACCGCCAGGGCCACGCGGGGGGTGCGATAGATGTAGGCGTCGCTTTGGGGCGCAGCGGTGATCCGGCCGCGGGTGAACCCCATGGAGACCAGGGTGTCGCCGAGTTGTTCCACCGCCATCATCGGAGTCAAAAGACGCGGGCCCGACTCAGAAATCCGAGCAGGACATATAGTAGCCGCAGAAGCCACAGATCAGCTTGCAGCTCCGCTCGCGCCGCCCTTAACCCCCGCGCGGACAGGTGCGGCTTAGGCTCAACCCGCCCGATTCGCGCCAGGGCGAAGGCGCCCACGCATCGCTTTTCGGCCCCAAGGAACGAAGCCCGCCCCTGCGTCCCTCCCCCTGACTTTTATAGCACGGTTTGACGTAAAGGGACACCGCTTAGCGGACTGGCCTCTGCGGCCAAGGCGCATCCACATCGAAGGCCCGCCGGATGGCCAGACAGACCTCCCGCATTCGGCTGGAAGACAGCGGACGAGGAAGCGATTCCACCAAGCGGGATTTCTTGAGCGTGGTGATGAAGTGCCCCTTTAGATAGGACGTTTGAGGCAAGCCGGTTTCGCCCGGCTCGAATTTCACTACCGTGGGGCCCTCGATGCCATAACTTCCGAAGGGGACGATGAGAACCGAGTCCACGCGTTCGCTGGTGTTTCGAGCATCGAGCGAGACGACAGCAACCCAATGGCGCTGTGGCGGATCGCCGAGGTTGGCGACCCAAATCTCTCCCCGCTTAGGGGCTGGGGCGTTCGTCAAAGTCAACCTCGTCGGCGACTTGGTCCAGGGCAGCCTCTAGACGCGACTCATCCGCCGCGGCTTTGGCCGAAAGGCGCGCAAAGTAAGCAGCCGTGTCTCGCTCCAGCCGAGCCCGGTTATCCAATCGGCGCAGGCGAGCCAACGCCCAGTCAAGCGCCTCGGCCAAATTCCGTGCCTTCCGGGCCTTGATGAGAGACCTCAGGTAGGCATAGCTTTCCGGCGCGATGGTCGTCGAAAGCTTTTCCCTTTGGCTCATCTATCCCCCTCTGTCGTGGTGCTAGAATAACGAGATTCTGTCCCCCAGTCAAGGGGATAATTTATCCTATAATCTAGGAGACAAAATCGCGTGTGCCTTTAGTCGCCGGCGGCTTCAGCTGTCCTGGGTTCACGGGTTTGGCAAGCTTGGCGATGCTGGCTTTGATATGCGTCAGACCCATTGGTCTACCTTCTGAAATGAGTGTAGTTTTGCGCGCTGGTAGGATCAACCGGAGAGCGACAACTGCGATTCTGGGAGCGAGCTAATAGGAAGAGCGGTGTTATAATCGTTCCAGAATGGCAATCGGTGTGGAGCAAAAAGTCCCTTCCCCAGAGAGAGCGACCAGATGGCTCCAAGTATTGCTTGGGGTTATCGCGGTAGGGATTACACTAGCTGCTCTCGTTATTAGTCTATCGCTTCGAAAGAAAGAACTGACCGTCATCTTCCGTGGATCAGACTCTTTGATTGAAGTTGGGGGAGGTCTGGAAACAAGTTTGTCGATTGAGTATCGGGGGAAAGCGATTCGCTCCTTATCGAAAGCTCGCATTGTGGTACGCAATAGTGGCGCGGCCCCCATCAAGGCTGAGGACGTGGTTGAGCCTCTGATATTGGCGTTCGGAGAAAGCATTGAAGCACCGGAGACTGGTGTTGAAGTAGTCGTCATAGAAACTACAGAAGCAATGGAAACCGAAGTCCTAGATGCCGTTGTGGAACGAACCAGTCCACCTTTTCGGTTTGAAGTCGGTGCTCCAGCCAGTCCCTCTAGTCCGAACACTGTGTGGTGCAGGTTTGCTCTGCTCAACCCAGGAGATGAAGCTCATATCGCGGTGTACATTCAGGGGTCAAAGGTAGGCCCTCCTAGAGCCTTTGCGAGGATCGTCGGAGTGAATGACATTCTCGTCCGGGATGAGTCGCGGCAAACCGGCTCACCCGTGTTTCAGCTATGGGGGCGCTTGGGGGCGACCATATTCAAGGGCGTCAAAGTGTACAACTGGATAATTATCGGCATGAGTAGCATCTTCTTGACTGCCGGGTGGTATTACTTTCTCAAAATGCGCTCGTGGAAATCAAAGTACGAAACTCGGTGGAATGAGATGATGTCCATGGGGGGCGAAGCAAAAAATGAGAAAGAAACTCTAGATTGGGCCGCTGAGTTTGCACGTATTCCTAGCAGGCCGAGTGTTAGCTTGTGGGACAGTTGGAGTGGAGCATTCTGGTGGAACATTGTCCTAGTTTTCCTTCTCATCTTTGCATATTTCAATTTGGGCCTGCTGGTTCAAGTTTCTCGATAGAGTCGCCGACCCGCGGGAGAAGGGGTGCGATTCAAGAGCGCCGCATAGGTGTGAGAACTCGGCGCGCCGGGATTTCGTCGCCCTGCGGGCTCCCCCTATCCCCCTAGAAGACAGCGGGACCTGCGGTGACTTCGTTCGCTGCGCTTAGTCCGGCTTTCTCGGGTAGTGCTCGTGCCCTTCGGCAGGCTCAGGGCAAGCGCGGTGCAGAAAGAGTAGCGGTGAGTGCGGGAGGCAAAAGCAGATCCTTCGCTGCGCTCAGGATGACAGGAAGGGCGTGCCCTTCGGCTGGGCTCAGGGCAGACAGGGCAGGACAAGCGGAGCAAGGAGCACACGCCGGTGGGGGGTTGTTCCCTCGGGGGTGGGGGAGCTATGCGTCCGGGATGCATCCAGACGCATGAAACGGGTATTCTGGGGAGGGGTTGAGACCCTTCGGCGGGCTCAGGGCGGGCCCTTCGCCAGGTTCCCCTCGGCGGGCTCCCTTCGACATTACTCAGGGCAAGCGGGGCAGGCAGGGCAGGCAAGGCGCAGAAAGAGCCACGGCGGGGACGAGAGCAAAAGCAGATCCTTCGCTGCGCTCAGGGTGACAGGGAGACGCCTGCGGTGCGGAAAAAGAAAAAACCCGGGGGTGGGTGAACCCCAGGTTCGAATGTTTAGACCCGGCGACCCCTCGGCAAGCTCGGGACAAGCGATCCCGACAAAAGGGGTCGGGACTCACTCGCCTTGCGGCTCGTTCGCCTATCCCGACTGAAGTCGGGACTTCGGCCGCCTGCGGCGGCCTCAGCTTTCCTGGCTGCGCTGAAAAGCACGTGTGCCGGGGTGAAACAAAAAGCCCGCCACGAGGGCGGGCTTTTTGATTTCAAACCCGGCGACGACCTACTTTCCCACTCAGCGAACCGAGCAGTAGCATCGGCCCTGCGGGGCTTAACGACCGTGTTCGGGATGGGAACGGGTGTGGCCCCCGCGGTATGGTCACCGGGAAAATCGTGACGCGTGGCTCGTGATTCGTTTATGGTGAACCGCCGGGGCTTCTCGCCAAGCGCGATCTGCACTTGGCTCCGAAAAGCGGTGAGCGGAGGACGATCACGGGCCACAGAAATCTGAAACGGGCAGGCGGCCTCAGGGGCTAAAGCCCTGAGATTGCTGGGCAGGATTGACGGCACGGTTAAAACCGTGCCCTGCCGAGCAAGCGGCACAAATTCGTAGTAGCTCCAGCGGTGAAACTTACTCGGGTCGCCGCCGCTGTCCCGACATGGGGGGACGTCGGCGGGTAGAAGCTGAGTAAGTTAAGTGGTCAAGCCGAACGGGCGATTAGTACGGGTCGGCTGAACGCATTGCTGCGCGTGCACGTCCCGCCTATCAACCAGGTAGTCTTCCTGGGCCCTTCATACCCTTCGCCCTTCGCTTGCGCTCCGGGCTTAGGATTGGGAGACCTTATCTTGGGGCAGGCTTCCCACTTAGATGCTTTCAGCGGTTATCCCTGCCTGACTTCGCTACCCTGCGGTGCGGCT
>JBHHYS010000021.1:0-31664 GCA_046757645.1 Terriglobia bacterium | reverse complement strand
CCGCACGGGTGACTTCATACACTACCTGGGGCGCGGGCTTCTCTTTCAGCCCCGTCTCCTTCAACCGGCGCAAGCGCACCCCGGGCAGCTCACCGGCAGGCGCGTACACAGCGGCGGTGAGAATGTTTTGTCCGGGGGCGGCGAGTCGGTAGAGCCCGCGATGTCGGCGAACAATACCCCGAACCCCTTCTTGTAGCGCGCCAGGCGCACATCCACTTCGGCGCGGCGGCGCAGGAGTTCGTCGAGCCGGGTAGTTTCGTCCTCGCTCCGGGCCATGGCAACCGTGCCCACAGGCCGCCGGGCCCATGGCAGCGCGCGCGGGCGCCCGGCGACTTGGGAGTCGGAGCCGACACTCCCCACCCGAGGGGCCCACACTTCCCTGGGCGTCCGCTTGGCAACCCCCGGCCCAGGGACGTTGTTGTCGACCCAGCCGTTATTGAGCTTCGTAAAGGGCGTGCAGAACGCCCGTGCCTTAGAATAGCTGGCCCGCCTCAGCAAGCCAGCAGGTTTGCGCTTCGAGCCGAGGAGGTATAGAATTGCTCTCGCGGCATAGGAGGCCAACTCGGTGCCGATCTTCGAGTACATTTGCAGCGACTGCGCGCATCGCTTCGAGGCTCTCGTCCAGCCCTCCAGCCCGGCGTCCTGCCCCTCCTGCAGGAGCCAGAAGCTGGAACAGCAGCTCTCCGTCTTCGCTCTAGGAGGGAAGGGTGGCCGCCTCGCCGCCCGGGAGCCCGCCGGACCCTGCGGGAGCTGCGGCGACCCCCGCGGCCCTGGCGCGTGCTCAATCCACTAGCCTCACCTATGCCTCACAGCCTACGAGCCCGGGCTCTCTATCACCCTACCCCTACTCCCCGACAATACTACGAAGCCGTCCGCCCCAGAGAGGCAGGCCGCTGCCCTAAATACGGCGACTGTAGTATAACTCACCGGCCTTCGCCCGGCTTTCCTACAACTATGTAGTAGATGCGGTTGAGGTCTTTCAGGCTGTAGTAGTCAATCTGCACCTGGCCCCGCCCTCCCTTGCGCTCCACCACCCGCACCTTGGTTCCCAGGGCTCTCTCCATGGCCTCCTCGGCCGCCCTGAGATTCGGGTCGGCCGCGGGGCGCCGCGGGCGTTGCTTCCTCGCCTCCGGCAGGCGCCGCTCCACCATCTCCTCGGCCTGCCGCACGGACACTCGCCGGGCGACCATGCGCTTGGCCAGCACCCGCTGCAGCACAGGGCTTTCTTCCAGCTTCAGCAGGGCCCGCGCATGCCCCGCGCTCAGCCTGCCCTGCTCGAGCAGCGCCTGCACCTCCGGCGGCAGCCGCAACAACCGCATCAGGTTGGCCACCGTGGCCCGATCTTTGCCCGTGCGCCCCGCGATCTCCTCCTGGGTGAGGGCGAAGTCTCTCGCCAGACGCTCGAAGCCCCGCGCCTGCTCCAGGGGGTTCAGGTCCTCCCGCTGGATGTTCTCCACCAGCGAGAGCTCAAGCGCCTGCTCCTCGGAGAGAACCCGGACGAGCGCCGGAATCCGTTCCAGGCCAGCCAAGCGCGCAGCCCGCAGGCGGCGCTCACCCGCCACCAGCTCGTAGCCATCGCCCAGGGGACGCACCACCACCGGCTGCACCACTCCACCCGAGCGCATGGATTGCGCCAGCTCCGCCAGCCCCTGGGGCTCGAAGTGCGCCCGCGGCTGAAACGCGGATCCCTGTATGCGGTCAAGCGAGACCTCCTGCAAGCCGCTGGCCTCGGTCACAGCCGGCCGAGTGAGGGGTTCGCCGCCAACCACCGGCGTCGGCGGCTCAAAGTCACGAAGCAGCGCGTTCAGACCCTTGCCCAGCGCTTTTCGAGTCATGGGCGATGACCTCCTTGGCGAGCTCGAGATAACTCTCGCAGCCGCGCGAGTGGGGATCGTAGAGAAGCACAGGCTTGCCGTGGCTGGGAGCTTCAGCCAGGCGGACGTTGCGGGGGATGACAGTAGCAAACACCTGGGCCCCGAAGAAGTCCCGCAGGTCGCCGAGCACCTGGCGGGAGAGGTTGGTCCGCTCGTCGTACATGGTCAGCAGGATGCCCTCGACAGCGAGCTGCGGGTTGAGCGAGCGCCGGATGCGCATCAGCGTGTCCAGTAGCTCGCTCACCCCTTCCAGAGCCAGGTATTCGCACTGAATCGGCACCAAGACCGAGTTGGCCGCGCTGAGCGCATTGACGGTGAGGAGGTCGAGCGCCGGCGGGCAGTCGAGCAGAACAAAGGGGTATTGATCCCGCACCGGCTCGAGCAGGCCTTTCAGGCGGAACTCGCGCTCTTCCGCCTGCACCAGCTCCACGGTCGCCCCCACCAGGTTCTTATCCGATGGCACCAGCTCCAGGTGGTCAACCGCAGTGCGAAGCTTCAGATTGCCAATGGGTTCTGCGAAGGTCAGCGCGTGGTAGAGCGAGCGGCGGGCGGGATCGCGAGGGAAGCCCAGGCTGGCGGTAGAATTCGCCTGGGGGTCGCAGTCAACCAGGAGGGTGGGGTAGCCGCTGGAGGCAAGGGCGGCGGCGAGGTTGATGGCGGTTGTGGTCTTGCCCACCCCGCCCTTCTGGTTGGCCACCGCGATAACTTTGCCCAAGCGGCCTCCCGTTGCGGCCTCTGCGAACGGCGAAAATCTAGGCGAAAACAGCTTCGCGTGTCAAGAAAATGTTTCACGTGAAACAATCTTTGTAAGCCACAACTAATTGAATTCGGAACGCTTGCTATATCTACGTATAAGTCTGGCATACTCAATAAGTTAACAAGATATTAGTTTCGCGGACAACCAACAAGGACCACGCGCCCGCCATTGCCAGGCACACTGCGCACTGGCTCCCAACCCCAGCCGCCCTCCCGGGCTTTCACCTTCTCGGCCAGCTTTCCCGTGGTCAGAAATACCGCCCTACCTTCTCGGCCTAACAGCTCAGCCATGGCGCGGAGTAGGTCCGGGGTCACGGCTACTGCACCTGTAGTAATCAGATGGGCCCTCTCCTCTCCTTCCCGGCCCCGAACCCAGCTCTCAAAGCGTTCCGCCACCACCTCCACCGAAGAGAACCCGCACCGCCGCGCCACTTCCTTGAGGAAGGCGCCCTTGCGTCGCCGGGGCTCGATCAAGCTCACCTTGAGCCCGGGCGCCGCCAGCTTCAGGGCCAAGCCGGGAAAGCCGGCCCCCGAGCCGACGTCCACCAGCCAACCGCGCACTCGGACGACCCCCGCCAGGTAAAGCGATTCCCCAAAAAGGCGGCGGAGGATGGCGCGCGGTTCGCGAATGCCGGTCAGGTTGATGCGGCGATTCCAGCGGAGAAGCAGTCCCAGGTAGCAGTTGAGCTGCGCGAGCGCCGCTGGCGAGAGACGAACATTATAATCCGCCAGTTCTGCAGCAATTTCGCGGGCTGAAAGCAACCCAGGCACCGGGCCGCCGCCGGGCTAGGCGCGCGACTCCTTTTCCTTTTCCGCCAGCCGCGCCACGGCTCGAATGATGTCGTACTTGGTGACGATGTCGTACGTGCCCCCGGCTCGCTCCACGAAAACGGCCGGGCTGCCGCCGGCGATTAACTGGCTGATCTGCTCCAGGGGAGCGCTCCGGGACACAATGGGGAAGGGCTTGCCCATCACCTCCCGGACAATCACCTTGCGCAGGTCGCGCCCCTGCAAGGCGAGCTTGAGCACATCGTCTTCATAGAGGGCCCCGACCGGCTTCCCATTTTCGACCACCGGCAACTGGGAGATGTCCTTACCCTGCATGAGCCGCAGGGCGTGGTAGACAGTCTGGTAGGCCTGCACGGAAACCAAGTCACGCGGCGCCCCGGCCCCGGCCTTGCTGCGAACCAGCTCCTCGGCGGTCAGCGCCACCTCGGCCTCCAGGTAGCGATTGTCCCGCATCCACTCGTCGTTGAAGATCTTGCTCAAGTAGCGCGTGCCGGTGTCGGGCAGGAAGGCCACCACCACACCCTCGCTCCGCAGCTCGCGGGCCACCTGCAAGGCCGCGTAAACGCAGCCGCCTCCCGAACCGCCGGTCAAAATGCCTTCCTGGCGGGCCAAGCGCCGCGTCCAGAGGAAGCAGTCGCGGTCGGTGACCTGGATGATGTCGTCGAGCACAGAGAAGTCCATGGTGGCGGGAAAGATGTCCTCGCCGATGCCTTCCACTACATATGGCGTAGCGCGGCCAACTTTGCCGGTCTTGAAGTACTCGTAGTAGAGCGAGCCCACCGGGTCCACCCCGATGATCTTCACCCCAGGCTTCTTCTCCTTGAGGAAGCGGGCCACGCCCGTCACCGTGCCCCCGGTCCCCAGGCCGATGACGAAGTGGGTGATTTTTCCTTCGGTGTCCTCCCAGATTTCCGGCCCGGTGGTGCGGTAGTGCGCCTCCGGGTTCGTTGGGTTCTCGTACTGGTTGGGGTAAACACAGTTGGGGATATCCCGGGCGAGCTTGCGCGCCACCGAATAGTAGCTGCGGGGATCATCGGGGGCCACGGCGGTGGGGCAGACGATCACCTCCGCCCCCAGGGCCTTCAGGAGGTCAATCTTCTCTTTCGACTGCTTATCGGTGATGGTGAAGATGGCTTTGTAGCCTCTGACGGCGGCCACCAGCGCCAGCCCCATCCCGGTGTTGCCGCTGGTGCCTTCAATGATGGTGCCGCCGGGCTTGAGCTGGCCGCGGCGCTCGGCCTCCTCGATCATGGTGAGCGCGATGCGGTCCTTCACCGAGCCGCCCGGGTTCAAGTAGTCCGCCTTGACGTAAACCTCACACTTGAGCCCTTGGGTGAGGCGATTCAGGCGCACCAGGGGCGTGTGCCCTACGGCTTCCAGGATGTTGCGGCAGCGCATCAGGACTCCCCTCTGGCCACTCCCGGCCAGCCCCCCCAGCCCGGTTAGTTTAGCATCGCAGCCCCGCTCCCGCGTGATGAAAAATGTGTGGCTGCCACGGGGTGAGCGGCGCGCACCGCGGGCGGATATTTTCTCCCCCGCGGAGCAAATCTCCGCTTTTTGCTTGCCTCCGGCAGGCTTCTGGGAGAGACTAGCTCAGTCAGTCTCCGCGGCGCCTGGCAAGCACGAGTCAAAGGCGAGGTGAGTCATGGGGAAGTGGTTAGGGACCAATAAACCGCCCACGGGCGCCGATGAATGGATCGGATTCCTCGACCGGGGCGTCAGGCTGGAAGGCACCTTGGAGCTCGCCGGCACCTTCCGGATGGACGGTGAGCTGAAGGGAACGGTGCGCTGCCAGGAGCGCCTGATTGTGGGCGAGAATGCCCGCCTCGAAGGAGAGGTGGAGAGCGCCGTGGTCTCCGTGGCCGGGAAGGTGCAGGGCACGGTGAAGGGCACCACCCGGGTGGAAATCCTCCCCAGCGGCACGGTGGAAGGTGAGGTGCACACCCCTTGCCTGGTGATCGAAGCTGGCGGGGTGCTCGAAGGGCGCTGCCATATGAAAGCGGAGGCTAAACGGGCGCCCGCCCCGGCCAAGTCGGTCTCTTTAGCCCCGCAACCCTCGGGCTCCTCCAGCTAGAAAGCAGCAGCGAAACCGTTCTTCGGCGGGGTCTCGCCGTGGGACGAGCCCCTGGCCTTATTGCAAGCCGGGGTCAACCTCAAGGGGCACGGCGGCGTGATACCGCGCGCGGGCTTCCTGGACGCAGACCGGGGCTAGAGTGCACTCGGGGTGGCACTCCTGGGCGTAGTTGCAGTAACTCACCAGGCGGACGGCCTTGCAGGCGCCGCACAGCAGGTAGTAAACGCTGCGAGCCTGCTGGTCGGCAGGATGGGTGCAAGCGCTCATCACCTCGCCCATCATAGCATAGGCGCTCGATCCCACTCCGCAGCCGCCTCGTTCCTCGAGCCGGGCCGCCGCCAAGAAAATCCGGCCGAGGCCAGGCGGGCGGCAGGGAGGGTCGGATGAAAACCAAATTCGAGAAGCCCGGGACCTTCCCCCCGACCGGGCCGCTCGGAAGAACGATTCGCTTTCTCCTCGGCGTCCTCATCCTCTACCTGGTTTTCCCGCCCATGGTGAAGCACTATGAGGCGATTACCCGGCTGCGGGAGGGGTGGGAGACGCCGATCGGAAATTTGTTCCTGGCAATTCTGTTCGCGGTCTACCTTCTCCCCCACACGCTCGACCGCGGTTTTACCCTCAACTGGGGCCACCGCTCCCAACTTGTCCTTCTCCTGCTGGCGCTGGCCGCCGCCGCCTTCGACTTCGCTTACTACGGCAGCCTGTGGGGCCCGCCGCTCGGCTGGCTGGTTCTCTTGACGATCGTCTATGTGTTTGGTCACCTCGGCCTCTCATTCATCGTCGCCGCCATCGCCGCCACCCCGGGTTGAGAGGTACGGGCGATGTCCCACGTGCTGGGACGGATCCAGGGCCGCGAGGCGGCGGAGCATGGTTGAGAAGGCGGGTTGACCCGCCTGGATCGGTGGGAAGCCAGCCGCAAGCGGTAAAGAACCTCCCGGGGCGTGCCTCCCTACTTGCTGCTGTGGGCCGAGAAGAGCCCCCAGAGCTTTTCACCGCGGTGGACGCGCTGGGAGAGACTCGCACCGCATGCCGCAAGAAATCGCCCCCCGCCCGGCGCACTTTCCCCTTGCCTCCTTCCCCGCGAGGGTATTAGCCTGTCAAGGAACTCTGGGGGGCGGGGGAGGCAGAAGCCGTGGCCGGGGAGAAGATTGTCGGAACCATCAAGGTGGGCGAGGAACCCTTCTTTGAGGTGGTGGACAAGGGCGACGCCAACCTGGAGATCCGCTTCGTCTACGAGCCGGCGCGCGGCCTGCGTATCCCCAAGAAATTGGTCAACGCCTTGACCGAAATCCTCCAGGCCTACGACGGCCGCCGCCGCCACCCCCGCTACCTCTTCAGCGAAGAGGCTCTCATCGAGTCCCGGGGCAAACGGATTCGCATCCTGGCCCGCACCAGCAACATCAGCCAGAGCGGGGTGTTTGTGGAAACCCTGGCCCTGCTCCCCAAGGGCACCGAAGTGCAACTGAAAATCCCCCCCAAGCGGCCGGAGGTGCAGGGCACCGCCCTGGTGCGCACCGTGCGGGAAGGGATCGGCTTCGGCGTGGAGTTCGCCTCCATCTCCCCCAAGAGCCGCGCCAAGCTCGCGCGCCTGCTCGAAAGCTGCAGCGAACACGTGGTTCCCTAACCCCCAAATCCTCGCTTCTTTTTTTTGCTCCTAGACCCCGCCTCCCGTTGCCTCCGAGCCAAAGCCGGTAGCGGCGATGAAGCCAATGGCGTCGTCGCCGGCTTGGGGGGGAAAGGCCGCCCCCTTCGATAAAACCCCCAAGAGCAAAGCATTGGCCTTGAGGCACGGTATAATGCACCCATTCACCGGAGGTGACGACGTGGCGGAGGAAGCGGTCAAGGCCGGGGCGAAGCAAAAGCCGCGGCTGACCGAAGCCAGCAAAGCGGCGGGTTGAGCGAGCAAGCTGAGTCCAGCGGTGCTGGACTCGCTGTTGAGCAAGCTGCCGCGGCAGACTGACCCGAACGTGCTCGTGGGGTTCGCCACCCACGACGATGCCGGGGTGTATCGTCTCTCCGACCAGCAGGCCCTGGTGCAGACGGTGGATTTCTTCACCCCCATCGTGGACGACCCCTTCACCTACGGGCAGATTGCCGCCGCCAACTCCCTCTCCGACATCTACGCCATGGGCGCCCGGCCGCTGACCGCGCTGGCCGTGGTGGGCTTTCCGGAGACGGGCGACACCGACCTGCTGGAGAAGATTCTCGCCGGCGGCCTCGCGAAGATGACCGAAGCCGGCTGCACCGTCGTCGGCGGCCACTCCATCCGCGACGACGACCTCAAATTCGGCTACGCCGTTACCGGCACCCTCAACCCGAAAAAAATCTGGACGAACGCCGGCGCTCGCCCCGGCGACAACCTGCTGCTCACCAAGCCCCTGGGAACCGGCGTCATCACCACCGCGCTCAAGAAAGGCGCGGCGCGCGACACCTGGGTGGCTGCCGCCGTCGCCGCCATGCTCCAACTCAACCGGGCCGCTGCCGAGGCCCTGGCCTCGCTCTCCGCCGGCGCGGTGCACGCCGCCACCGACGTCACCGGCTTCGGCCTGCTCGGACACGCCCGCGAGATTGGGGTCGCGAGTCGCGTCAGCCTTTTGCTTGAGAGTCAGCCGCTGGAGCTGATTGACGGTGCGCTCGAATGCGCCCGCAACGGCTACCTGGCCGGGGGCCTGAAAAACAACCGCGAATTCCTCGGCCCCTGCGTGGCGTTCGCCCCCGGGGTCTCCCCCCACCTCCAGAATCTTCTCTACGACCCGCAAACCTCGGGCGGGCTGCTGGTGGCGGTGGCGCCCGAGCAGCTCCCCGCGGCGCAAACCGCCCTGCGCGCGGCCGGCTGCGCCGCGATGCTCGTTGGCCAAGTCCTCCCCAAGACCTCCCCGCTCATCACCGTCCGCTGATTCCCGACAGGCCGTAGAGGATCCATAAGAACCGGGCCGGGGCTCCTAAACTTTCCCAGGTCGTGGATCTATGTCGTAGAATCTCTTGTGGCCATACGGAGTACTGGGGGAGCACTCATCGAGAACAAGAAACTGTGGCTGCCGGTCGCCTTTCTGGTTCTTGCCGTTCCCTTGTCTGTCTCCGCCCAGCAAGCTCAAGAAGCTATTCTCGAAGTACTCTCACGAGGCGCCTACATCAAAGATGTTTTCCAATCGCACATTTCCGAAGTCCCAAAAATGGCGTGGATTGTGCCACCCAACACTGTTATCGCAGAGGAAGAACATCCTGCCATCTACCTTTACTCAACTTCCCCGAGCGTGCAGCGGGCCGAACTGCTCGGTCTTATCAACAAAGAAGAACTCCTTAAACTGCGGCTGGAGCACCATGTGGCCTGCTCTGAACTGGACCAGACGGAGTATTCGCCCTACTACAAGTACAAAGCGCCTACCGAATCCGTGGAGTATCCAACCCGTGTCTTCTATACTACCACGCCGTTGTCAGCAGACACCGAGGGTGGGTTCAAAAGAACGAACTTATTCCACGAAAAGGTCGGAGAAATTCTTTCCGCGGTTCGGAAAGAAAAGCCCGAGGCCCTTCACAAGCACTTCGCTCTCGCCCCCAGTGGGTCCGACTACTTCTACTCGTTTCACGGCTTCTACAATTCGACCACGAAAGATATGTTCCGATACTCGCTGTTCCTGCACGGCAAGGACGGAAAAATCGTGTGGGGAAAGTCTTGGAGCATGGGCCCAGAGCCCCCCTGTGACGGCTGTGGGATCCCTACCTACGAGCACAGCGTCGATGCTGTATTCTTCCTGATGAATGTCTTCTCCTTTGAACAATTCCCCTTCCCGGTGTTGCTGCAAGATACGAGCACCATAGAAGGAAGAGCCATTTCTTTCGTCACCTTCGACGAGCATGGGACATACAGCGAGTACAGGCTCTACGAGTATGTAGTTAATTGCATCCTTGGTCGTTAGGCCCAGCACACTACTCACGGCCGCGGTGTAAACCCTGAGCTTGGTAGCGGTGATGAAGGCTGAGCCTTCGTCGCCGGCTCTTTTATCCCCTCTGGTCCGGAAGCGGTGCTCTGCACCCGCGACTGGGTGTCTGGCCGCACTCCACTCCATTGCTCGCCGCTACTGCGGGTGCTCCGATTTCCGTTTTTCGAATTTCGATTTTCGTGCCTCCTTTCTCCGTTCTGCTTGACCTCGAAGAAGCCCCCGCGCAGAATGGCCGCTCCCGAACGCGATGGACACCATCAGCACCGGCATCGGCGGGGCGCTCATCGGCCGCGCCCTCGCCCAACCTCGCGCCGGCCCGGCCGCCGCCCTGGCCGTGACCGCGGCCGCGCTACTGCCCGACGTGGACGTCTTTTTCGACTTTTTCGTTCGCGACCCGCTCGCCACCCTGACCGTGCATCGCGGCTTCACCCACTCCCTGCTGGGCGTAGCCGTGATGGCGCCGCTGCTGGCGCTCCTCCTCCGGTGGTTCAGCAAAGACAAGAACTACCGGCGGCTGCTCGTCCTGGCGACCCTGGGGCTGCTCTGGCATCTCGGCACCGACCTGGCCACCTCCTGGGGGACGATGGTCTTTCACCCCTTCAGCCGCCAGCGGGTGGTTTGGGACCTGCTCTTCATCATCGACTTCACCTTCACCGCCATCCTGCTTTTCCCGCACCTGCTGGCCTGGACTTACCGCCAGCGGGAAGCCGCTTTTCGCCGCGGCGGGCTTCTCGGGGCGGCCCTCTCCGCCTTTGCCGCGCTGGTGATCAGCCTGGCGTCACGCTTCCTCGGCACCCCCTTCAATTGGGGGCTCTGGTTGCTGCTGAGCAGCGGGGTGGCGGCGGTCCTGCTCACTCCTGCCGCGCGCGGCTGGGGCTTTCGCCAGCCCCCGGCCAGCGTCTGCCGCATCGGCCTGGCGGTGCTGGGGGTTTGCCTGGGGGTGTGCACCGCGGGGCCGTCCGCGGCCTGCGGGTTGAAGCCCTGGGGGCGCTGCCCCAACCCTTCTCGCCCTTTCGCTGGTCGGGCCTGGTACTGACACCCGCCGGGGTGTATCAGAGTTGGTTCAACCTGCTCGAGCCGAAGCCGCCCGCCTTCGAGTTCTTCCCCAGTGCCGCGAACGACTACGTAGCCCGGGCGGCGGCCTTGCCCAAAGTTGAAACCTACCTGTGGTTCGCCCGCTTTCCCGTGGTGCGCTACCGCCGCGAGTCCGACCAGCACATCGTCGAATACACCGACCGGCGCTTCAGCGCGCCGCGGATTCGCAACCCTGCGTTTGTCTTCCGGGTGGTCTTCAACGCCCGGGGCGAACTGCTTTCCAGCGGCTTCGTCGAGCGCTGACCATGGGCCGGCCTCGCGGCGACTACATTCCGGCGCTCAAGTACCCTTGGCTGACTTCTGCGTACGACCCGCTGCTGCGCTGGATCCTGCGCGAGGCTGCCTTCAAACGCCGGCTAGTCGAGCAGGCCCGCATCGAGCCCGGCCAGCGGGTGCTCGACCTCGGCTGCGGGACGGCCACCCTTACCCTGCTCATCAAGAGCCCGCAACCGGAGGCAACCGTGGTGGGGCTGGACGCCGACCCGCGAGCCCTGGCACTCGCCGGGGTGAAGGCTGCCCGAGCCGGCCTGGACATCACTCTCGATCAGGGAATGGCCGACGAATTGGTCTATGTCGACCACTGCTTCGACCGCGTCCTTTCCAGCCTGCTTTTTCATCATCTGACCCTCGAAAAGAAGATGCAAGCATTGCGAGAGGCGTTTCGCGTGCTTCGGCCCGGGGGAGAGCTGCACGTGGCCGATTGGGGACGGCCGCAGAACGCGTTGCTGCGTGTAGCCTTCCTGCTGGTGCAGATACTCGATGGCTTTGAAACCACGGCGGAGAGCGTCCGGGGCTTGTTGCCGGAGCTGATTAATCAGGCTGGCTTTGAAGGAGTCGCGGAAGCCGCGCGCTACACCACCCCGTTCGGCACCCTGTGCCTCTACCGCGGCCGCAGACCGCGCCGCTAGCGTAGCGTGCCGCACGGTGCGCCCCGCTCACCGCCGGGCCATCTCCGCCAGCTCCAGGGCGTTCCGGGCAGCGTAGCCCGCTTGGTCGTTGTCGAAATAGACGTAGACGTCTCGGGCGCCTGCCCGTTGCCACTGCCGAATCGTATCGAGCCAACTCCGCAACTGCCTCCGCGTGTAGCGCCCCTGATACTTCTGTGCCGAGGGCCCGTGCAAGCGCAGGTAGGCAAAATCGGCGGTGGCCAGGCGGGGCGAGGCCTGCCCGCCCAGGTCAAAGACGCAGAAGGCGGCGTTGTGCTTTTCCAGCAAGGCGTAAACCTCGGGGTGAAACCAGGCGGGGTCGCGGAACTCGAAGGCGTAGCGGCTTGGGGTGAGCGAAGCCGAACCATGCTTCTTGGGCAGCGACTGGAGAAACTCCTTGAGGCGCCCGGCATCGCGCCCCCAGCGGGGCGGCAATTGGAACAGGATGGGACCGAGCTTCGGGGCCAGCGCCTGGGCGTGGGAGAGAAATCTCCTCAGCGCCGGCTTGGAGTCTTTCAGCTTCTTCATATGGGTGATGTAGCGGCTGGCCTTGACCGCAAAAAGAAACCCCTCCGGCGTCTGCGCGCGCCACCGCCGAAAGGTTTCCTTAGCGGGCAGGTGGTAGAAGGAGTTGTTGATCTCGACTGTGTGCAGCCGCTTGCAGTAGAAGTCGAGCATTTCATCGGCAGGGAACCGCTCGGGGTAAAACGGTCCTCGCCAGTGGGGGTAGTGCCACCCGGACGTTCCCACCCGAATCCGCGCCGCGGCTTTCATGGCCTTCCCCCGCTCTCGCACCCCAGTGCCTAGTAGCGGCGACGAATCCCGTATCATCCAGCTTGCAGTCAGGCGTGTACGATCAGGATTCGTCGTCGGTTTGTACGGAAAAAGCCGACGAGCAATGCGCTCAAATGCAGTCGAGCCACTTGCCCAAGGCAAAAACGCATTCCTCGCCGCTACCTGCCCTGGCCGCCCCGGGCGCCCCCGCTCAGGCGGGGTAGATGACCACCGAGCGCAGCTCGCCCTCGCCTTCGCTGGCGGTGCGCACCCCGGGGTCATCCCGCAGGGCCAGATGCAGGATGCGGCGCTCGCGGGCGTCCATGGGATTGAAGCGGAAGGGAATCCGGCTCTGCTTGACCCGGGCCGCGGCAGTCTCCGCGGCCAATTTCAGCTCGGCGATGCGCCCGGCGCGGTAGTCCTGGCAGTCGAAGCGGATGTGGTCGTGGTAGCGCGGCTCCAGGCGCAGCCAGCGCAGGGTGATGTGCTCCAGGGCGCGCAACAGCTCCCCGTGGCGCGCCAGCAGCTGCTCCGCGTCCCTCCCCTGGAAGTTGACCACCATCTCCACGTTCTCTACCTCTTCCGCCCCGGCCGGCAGGGGCTCGACCTCGGCACGCAGCTCGAACCCGGCCGCGTGCACCAGCGAGCCGATAAAGGAGCGCAAGGCGGGGATGAGGGCTTCGTGGTCGAGTTGCCCGTCGCGAATCCAGCGGTTCCCGCTCACTTGCTCGCCTCCTCCGGGCCGCTGGCCGGCTGGCGATGTCGGTGCCGCTTCTTTCTCTTGAGCTCTTTGGCCGCCTCCTTCTCCGCCATTTCGTGTTCGCGCTGCCGCTTGTTGATCCACCACTGCTGCCCGATGCCCACTACGCTCGACATCAACCAGTAGAGCACCAGCCCGGCAGGGAAGGTGAGGAAGAAGAACCCGAACAGCAGCGGGAAAAGCCGCATCAGGCGTTGCTGGCCCGGGTCGGTGGTGGTCATCGGGGTCATGCGGGTGGAGACGAACATGGTCAGGGTCATAACGATGGGCAGCACGTAATACGGGTCTTTCTGGGAGAGGTCGGTGATCCAGAACACCCAGGGGGCGTGGCGCAACTCGAAGGCACTGAGCAGCACCTTATAGAAGCCAAAGAAGAAGGGGATTTGCAGCACCATCGGCAGGCAACCCCCCACGGGATTCACCCCGTGCTGTTTGTAGAGGGCCATAATTTCCTGCTGCATTTGCTGCTTGCGGGGGTCGTTGAACTTGTACTGTTTGTAGCGCGCCTGGATGGCTTTCACTTGCGGCGCGACCTTTTGCATCTTCCAGGCGGACAGCATTGACTTCCACTTCAGGGGAAACAAGGCCATGTTGATGACGATGGTCAGCAGGATGATCACCCAGCCGTAATTGCCGATCCAGTGCTCGTACATCCACGTCATCGCCACGAAGAGCGGCTTGGCCACCCACCAGAACCAGCCGAAGTCCACCAGCTCCTCGGCCAGCACCGGGCGCTTCCCGCTCGCGAAGGCCGGCGCCTTAATGCCTTCGAGAACGTGGATGGCTTTCGGCCCCACGAAGAGCCGCAAGGTGTTGTCGTCGGCCACCCCCACCGCCACCGCCCCCACCTGCTGGGCTTTCTCCTCACCCACCGGCGTCCACTCCTCCGTCCAGGCCGTGACCCGCAATTGCGGGCGGCGAGGAAGAAAGACAGCGGCGAAGTACCGGTCTTCGATCCCCGCATAGCTGGCCTCGCCGGTGTAGGGAAATGGCGAGGGCGATTTGACCACCCAGCCCGTCTCTTTGCCCGCCTCGCCGGCCTGCTGGCGCTCAACGCCGCCGGGGGGACGAACGAAGACTTGGGCTTCCCCGCCTCGCATCGAGGTGGCCGCGCCGGCGGCTTCCCCGAAGCCGCCCCGCCAGGCCAGTTGGTGCTCCACCGGCTGGCTCTGGTCCCACAGCTGGGTTTCTATTTCGCACAGACAGTCCTCGTCAAAGCGAAAGCGCTTGCGGGCCGCCAGCCGGCCGTCGCTCCACTCGAAAACCAGCTCCACCGGCGCCACCAGATCCCTCGCCCCCGTGTTGACCTGAAAGAGGGCGCGGTTGAGCGTCTCCTCCTGCTGCGGGTCTGCTGCCGCGAGAGAGAGCGGGTAGCCGAGCCGCGTCTGGCGCCCCTGCACCAGCTCGAGCGGCTCGCCCCGCTCGTCCTGGTATTTCTTCAGCCGCCAGCTCTGCACCACCGCCCCGCGGGTCGAAAAAACAATCGCGGCTCCTTCCATCTCCACCGTGATGGTGCGCTCTTCGGCTCCCTGCTTTATCTCGATGGGCGGTGGCGTTGCCGGCAACGCTTCCGCTTCCGCCCCCGTCGGGCGCGGCGGCGCTGGGGAGGGAGCCGGTTGGCTGCGGGGGGCCGGGGCTTCGCCGGCGGGCGGCGGGGGCTGCGGGTACCGGCTCCGCATATAGGAGCCCCAGAGCGCCAGCAGCAAAAAGGAGGCCGCGAAGGCCAGCAGGATGCGTTTTTCCTGAGAAAATTGCGCCACGGCCTTGCTCTATCTCGCCCGCGCGGGGGGCAGGGCGCCCCCGGGTGTGGTTTGTGTTTCTGGCTCGGGCCTCGACCCGCCATCGGCCTGCCCGCCGCCCACCTGCCGGACAGGAACCGGGTCGTAGCCGCCGAAGACGCCGGGGCGACAGCGCAGCAGGCGTCTGAGTGTCAGCCAGAGTCCCCGTCCCAGGCCGTGCTGCTCCACCGCCTCCAGGGCATAGTGCGAACACGAGGGGTGGAACTTGCAGCCCCAGGGGTTCAGCGGCCGCAGCGCCCCCTGGTAGAAACGCACCCCGGCCAGCACAAACACTTCCAGCCCACGCTCGGCTTGGGCAAGCCTGCCTTCGGTGGCCGGGATCATCGGCTCTGCCTCTACCCTTCGTGCAGGGTCTTCTCCAACAAGAGTTCGAGTTCGCGCCGCAAGGCGGCGAAATCGGCGCTCGCCACTTCGCTCCGCCGCGGCTGCACCACTACGTCCCAGCCCGCCGGCAGCCGCTGCTGGGCGCGGCGCAGCATCTCCCGCAGGCGGCGCCGAAGCCGGTTGCGCACCACCGCGCCGCCCAGCCGCACCTTGACGGATATGCCCCAGCGGGTCTGCCCCCGCTCGTTCCGCCGCGCCACCACCAGAAAGTGCTTCGAGCCTTGGCGGCGCGCGGGCTGGCGATAGACGCGGTCGTAGTCCCGCGTGCGCAACCCTGTCCCCGGGGAGGAAGCGGGTTGGGGAACGGCGTGCGGCACGGCGTGGGTTCGCCTCGGCGGTACCCGGTTCCGGCTAGACGGCGAGGCGATAGCGCCCTTTCCGGCGCCGCTGCGCCAGAACCCGGCGTCCACCTGGCTTCCGCATCCGGCGGCGAAAGCCGTGGGTTTTGTGGCGCCGGCGGACGTTCGGTTGATAGGTACGCTTGGGCATTCCGGCCTCGGAGGTCGGCGCACGAACAGCGGCGCCTGAGGTGCGAAAGCAAACTCAGAGTATAGAGGAGCGCCGCAGAAAGCGTCAAGGCGCGGCGGGCGGTTCTGGCGGCCGGTGTTTTTTTCGCCCCGGGGCCGCGCATAGAAAAGTTTAGAAAGTTGTGGTATAGTGCGCCGCTCCCGGGGAGAAATTTCGGGGGGAAGTTGAGCTTGCTGGATTCCTTTCCGTTGGGTTCCATACAGGTTTTTCACCCGGCTGTACGCCTTGCGGGTTGTGCAGAGTGAGGAAAGCCTCCAAAGTCACGGCGAAATTGCTGCCCTGAGGGCCGGCCCGGCTGTGGAAATCCCTGTGGAAACCCGGGTGGATCGACGGCGGGTTCCCAAGGGCGATCGCATGAACGTGTGGGAAAAAATTCTCGCTCACATCGAATCGCAGTTGAACCCCCAGACGTTCGCCACCTGGTTCAAGCCCACTCGTCTGGAGGCTGTCAAGGGAAAAATTCTGGCTATCCAGGTGCCCAACCCGGTCTTCCAGCGCTGGCTGGCCTCGGCCGGGAAGCGCATGGTCGAGGAAGCCCAGGCGGCGCTGGCGCTGGATGGGTATGGGGTGGACTATGTAGTCGCGGCGGAGCGTGACACGTCGGCGCCCGCGCGCCCGCCGTCCCGGCCGGGGAGCCAACCCTTTCAGCCGCGCCTCGACTTCGACTCCATCGACTACCAGCTCAACCCGCGCTACACCTTCGATACCTTCGTGGTGGGCTCGTCAAACCAGTTCGCCCACGCCGCCGCCCTGGCCGTAGCCGAGCAGCCCTCGAAAGCCTACAACCCGCTGTTCCTCTACGGGGGCGTGGGCCTGGGCAAGACTCACTTGATGCAGGCCGTCGGCCACACGGTGCGTGCCACCAAGTGCGCTCTGCGCATCAGCTACATGAGCGCCGAGAAGTTCACCAACGAGGTCATCCACGCCTTGCGCTTCGAGCGCATGGTGGGCTTTCGCGACAAGTACCGCAGCGTGGACATCCTCCTGCTCGATGACATCCAGTTTCTCGCCGGCAAGGAGCGCACCCAGGAAGAGTTCTTTCACACCTTCAACGCCCTCTACGACGCCCAAAAGCAGATCGTCATCAGCTCGGACGCGCCCCCCAAGGAAATCCCCACCTTGGAAGAGCGGCTGCGGTCACGCTTCGAGTGGGGCTTGATTGCCGACATCCAGCCGCCCGATCTCGAGACCAAAATCGCCATCTTGATGAAAAAGGCAGCGCTGGAGAACACCGCCCTGCCGCCGCCGGTGGCTGAATACATTGCCCGCGGTATCCGCTCCAATATCCGTGAGCTCGAAGGAGCCCTGATCCGCTTGCAGGCCTATAGCTCGCTGGTCGGCGAGGTCATCACTCTGCAACTGGCTGAGTCGGTGCTCAAAAACTTTCTGGCCCAGCAGGAAAAGCGCGTCTCCATCGAGGCCATTCAGCGCCGGGTGGCCGACCTCTTTGGCCTCCGCCCCGCCGACCTGAAGGCCCGCAGCAACGCCAGGTCCATTGCCTTTCCCCGCCAGGTGGCTATGTACCTGGTCAAGCGCCTGACCGGGGCGTCGCTGCCGGAAATCGGGCGGGCCTTCGGCGGCAAGCACCACACCACGGTGCTCCACTCAGTGAATAAGATCGAGCGCCTACGCAAGACCGATAAAGAGTTGGCGCAGCGCCTCCACAAAGTCACCGACATGCTCAGTTAGTTATGCACAGCCGGGTGTGTTTTTCTTGTGGGTGCCGGTGTGCACTTGTCCCTGCCAGCGTGGCGGGTGGGTTTTTTCCTCTTCATCCACCGGCTGTGCACAATCTTTTGCGTCCGGCGTCTCCTGTCCGGGGTTGGCCGCCACGCTGTTTTCCACCGTATCCACTCCCCGACTACGGCTACGGTGTATTACAATACTTTTGATTAATCTTCTTCGAGGGCGTCGCCCATGGAACTTGCTGTGAAAAAACCCGACCTGCTCCGCGAGCTCCAGCTCGTCCAGGGCGTGGTCGAGCGCAAAACCACCATCCCCATCCTGTCGAACTTGTTGCTGGAGGTAAAAGGTGACGCTCTCGGCGTCAGCGCCACAGATCTGGAGTTGAGTATCAAGACCCAGTGTCCGGCCAAAGTGAAGAAGGAAGGTGCAGGCACGGTCCCGGCGCGGCGGCTGTTCGAGTTGGTACGAACACTGCCGGACGCTGAGATAAAGATGAAGAGCCTGGAGAACCACTGGCTGGACTTACGCTGTGAGCGCGCGCATTTCAAGCTGGTGGGCATGGCCAAGGAGAACTATCCAGCCCTGGCCGACTTTCCCCACGCGCTCCTGGAAATTCCTGCCGGGGTCTTGCAAACCCTGATCGCCAAGACCGCCTTCGCCATCTCGTTGGAAGAGTCGCGCTACACGCTGAACGGGGCGCTGCTGCTCCTCAAGCCGGACACCGTCAGCATGGTGGCCACCGACGGCCACCGCCTTGCCCACGTGGAGGCGGCGCAAAAGCAGGGCGGCCTCAAAGGTGAAGTGCGGGTGCTGGTGCCGAAAAAGGCGATGAATGAAGTTGACCGCCTCTTGCGCGAGGTGGACGAGAAGGCCCGGGTCGAATTTGCCCGCGACGACGCCCACCTGTTCTTCAAAGTGGGCGAGCGCTTGCTGATCTCCCGGCTGCTCACCGGGCAGTTTCCCAACTACGAAGCGGTTTTGCCCCGGGAGAACACCCGGGTAGTCGTGTTGGATCGCGACATGGCAGCCGGGGCGATCAAGCGTGCCGACCTGGTCGCCGACCAGCGCAGCCACGCCATCCGCATCGCCCTGAACCCGGAGAAGGTGGAGATTTCCGCCAGCTCCAGCGAGTATGGCGAAGCCCGCGAAGAACTCGAGACCCCCAAAGCCTACAGCGGCGAGCCCCTGCAAATCGGCTTCAACGCCACCTACCTGCTGGATTTCTTCACGGCGGCCGCTGCCGGCCCGGTCAGCTTTGAATTCAAAGACGACCAATCCGCCGGCGAACTCCGCCCCCTCGCGGAAGAGGACCTCAAGTACCGCTACGTGGTGATGCCCATGCGGCTGTAAGCAGCGGGGCGAGGCGCTTCCGAGGGCGTTGCACGCCAGCACTCCACCCGGGCCTGAAGGCGCTGACGCGGCTCTCCCGAAAGCCACCGCCCAACCCGCCCGAGAGACCTCGCAAGGCCGCATAAATACAGGCTTTTTTGATCAAGCCGGGCTCGATTTTTTCCCGACAATCTGATATAATTTTGGTGTCGCGAGAGCTCTGTTGACGCGTCCGCAGAGCTCCCTGGAAGGTGCAACGAGCTTGCTAAGCGGCGGGCATCCCCAAGCGTCGGGACCGGGTTCCCTCCTCCCGACCGGTCGGGACCGCACGCCGCCCACAGTCTCCTGGGCCTTCTACGCATCCGCAGCGCCCCGACACGTCCGGGTGAGGTATAGCTGAGAATGGCAAAAACGAGAAAAAGAGCGGGGAAGAGTGCGGGGGCGAAGACCGCCCCGGCGGCGGCCAAAGGCCCGGCGGCCACTGGTGAGGGGCACCCTTCAACGGGGCTCCCCGCGGAGAGCGCGGGGTCTGCGCTCCGCTCCGACAGGGTGTCCCGAGCCCCGCAGCGCGGGGTCGAGGGGCATCGCTACGACGCCACCAGCATCCAGGTTCTGGGCGACCTGGAAGCGGTGCGCAAGCGCCCGGCGATGTACATCGGCTCGACCGGCGAGACCGGCCTCCACCACCTGGTCTGGGAAGTGGTGGACAACTCGGTGGACGAGGCCTTGGCAGGCTACTGCACCCGCATTGAAACCACCGTGCACGACGACAACTCCGTCACCTGCGTGGACAACGGTCGCGGCATTCCCGTCGACACCCACCGCACCACCCGGCTCCCCGCCGCCGAGGTGGTGATGACCAAGCTGCACGCCGGGGGCAAATTCGACACCCGTAGTTACAAAGTCTCCGGCGGGTTGCACGGGGTGGGGGTCTCGGTGGTCAACGCCCTGGCCGACTGGCTGGATCTGGAGATCTGGCGCGACGGCACCGTCTACGAGCAATCCTACGAGCGCGGCAAGCCCACCAGCAAGCTCAAGCAGACCGGCAAGACCCAGAAAACCGGCACCAAGATCACCTTCCATCCCGACCCGGAAATCTTTCCCAAGACCGAGTTCGGCTACGACATCCTGGCCCAGCGCCTGCGCGAGCTCGCCTTTCTCAACAAAGGCCTGGAAATCATCCTGGTGGATGAGCGCACCGACAAGAAGGTGGCCTTCCGCTACCAAGGCGGCATCGCTGAGTTCGTCCGGCTGATCAACCGCAAAAAGACGCCCCTGCACAACGACCCCATCTATATGGAAGGCGGGCGCCCGATCGGGGGCCACGCGCCCGGTCGGGCCGGCAAGGCGGCCACTCTGGAGATGGAGATCGCCATCCAGTACAACGATGGCTACACCGAGAACGTCTTCTGCTTCGCCAACACCATCAATACCGTGGACGGTGGCACCCACCTCTCCGGCTTCCGCTCCGCGCTCACCCGCACCATCAACCGCTACGCCCGGCAGCTCAACCTGCTGAGACACGAGAACGAGGCTCTCTCCACCGACGATGTGCGCGAAGGCCTGACCGCCGTCATCAGCGTGCGGCTGCCGCAGCCGCAGTTCGAAGGCCAGACCAAGGGCAAGCTGAACAGCGACATCAAGGGGTTGGTCGAGGCCTTCCTCAACGAGAAGCTCTCCGCCTACTTCGACAAAAACCCCCCGGTGGCGCGGAAGATCATCGCCAAATCGATTGAAGCCATGCGCGCCCGCGAGGCGGCCCGCAAAGCCCGCGAGCTGGTGCGCCGCAAAGGAGCGCTCGATTCCACCTCGCTGCCCGGCAAGCTGGCCGACTGCCAGGAGCGCGACCCGGCGCGCTGCGAGATCTTCATTGTCGAGGGTGAATCGGCCGGGGGCTCGGCCAAGCAGGGGCGCGATCGCCGCTACCAGGCGATCCTGCCCCTGAAGGGCAAGATTCTCAACGTGGAAAAAGCCCGCTACGACAAGATGCTCAGCCACGAAGAGATCAAAGCCATGATCACCGCCTTGGGCACGGGCATCGGCAAGGAGGACTTCGAGCCCGAAAAGCTTCGCTACCACAAGATTATCCTGATGACCGACGCCGACGTGGACGGCTCCCACATCCGCACCTTGCTGCTCACCTTCTTCTTCCGGCAGATGAAGGAGCTGATCGAGCGCGGCCACGTCTTCATCGCGCAGCCGCCGCTCTACCGCATCAAGAAGGGCCGGCGGGAGGAATACATCCACGACGAACGAGAATTTCAACGCAAGCTGATGGCGAGCGCCACCGAGGACCAGTCAGTCAAGTTGGGCAACGGGCGGGTGCTGGAGGGGGTCGAGCTGTCGAAGTTCCTGCTCCAGCAAATGGAATACGAGCGGACCTTGGAGAAGCTCGAGCGGCGGGTGGGGGACCGGCGCGTCGCCGAGGCCCTGGCCACGGGCGACCTCCACAAAAAAGAGGACTTCAAGACGAAGGCCAAGCTGGAAAAGCTGGCCAAGAAGCTCTCGAAGCTGGGCATCCGCGCCGCACCGGCCTATGACGAGGAGCACTCCCTGCGGGAACTCGTGGTGAAGAACGGCATCGGGGTCGAGGCGCGCATCAACTGGGCCCTGGCCTCGTTGCCCGAATACAAGCGCGCGGTGGAGCTGGCGCGGCGCTTGGCGGCGCACTCCAAGGCCCCCTTCACCGTGGTGGCCAACAGCACCAAGCGCAAGATGCAAACCGCCCGGGAGCTGCTCGACTACTTGGTCGAGCAGGGCAAGAAGCACTTGGCCATCACCCGCTTCAAGGGCTTGGGGGAGATGAACCCCGACCAGCTCTACGACACCACCATGAACGCTGACACTCGAATCCTGCTCCAGGCCAGGCTGGAAGACGCTGTCGCCGCCGAGGAAATCTTCTCCACCCTGATGGGCGAAGACGTGGAGGCGCGACGCAAGTTTATCCAGGACAACGCCCTCGACGTGAAGAACTTGGACATCTGAGGAGGCAGAGGTTGATTCTTGGTGGGTGAACTAATCGAGCACATTTTCATTCTCGTGTGTGAGAAGGGCCATGAGCTTGCCGCTGAGTACAGCCCACCCTCTCTAGAAACGAGGCCCTTCTGTCACATATGTGGGGCACCTACGCTAAGCGAATGCCCCAGGTCTGCCTGTGCCAAGCCGATTCGCAAGTACCAAAAAGGAGGGGGCTTTTTCTGGCGGGACGTACCGGTGCCGGATTTCTGCGCCGATTGTGGTGCTCCTTTTCCATGGGCGAGTGAGGCGAACGAAAGGGCGCCGGAAAAGCCCATAGAAAACTTCAGCGGCTAAAGCCGGTCTTGGTTGGGTAGCCGATGGTGTCGCCCCTAAAGGGGCGACCCACAAAGCAAGAGGCAGGTCGAGATGGGCTGGGACAGACGCAGCCGAGGTTTGTGGGTCGCGGCTTTAGGCGCGACGTAAAAGCAGCGTGGAATCCCGGGGCTTTAGCCCCTGAAGTGCAGGTTGGTTGGATGGGCAGAATCAAGCGGCGGGTTCGCCAAGCCGGAGTTTACTATGTAACGGCCAAGACCTGGCAGCGCCGGCCAGTATTTGCGAAAGCGGTGCCAGCTAAAATTCTTTTGGAGCAGATTCTCGATTGTCGCCAACGAGGGTTTTACAAGCTTCATGCTTTTGTGATCATGCCGGAGCATTTTCACGCCCTGCTGACGCCAAGCGGGGACACAACCCTGGAAAAATCTATGCAGATGATCAAGGGCGGCGCGGCGTACAAGATTCGCAAGCAGCTCGACTACAAGCTCCCGATCTGGCAGCCGGCGTATCACGATCGCTGGATTCGAGATGCTGAGGAATATAGGACGCGCAAGCGGTACATTGAGCTGAACCCTGTGATTGCGCGGCTGGTGGAGCGAGCCCGGGACTACGCGCTGTCATCGGCAAATGGAAAGTTTGTGTTGGATCCAAGTCCGTTTGAGGCGGTAGGTACTTCAGGGGCTAAAGCCCCGTAGTTTTCCGAGGCTGGGATGTCGCGCCTAAAGGCGCGACCCACAAAGCAAGAGGGGGCAGGCGACTAAGCTAGGGTGGTCGGACACACATACTGGAAGTGGGCAAAGAGCGGATGAAAGATTTCACGGGTCGCGGTTTTAACGGCGACAGAAGCAGGCGAGAAAATGTAGGGGCTTTAGCCCCTGAGGGAGTTCAAGAGGCAAACAAGGGAGAAACAGCTAGATGGCGACGGAGGGGACCAAGGGAGTAGCGGAGCCGCACGAGCCGGTATTTGTTCCGGTCGATATCGAAGAGGAGATGCGGCGCTCCTACATGGATTACGCCATGAGCGTAATCATCGGGCGCGCGCTGCCGGACATCCGCGACGGCCTCAAGCCGGTCCACCGCCGCATCCTGTACGCCATGAACGAGATGGGCCTCAGCCCCGGCAAGCGCTACACCAAGTGTGCCGGCGTCGTGGGCGAGGTGCTGAAGAGGTACCACCCCCACGGCGACGCCCCGGTCTATGAAGCCCTGGTGCGCATGGCCCAGAACTTCAACATGCGCTACCCGCTGATTGACGGCCAGGGAAACTTCGGCTCCATTGACGGCGACCCGCCCGCGGCCTACCGCTACACGGAGTGCCGCCTGGCCTCCATCGCCACCGAGTTGCTGGCTGACATCGAAAAGGACACCGTAGACTTCGCGCCCAACTTCGATGACACCACCCAAGAGCCAGTGATGTTGCCCTCGAAGGTGCCGAATCTGTTGGTCAACGGTGCCGCCGGCATCGCCGTCGGCATGGCCACCAACGTCCCGCCGCACAACCTCACGGAAATTCTCGACGCTGCCGCGCTGCTTCTCCGCAAGCCGAACACCAGCTTGAAGGAAGTGATGGATCTAGTGCCCGGGCCGGACTTCCCCACCGGCGGCTTTATTTTCGGCAAGGAGGGCATCGAGCAGGCCTACCGCACCGGCCGGGGCTCGTTCAGCGTACGGGCGCACGCCGCCATCGAGGAGGCCGCCCGCGACAAGCAGAACATCGTTATCACCGCGATTCCCTACCAGGTCAACAAGTCAAAGCTGATCGAGAAGATTGCCGACCTGGCGAACAACAAGAGGGTGGAAGGCATCTCCGACATTCGGGACGAGAGCGACCGGGAAGGCATGCGCATCGTCCTCGAACTGAAGCGCGGCGAGCAGCCGGAAATTATCCTCAACAACCTCTACAAGCATACCCAGATGCAGGTGAGCTTCGGGATGATTCTGCTGGCCATCGTCAACGGGCAGCCGAAAGAGCTGGGGCTGATCGAGGCCTTGCAGCTTTTCGTCAACCACCGCCTCGAGGTGGTTCGCCGGCGCACCCAGTTTGAGTTGACCAAGGCCCGCCAGCGCGAGCACATCCTGCTCGGCTTCAAGAAGGCGCTGCAGAAGCTGGACGCCATCATCCGCCTCATCCGCAGCTCGAAGTCCCCCGCCGAAGCCAAGGCGGGCTTGATGCGCCGCTGGGACTTCACCGACGTGCAGGCGCAGGCCATCCTCGACTTGCAGTTGCACCGTCTCACCCAGCTCGAGCGGGAAAAGATTCTCGAGGAGCTGAAGACCATCCAGGCGCGCATCAAAGAGCTGGAAGAAATCCTGGCCTCGGACGTCCGGCTGCGCCAGGTGATCGCCGCCGAGCTGCGCGACATCCAGAAACGCTTTGGCGACGAGCGCCGCACCCAGATTGTTGGCCAGGTGGAAGAGATCAAGCTGGAGGACCTGGTCCCGCAGGAAGAGGTCATCATCACCGTCACCCACTCGGGCTACCTGAAGCGCACCCCGGTGGAGGCCTACCGCCACCAGGGCCGCGGGGGCAAAGGGCGGATGGCGCTGAAAGCGCGGGAAGATGATTTCGTCGAGCACCTGTTCATCGCCACCACCCACGGCTACCTTTTGGTGTTCACCCAGACGGGCAAGGTCTACTGGCTCCGGGTCTGGGACATTCCCGAGGCGGGGTGGGCCTCGCGGGGCAAGGCGATCGCCCAATTGCTCACCCTGCCCAAGGAAGAGCGGGTAGCGGCTTTCCTGGCGGTCAGTTCGCTGGAGGAGGCCGGGCGCTACGTTTTCTTCGTCACCCGCAACGGCACGGTGAAGAAGACCGAGCTCAACCAGTTCGCCAACCCGCGCACCACCGGCATCTACGCCATCAGCCTGGAGCAGAACGACGAGCTGGTCGCCGCCCGGCTCACCGACGGCCGGCATATGATCTTTCTCGCCAGTCACAACGGCCTGGCGATCCTCTTCCGGGAAACCGACGTGCGCGCCATGGGCCGTCAGGCCTACGGCGTCCGCGGGATGAAGCTGCAGACCGAAGCGCGCAAGGGGCGGCAGAGTCGGGGCGAGCCCGACTACATCGTGGGCATGGCTGCGATTGCCCCCGATTGGGAGGCGGTGCGGAAGGCGATGAAGTCCGAGCCCGCCACGCTGGAGGAAGTCTCCGACGAGGTGCTGAAGAAAACCCTTCCGGACTGGATTTTGACCGTCACCGAGCTCGGCCACGGCAAGCGCGTCGAGCTGGGCGAGTATCGCCTGCAATCGCGCGGCGGCAAGGGGGTCATCAACATCAAGGTGGGCGCGAAGAACGGTCTGGTGGCCGCGGTCGCCCGCGTGCCCAAAGACGCCGACGCCATGATCGTGACCCAGCACGGTAAGATCATCCGGGTGCGCACCAAGCAGATTCGCTCCATGGGGCGCTCGGCGCAGGGCGTGCGTTTGCTGAAGCTCGACGAGGACGACCGGGTGGCGGCGGCGGCCGCGGTGATCGAGGAGCGCGAAGCTGAAGCGGTCGTCGAAGCCGTCACCACCCCCGCCGCCGAGTAAGCCACTTCAGGGGCTAAAGCCCCGTGTTTTCGTGGGCGAAAATGTCGTGCCTGAAGGCACGACCCACAACAAGAGAAGCCTTGTGGGTCGCGGCTTTATCCGCGACGCCACAGGACCGGCAACAACACCGGGGCTTTAGCCCCTGAGGGACTAGGCGCGCGAGGTAGAAGGCAATGACCGAGACTCAACGTATTCGCGAAGCCCTGGTGAGCTATCGCAGCCTATTAGAACCGCTGCTACCAGCTCAGATTAAGGAGGCAAAAGTCATGAAAGCTCTTCCAACCTTCTTTGAAGATGCGGGCTTCTGCGGTGTGTGGCGCTGGTGGCGACACTGGGACTTATATTGGCCTCCTCACTCGGGACTTAGACTCATAGGCGAAGTTAAGGGACCTGCTAGCCCAGAGTTCAATCCGGACGACTCCCGCGCACACATCGGCTATATCTATGCTGACGTTTCTGGCCGGGTGCAACCCGACCAGCGAGGAGACGGCATGGCCCAGCTGCACCTTTATTGTTGGGAGTTGGGTGTACCCTATGGATTATTTACGAATGGCGACAGGATGATTATTTACCATCACGTAGAGCCATTCGACGAACGGTGCTTCCGGGCTGCTGCAGAAAATTGCGATTTCCCCAGTTCCAAAATCCTCGATTTGAAGCTTCTGAGTGACGACACGGACGCGGTGGTGGAGAGGCTGGCGCGGGCACTTGCCGGCCTCGCCTCTCATTGACGTGCTACGGAGGGCGCGATGAAACAACTTAACTATGCCATTGTTTTCGTCTCCGATATGAAGCGCTCGGTGAGGTTCTACCGCGACGTGCTCGGCCTGCCGCTGAAGTTCGACTCCCCCCACTGGAGCGAGTTTGCCAACCAGGGCAGCACGATTGCCTTGCACCTGGCCGACTCGGTCAACCCCGAAGGCGCCAGCGAAGGCCACACCCCGGCGGGCAGCTGCCAGCTCGGCTTCCACGTGGACAACCTGGACGAGGTTCACCGGATGCTGGAATCCAAAGGGGTGAAGTGTTTGATGCCGCCCCGCACCGAGGAGTTCGGCCTCCGCCAGGCAGTCTATGCGGACCCCGACGGCCTGGCCTTCACCATCGCCGAAACCGCCAAGAAATAACCACCCCGACCTGCCAGGCTCAGGCGGGCATGTCACCCTGAACGAAGTGAAGGGTCTCTGCGGCGGGATTCTTCGCTTCGCGCAGAATGACAGCGGGCTGTCGGGGATCCCCGGCGCAGACCAAGAAAAGTACATAGATGTGAGCTTCCCAGCGCTACACCCACGCTGCCTGCCGGCTTGCCCCGCTTGTCCTGAGCGGAGCCGATGGAAGCTTGGCCGAGGAGCCTCGCCCTTCCCCTCGCCGAAGCGGCCAAGAAGTAGTCCACGCCTACGGGGGCACGCTTCGGAAGGGGTGCTCCGCACCCGCTGGGTAGAAATCTTGACAGCCCCGTGGCAGAATAGCGGTTCTCGATCACCACACAGGCGGAATCGACAATGGAAGTGAGCCACAAGGAGGCGCGGCTGCGGAGGGCGCTAGCGGAGTTACCGTCGGTGGTTGTGGCGCTGAGCGGGGGGACGGATTCGGCCTACCTAGCCTGGCTGGCGCGGCAGGTATTGTCCACGCGGGCCCTGGCGGTGACGGCGGTGAGCGCCTCGCTGGCGGAGAGCGAGCGGCACAGCGTGGAGGCGTTCGTCGAGCAGTTCAAGATTGCCCACGAGTTCATCCAGACCGCCGAGCTCTCGAACCCGCGCTATGTCGCCAACCAGCCCGACCGCTGCTACCATTGCAAGGATGAGCTCTTCACCCAGCTGGGCGAGCTCGCCCGCGCCCGCGGTTATGCCGGGGTCGCCTACGGGGTCAACCGCGACGACGAAGGCGACTTCCGCCCCGGCCAGCAGGCGGCCCGCGAGCACCGGGTGCTGACCCCGCTGCTCGACGCCGGGCTGAGCAAAGCGGAGATCCGCGAGCTCTCCCGCCGCGCCGGCTTGCCTACCTGGGACAAACCGGCGGCGGCGTGCTTGGCCTCGCGCATCGCTTATGGTGTTGCGGTGACGGAAGGCAACCTGAAGCAGGTCGAACGCGGCGAAGAGGCGTTGCGCGCCCTGGGCTTTCGCCAGGTGCGCGTCCGCTACCATGGCCCCGAATCCCGAAGCTTCGGGACGGGGCTGGTGCGCATCGAAATCGCTCCGGAGGAGTTGCCGCGCGCCTTGACCCCGGAGATGGCCGCGAAGTTCCGCAACATCTTCAAGGCCCTGGGCTTCAAGTTCGTCACGTTGGACTTAGAGGGATATCGACAAGGCTCCTTCAATCCTGCGCGAAAAGAGTAGCCGCAATCATTGAAGCCGCTGGTTCCTGGGGGTCGTGGTTTCAGCCACGACAGCAGAGATTTCTCACCGCAGAGGCACAGAGATCGCAGAGCAAGCGCGGAGCGTCCCCTCTGCGAGCCGGACGATATGCCAGGCAAGGGCGACCATTGATTGCGCCGGCGCCTGCGTTGGTTCGAACCTCACTAGCGGGCGGCGGGGGGAGACGGGGGTGGAATGGACGTTGGGGTGGAGAGCTGCTGCGGCAGCCAGTTGGTGGCGGTGCCGTAGCCGCTCAGGGCGGCGCTGCCCAGCGCCAGCAGGGCAAAGACCAGAAAGATCAAGAAACCCGCAAAGGGGATCAGTTGCAGGATGGTGATCACCACCGCCCCCAGCAGCACCGCTGCCAGCGGGCCGCTGCGGGGGGAGAGGCTTCTCCACAACCACCAGCTGAGTCCGCTGTAGCCCAACACCAGGGTGATGAACAAGGCGAGAGAGACGAGGAGGGCCAGGATAAACGTCGCCGGGCCCAGAAAAGCGGAAATGATGAACAGGATGACTGCGCCCACCAGCACACCTACACCCGCCAGCAGCGCCAGCCCGGCACGGGCCCGCACCGTGCCGGCAACGGTTTCCACCCGCTGCGCGCCCGCGATACCGTAGGCGAGCAGAACCAGCACCAGATTGATGGCGGCACAGATGAGCAGGAAAAACACCAGCAGGCTGCCCAAGCCCGCGGCGGCGGCTCGTCCGGAGACGACTTCGCCCCCGATGCGGGCCCGTGGGTCGCGCTTCACCTCGCCGCCCGCGGCGAGCACGTCGCCGCCCACCCGCGCTTCCGGCCCCAGCCGAACGTCTCCCCCCACGGCGACGGCATCGGTTCCCACCGAGCCGTTGATTTCCACCCCCCCGCCAATGGCCACCGCATCGGCCCCGACGCTGCCGCCGATTTTGATGCTGCCGCCGATGGCCACGGCATCGGCGCTGACCCTTCCGCGCACGCGGATGGAGCAGCCGATGCAGACGGCGTCGGTGACCACCTCGTCGGCCTCGACCACGATGTCCTGGCCGACCTGCACCCGGTCGTCGGATGGTTCGGCGCCGGCCGCGGTCGGCAGAGCGAGCAGGAGCAGGCCAATGAAAAAAGCAGCAGGAAATTTCATCGGGGTCCTCCTTCCGCTCCCGGTGCAGTTCCTTGGGGGCGCAGGCTTGAGGGCACCATAGCCCCGGCCACCGGGGATGTCAACTTCGGTGCTCCGCATCGCCCGGTTGCGCTACACTCGCCCGTCTGCTGTCTGCGCTGCTTGGCGGCAGCATTCGAGCGCATCTACGCGGACAGGAACACAGTGATGGGGCGACGGCGGAGAGCCTTGCTGCTGGGATTGGTCTTCCTATGCGCACCCCTGGCGACGACCGCGCCGGGGCAGTGGCCGCCGGCGGTGGTCGAGTGGGCGCCCGACGGCAAGGTGCTGATCTCCGCCCGCGGGGTGCTGGCGCGCTTCGACCTCGATTCTGACCAGCAGGAATTGCTCGATCACTCCGCGGCCAGCTTCGCCCTCAGCCCCGATGGGCACCGCCTGGCGGTCGCCGGCCCGAATCGCCTTGAGCTCCGCCGCTATCCCGACTTCCAGCTCCTGGCAGTCCTGGCGCCGTCCGCGTCCGCTTCGGGCCAGCCCGATTCGGGCCAGCCGGTTGACTTCTATTCGCTGGCCTGGGCCTCCCCCGGCTCGACCTTGGCCGCGGGCACCCGCGCCGGCCACATCCTGCTCTGGGACGTGGAAAGCCGCGAGTTGTGGGGCGACCTAGCGCTCCAGCCTCCGAGCCTGGTTACGCGCCTGGTATTTTCCGCCGACGGGCGCCGTCTGCTGAGCGCCTTTGAAGACGGCCGCGCCGTGCTTTGGGACATTGCGCGGCGGCAGGTGCAGCATCGCTTTGACCTGCGCCCCACCCCGCCGGGGCAGCCCGGCGCGGACACGCAGACCACGGTGGCGGCCTTCAGCCCCGATGGCCGCTACATCCTCGCCACGCAGGTGGGCGACGCGGAAGCCCACCTGGTGCTGCTCGACCTCGAAGGCCGGGTGGAGTGGCGCCGCCGGGGCTACGGCATGGAATTTACTCGCGCCGGCGAGGCGCTGCTGGCGCTGACTCCACCTTTCCGCATCGCGGTCCTCTACCGCACGAGCGACGCCCAGGCGCTGCGGGTCTTTGAGCCGCCGGAGGCGGTGCGCGTGCTCTACTTGGTGCGGCTCAGTCCCGACGAAAAATTCCTGCTGGGCGTGGGCGAGGACTACCGCGGCTAGGTGCTGATTGTTTGGGAGTTCGCCACCGCCCGTGTGCTCAACACCCGCCGCTAGCTGCTTTAGGGGGTAGGGCAGGGGCTTGTCCCCTGCCGCCAGCGGCCAGGCGCAAGGCCTTGCCGTAGCTGGGCTGGGCGGGTAGCGGCGAGGAACGCCTTGGGCGTCCTGCCCACCGTAGCTTTCGCGAAGGTGGGAGGGCGCATTCCTCGCCGGTCTTTCTGCTCCCCCAGGTAGGGGCCCCTGGAGGCTCAGCAAATAGGGGATAGCCGTTGCTAGTTGAACCCCGCCTGCTCCCACTTGCGGAGGGTGTCTTTGACCCGGGCGGCCACGCAAGCGGTCACGCGACGCAAGTACTCCTCGGCTTTGGCTTGGTCGAAATCGGTCGGGGCGCCTTGCCCTTTCCGATAGAGGCCGATGCTGGAAGGAAACGGCGTCGCCGACCAGGTACCCGGCGCGGGGTTGGCCGTAACAGTCGTCTCCGGCAAGCGCTGCTTCTTCACCAGCCGGGGATTGATCGCCTGGATGAAAGCAGTTTCGTTTTCGCCCGCGTGACCGCCCGGGTTGCCGAAGACCTCTTCGCTGACGCCCGCGCAGGTGCTCCACCAGTTGATGACCAGCGTGTTCACGCGGTGTTCGAGCGCTACCTCCTGCGCCACCCGGCTCAGCACCTCGGTCTGCGCCCCGCCGTGGCCGTTGATAATGACAATGTTCTTGAAGTTGTTCTTGACCAGGCTGTCGAGCACCGCGCGCAGGTAGGCCGCGTAGACCTCGGCGGGGATGTGGGTGGCGCCCGGATAGGGAGCCAGGCGACCCGTCACCCCGTAGGGGATGTGCGGGGCGATCAGGGCGTTGACCTCGGAGGCAATCGCCGCGGCAATCTTCACCGGGGCCAGGTTGTCGGCGCCGTTGTTGATCACCCCGTGGGGCTCGAGCGTGCCCGTAGTCAGCAAGACGGTTTTCGTCCGCGCGGGCACGATTTCGCGGAACTCCATCCAGTTCAGCTCATCCATCCAGCGGGAAGGCAGCTCTTGCGCGAAAGCAGACCCCTCGGCTCCGCCCCGCGACTTCGACCCTCGACTCTGCTCGGGACAAGCTCGGGACACGCTGGGGGTGACAGAGGCGAAGAAGGCAAGGAGGCAAACCAACAAAGTGGAAGGCATCATAGCTGGTCTCCCTTATCTGTGTTCATCGGTCGGAATCCGCTTGCCCTGTCGCCGCGTAGCGAAGACCCCGCGCTCTTGGCGGGAAGCCTGTCGAACGGGAGGTTTCGCTCAATCGGGTACCAGGGTGCGCAACAGGTAGAACATAATAAAAATGCCCAGCAGGAGCAGGCCGAGGAAGATGAAGGCGCGCCGGGGGCTGGGAGGTGCGGCCGGCAAGCGTACCTCGGCCACCAATTCGGGGTCGAATGCGGGCTCTTCGACGTAGGTGCAATCCACCACGGTGACGTCGGGCACGATGCGCCCGTCCTCCAGTATGATTTCGACCACCTGCACGCCGCTCTCGGCGCCCGGCATT